>JAZQAR010000088.1:0-34391 GCA_045545315.1 Eubacteriales bacterium | reverse complement strand
CATCTGGTAGAGCGCAACCTTGCCAAGGTTGAGGTAGCGAGTTCGAGCCCCGTCACCCACTCCAAAAAATAAGAGCAAGTCGAAAGACTTCCTCTTATTTTTTTACCCAAGCCGGATGGCTTGGAATGGAATCACGGCGGTGCCGTGTATGTCATCGCCGCAGGCGTATGGCTTATTATTTATTCATGATTCGTATGAATCTCAAAAAAACTGTTTCGATAGGCGGTAGGGGTGGTCTTCATATGATACCGAAAGAATTTTTCAAATAAATTAGCGTCCTGCCACCCTAACTCCAGGGCAATGCGGGTCACGGTCCAGTCGGTGGTTTGTAAAAGGTGCTTGGCTCGTTCCAGCCGCTCCCGGGCGATCTCCTGCTTCAGGGTCAGTCCGTAGCAATTTTTCATCACCCTTGAAAGATGATCCGGATGGAACCCCAAGGCCTCTGCCACCCCGGCGGCGGTCAGGGGCATTTTACTGTGGGAACGGACGTATTCATGGACCCGGGCAGCCAGAGCGTTTTGGGGGGCTTCCTGCCGTTTCTGAACCTCCAACTCCGCCAAAAGCACCGCCAGCATATGATGGGCAGCCTCCTTGGGATAGGCGGGGGAGCCTTGGATCTGTAGAAGTTGCTGTGCGTTTTGGATCAGGGTGCTGGGGGCGGGCAGAGTACCACAGCCCTGCAGGGGTTCCCCGTAAAAATGCAGCCAATAGTATTCTACCGGCTCCCGGGTCTGCTTCCAGCCCCTATGGCCGGTGTGGGGCGGGATCAAAAGATAATCGTTGGCCGTCAGACTGTGCCGCTCTTCCCCTACCTGCAGATAAAGGTGCCCTCGGGTCACTAAGATCAACTCGTTGGTAGGGCAGCCCCTGGGGCGGTGCTGATGCTGATAGAGAGCTTTGGTGGAAAATTTACCGCCGCCGTCAAATAAAAAGTCGGAAATTCTCACTATTTATTGGGTTCCTTTCCTTGTTCTTGTCGTATATTTTCAGTATAATACAAATAGAGATAAAAATCAACAGGAGGATTTTTCGATGAAAAAGGTTCCCTTTTACGACCTGAAGGTCACCGATGGCTTTTGGGCGGCGCAACAAAAATTAGTGCGGGAAAAGACCGTTTGGGCGGTCTACGACCGCTTTGAAGAGACCGGGCGGATCGCCACTATGGACGGCAAGTCCCACGGTTTTGAGCCCCATATCTTTTGGGGCAGCGACGTGGTAAAGTGGCTGGAGGGTGTGGCCTATCTGCTGGAGGAACAGGACGAACCCAAGCTGCGGGAACTGGCCGAAAAGATCATTGACGATATCGAGGCTGCCCAGGATGCCGATGGCTACTATAACTCCTATTTTTGTAACCCGGAGGCAAAATGGCCTCGGTTCAGCGAGCGGGATAAGCACGAGCTTTATTCCCTGGGCCATATGATCGAGGCGGCGGTGGCCTGGTACCACGCCACCGGCGAGGATCGGCTATTGCAGATCTGTTGCCGTAACGTGGAACTGGTGGATCGGGTCTTCCGCCGGGAAAAATCCGCTGGGTTTGTAACGCCCGGTCATCAGGAGATCGAATTGGCTCTCCTGCGGCTTTATGAGGTGACCGGCAACCCCATGCATCGGGATCTGGCGGAATTCTTCATCCGGGAACGGGGCATCCATCCAAAGGATATCTCTCCCGAGCGTTATGCCAACGATGGAGGAATCTATCTGCAGGGCCATCTTCCGGTAGTGGAGCAAACCACCGCAGTAGGCCATGCGGTGCGGGCTCTTTACCTTTATTGCGGAATGGCCGATCTGGCGAAAGAATTGGGGGATGAAAAACTGCAAAATGCAGTGGAAACCCTCTTTAACGATATCTATGAAAAGAAAATGTATATCACCGGCGGGTTGGGTTCTCAGCATCAGGGCGAGCGATTCACGGTGGCCTATCATCTGCCTAACCGCAAGGCCTATGCCGAAACCTGCGCCGCTTTGGCTTTGGCCCTCTTCGGCCGCCGCCTCTATAACCAAAAGCCGGATGGTCGCTACGGCGATGCGGTGGAGCGGGCCCTTTATAATGGAATGATCAGCGGGCTTTCTCTGGACGGTGAATCCTTCTTCTACGTAAACCCCTTGGAAATGGATCTTTCCCGTATGGGGATCCCCGGGGAAAAACAGGCCAAGACCCAGCGGCAACGGGTGTTCAATTGCTCCTGCTGTCCGCCGAACCTGGTGCGGCTGATCCCCGCCATCGGCGAATACGTCTACGGCTACGATAGGGATACTCTTTTCGTTCATCAGTATATCCCCACCGAGGGCACCGTAGAGGGTGCTGCGGTCAAAATGGAAACCGCCTATCCGCTGGATGGCACCGTGAAGATCACCTACGAGGGGGATAAGAAACTGGCCCTGCGTAAGCCCGCCTGGTGCGGCAAATTTACCGCCAGCGCCCCCTGTCGGGAGGAAAAGGGGTATCTTTATTTCGACACCAACGAAGTGGCCGTTACCTTCGAAATGGAACCGATCTTCTATACTGCATCCGATGCAGTCCACGAGGATGCCGGCCGGGTGGCTCTGATGCGGGGCCCCATCGTCTATTGCCTGGAGGGGCAGGATCAGCCCGGAGATCTGTTCCGTTGCCGGGTCGATCCGGAGGGCAAGGTGAAGGTGCTGAAGGAGACCTTCGGCGGCTCTCCTATCCTGGTGGCAGAGGGCGTTCTGCTGCCGGTGCAAAAGTCCCTGTATGCGCCCTACCAAAAGCAAAAAGGGGAGCCCGTCACCCTGCGCTATATTCCTTACTATGCCTTCGCTAATCGGGGCGAGGATGATATGCAGGTCTGGCCTCTTTCCGTTTGACTTTAGGGGCGGCTTCTGTTAAAATAAAGAAAAAACGGCAGGAGCAACAATCAATGTTTGATTATCATATGCATACCCGGGTCTCCTACGATAGCGAGACCGACCCAAAAGATATGGTGCAGGCGGCGGTAAAGGCCGGATTAAAAGAGATCTGCTTTACCGACCATCTGGACTACGGCCCCTCCTGGGATGGGGTCACTAAGCTGACCTTTGAGACCGCCGACTATAACGCCAACTACGATAACCTGACCGCCCCCGAGGGGCTGTTGATCCGCCGTGGCTTTGAGTTCGGGATGACCCCTGATAATCAGGAGGACCTGAAGCGGGATCTGGCTCGCCGCCCCTTTGATTTTGTCATCGGCTCGGTGCATTTTGTGGATGGGTTCGATCCCTACTTTGAACCCTTTTGGCAAAATCAGTCGGCGGAGACCGCCTGTAAGCGGTATTTAGAGACCACCTTGGAATGTGTGAAAGCCCATAGCGATTTCGACGTGCTGGGTCATCTGACCTATATCTCCAAGTGCGCTGCCAACCCCAACCCGCCCATTCAATATGAGGATTTTCCCGATCTGATCGATGAGATCCTGAAGACCTTGGTTAAAAAGGGCAAGGGGATGGAGATCAATACCAGCGGCCTGGATTCCCGTGGGGTGTTCCTGCCCGATGAAATTATGCTCCGCCGCTTTAAAGAATTAGGCGGTAAGATCATTACCGTGGGCTCCGATGCCCATACCCCTGATCGGGTGGGTCAGCATATGGATAAAGCCCTGGCTTTGGCCAAGGAACTGTTCGGTGGGGTCTATACCTTCGCAGAACGCAAACCGATTTTTCATCAATTATAAAAATAGCAGAAAGAGGCATAGCCCTCTTTCTGCTATTTTTTATTGACAAGTTTTCACTTTTATGATAGTATATGATCGATTTACTATGCGGAGAAAGGAGTTGGTTTTGTGGATCCGCTTCCCCGAAGTAGCCTGAAGAATGCTGCTTTGTTGCCTTTGGAATATGAAAAATGTGTTTGGATCCGGTGTTTCCGCCGGGCTTGCCGAAAATAGGCAGGAATGATTTGAATTGGTTCACACATTTTATTATTTTGGAGGTATTTTAAAAAACATATATGTTTCAGCAATTATTAGTACAATTTGTTCTTATTCTGGTCAATGCGTTCTTCGCCGCAACGGAGATCGCTTTGATTTCATTAAATGAAAAGAAACTGAAGGCTCGGGCAGAGGATGGCGATAAAAAAGCCACTAAGATGCTCAAAATGATCGAGGAGCCCACCCGTTTTCTTTCCACCATTCAGATCGGGATCACCCTGGCGGGCTTTTTAGGCTCCGCTTTCGCGGCCGATAACTTTGCCGAACGGCTTTCTGCCTTTGCGGTAGCCAAGTTTCATATTCCCGACGCCCAGGTGGGGCTGATCAATACCGTATCGGTCATCGTGATCACTCTGATCCTTTCCTTCTTTACGTTGGTATTGGGTGAGTTGGTGCCTAAGCGCATCGCCATGAAGCACAAGGAAAAGCTGGCCGATGCAGTCTGCGGTTCTATTTCCGGCCTGGCCTTTGTGCTGACCCCGATCATCTGGCTGTTAACGATTTCTACCAACTGTGTTCTGCGGCTTTTTGGCATCGATCCCCATGAAAAAGAGGATCCTGTTTCCGAAGAGGATATTGTATTGATGCTGGATGCGGGCGCCGATGAGGGCAGCTTGAATGAGAACGACATCGAATATATCAAAAACGTATTTAAATTAGACGGTATGACCGCCGAGGACGTAATGACTCCCCGCCGTTCTATGGTGATGGTATCCAAGGATGCCTCCCACGAAGAAATTATAGAGACCATCGAGCGGGAGGGCTACTCCCGGATCCCCGTGTTCGGGGAGACCAGCGATCAGATCGTCGGGATCCTGCATAGCCGGGATTTTCTGCTGCGCCACCGTCGGGAGGGCTTTAAGCTGGAGGACGCTATGTTCCAGCCCACCTTTGTGCCGGAGGCCGCCCACCTGGACGTATTATTCAAGGATATGCAAAAGGAACATAACCATATCGTCGTGATCGTCAACGAATACGGCGAGACCGCCGGTATCGTGACCATGGAGGATATCCTGGAGGAGATCGTGGGCGAGATCTGGGACGAATGTGACGAAGCCATCGAGGACTTCACCCAACTGGGCGAGGATACCTATAAGGTGCTTTGCTCCGCCAATATCGAGGATTTCCTGGAATTCTTCGAACAGGAGCCGGAGGAAGAGACCGAAGCTACCACCGTCAACGGCTGGCTGATCGAATTGATCGGTAGTATCCCCGAAGAGGGGCAAAAGGTGGAATATCAAAATCTGGAGATTTTGGTCACCAAGGCCGACGACCTGATGGCCCACGAAGTGAAAGTGATTGTTCACGAAAAACTCACCGACGAAGAAGAGGAAGACTAAAAAAACGGAAGATGCATCAGCATCTTCCGTTTATTTTTTCTACTAAAGCGGGAACCTCGCTCAAATGGCGGATCACGTGATCCACCGTTCCCTCCGGGGGCAGGGGCGTGTCGCCGGGGGCGTAATAGCACCGTAAAAGGCCGGCGTTGGTTCCGCCCTGCATATCGCTGGAGAGGGAATCGCCGATGATCATCCCTTGGGCAGGGACTTCACCGGTTGCGGCGAAGATTGCCTCAAAAAAACGGGGATCCGGCTTTTCAAAGCCAAGGACCTCGGAGATAAAGACCCCGTCCAACAACTGATCCAGTCCACTTTTGGCCAGTTTTCGCTCCTGGGCCAGAGCGGTGCCGTTAGTGGCGCCGTATTGGGGCATCCGCCCTTTGAAATAGCGCACCGCTTCTTCGCCGCCGGGCATAAAAAAGGCGGCGTCACCTAAGTGGTATTGATAAAGCTCGTTAAAGCGGGGGGCATTTTCCACCGGCAGTCCCTCTTCCTTGAAAAAGGTCTCGAACCGGCCGACCAGGATCTCCGGCTTGGTCATCTCGCCCCGCTCTAATTTTTGCCAATAGGCGTGATTAATGGCGGAATAGCGGGCCAGCATCTCATCGGAGCAAAGCCCCATCTGCATCAGAGCAAAGCACTTGCGGATGCCGTAGTTTTCAGCGGCCTTAAAGTCCAGTAAGGTGCCGTCGATATCCCAAAGTAAGTAACGGATCATAAGAATACGGCGGGGAAAACTCTTTTATAAAAGAGTTTTTCCCCGGAACCCCTTTCAGAAAATTTTCAATGAAAGTTTTTGGCGGATTTTCAAGGGGGCTTTTTTCAAAAAGGCCCCTTGAATGGGGTTTGGGGCAACGCCCCAAAAAAAGAGCCTGCGGGTGCAGACTCTTTTAAATTGGTTAGTTATTTTCGGCTTCTTTCTGAGCCTTTTCCATATCCAGCAAAGCGTCCTTGCGGGAGAGGTTGTAGCGGCCCTTGGAGTCGATCTCCATGAACTTGACCCAGATCTCGTCGCCTTCGCTGAGCAGGTCTTCCACCTTTTCAACCCGCTTGGTGTCCAGCTTGGAGATGTGAACCAGGCCTTCCTTACCGGGGGCGAATTCAACGAACGCACCGAACTCCATCAGCTTCACAACGGTAGCACGGTAGATCTGACCAACTTCGGGCTCGAATACGATCCCCTTGATGATCTCCAGCGCCTTGTTGGAGGATGCGGGGTTGTCAGCAGCGATGAATACGGAGCCGTCGTCCTCGATATCGATCTTAGCACCGGTATCGGCAACGATCTTCTGGATCACCTTACCGCCGGAACCAATGACTTCACGGATCTTATCGGGGTTGATCTTCAGGGTGATGATCTTGGGTGCCCAATCCTTCACGTCGGCTCTGGGAGCGGCGATGGCGGGAGCGATCACGTTGTCCAGAATGTGGTAACGGGCATCGCGGGTCTTTTCCAAGGCTTCCTTGATGATGGCTTCGGTCAGACCGTCTACCTTAATATCCATCTGAATAGCGGTGATACCCTTCTTGGTACCGGCCACCTTAAAGTCCATATCGCCGAAGAAGTCTTCGATACCCTGGATATCCACCATGGTAACGAAGGTATCGTCGGGACGGGTGATCAGACCGCAGGAAATACCTGCAACGGGAGCGGTGATGGGAACACCGGCATCCATCAGAGCCAGGGTAGAACCGCAGATAGCACCCTGAGAGGTGGAACCGTTGGAGGTTAATACGTCGGATACCAGACGGATGGTGTAGGGGAACACGTCCTTAGAGGGGATCACGGGCTCCAGAGCACGCTCGGCCAAAGCACCGTGGCCGATCTCACGACGGCCGGGGCTACGGGAGGGCTTTGCTTCGCCAACGGTGAAACCGGGCATATTGTAATGATGGATATACCGCTTGGATTCAACGTTATCCAAACCGTCCAGCAATTGTTCTTCACTGATCATACCCAGGGTACAAACCGTCAGAACCTGGGTCTTGCCACGGGCAAACAGGCCGCAACCGTGTACCTTGGGCAGCAGGTCTACTTCGCCCCACAGAGGACGCATATCGTTCAGACCGCGATCGTCCACACGCTTGCCTTCTTCGCTGATCCAGTTCCGTACGATGTACTTCTGCAGCTTATAGAGGCAATCGTCGATCAGGCGGGCTTCTTCGCCCAGCTCTTCGTCGAAATGCTCGTGTACCTTGGTATAAAGATCCTTGATGTTCTGATCCCGGGTGATCTTGTCGGCGGTATGCAGGGCGGCTTTGGTGTCCTCTTCAGCAAAGGCCTTGATCTTCTCAAAGAGTTCTGCGGGAACGTCATAGGAATCAAAGGTGAATTTTTCGCGGCCGATCTCGGCAACGATGGTATTGATAAAGGCGATGATCTCGGCATTGGCCTTATGACCGGCCATAATAGCCTCCAGCATCTTGGCTTCGGGCACTTCCTTGGCACCGGCTTCGATCATGGTCACCTTCTTTTCGGTGGAAGCCACGGTCACAGCCATTTCGGAACGTTCACGCTGTTCCTCGGTGGGGTTCATCACGATCTCACCGTCCACCAGACCAACGGATACACCGCTGATGGGGCCGGCGAAGGGGATATCGGAGATAGAAAGGGCGATGGAAGCGCCGATCATACCCACGATCTCGGGGATGCAATCGTTATCCACAGCCAGGATGGTCAGATTCACGTTCACGTCGTTGCGCATATCCTTGGGGAACAAGGGGCGGATGGAACGGTCGATCACACGGGAGCTCAGGATGGCCTTTTCAGAGGGGCGGCCTTCTCTCTTCAGGAACCCACCGGGGATCTTGCCTGCGGCATACATTCTCTCTTCAAAATCAACGGAAAGAGGGAAGAAGTCGATGCCGTCGCGGGGCTGTGCAGAAGCAGTGGCGGTAGCCAGCACAACGGTTTCACCGTAGCGCACCAAAGCGCTGCCGTTGGCCAACTGAGCGAACTTACCGGTCTCGACCACCAGGGGTCTGCCGGCGAACTCGGTTTTGAAAATCTTGTGGTTTTCGTACATGTGGTTTTCTCCTTTTAAAATGATTTTTTCCATTTTAAAGGCAGCAGTATTTAGCACTTAAACAGAGGCACCTTCAGGCAGAAGCACCTGTTTAACTGCTAAAGGCCTGCCGCTCCAAAAATGGGAAAGAGGCTGAAAAAAGGTTTTTGAAGCCTTTCTTCAGCCTGCTTTTTGATTACTTTCTGATGTTCAGCTTTTCGATGATTGCACGGTAACGGTTGATATCGGTCTTGGTCAGATAGCCCAGCAGATTTCTTCTGTTACCAACCATCTTCAGCAAACCGCGGCGGGAATGATGGTCGTTGGGGTTCTTCTTCAGATGCTCGGTCAGCTCGTTGATGCGAGCGGTCAGGATCGCGATCTGAACTTCGGGAGAACCGGTGTCCTTCTCGTGCAGCTTGTTTGCTTCGATAACGGAATTCTTGGTTTCTTTCTTCAGCATTGTTCGTTTTCACCTTTCATAATTTTATTGCTCCGGCCGGGGCTGGGGAACCGCTCGGTGAATGGCGCATTCCTAAGCTTCGGTCATAACGCTCAAATATTATACACCATGTTTTCCAAAAAGTAAATACCTTTTTTATTTTTCTTGAAAACTTGCATTTTGCCTCATATATTAGTATAATAACAATGTATAACTTTATTTAATTTTAAAAGGAAAAAACAAATGAAGCGAAAAACGCTGATCACCATGTTATTGGCGGCGGTGATGGTGCTGACCTCCTCCTGCTCGGTCTTCACGGGCGAGCTTTCCGGGATGCTCACACCACCGGCCCTGAGCACCAGCCGCCAGGCATTGACCAAGACCCTGAAATCCGTTTTGGGGGATTACGAGCTGGTGTATCCCCAGTCCGGCTCTTACCGCACCGGCATCATCCCGGTGGATCTGAATAACGACGATACCAACGAGGCGGTTTGCTTTTACCGGTCCTCCGGTACCTTGGGCTTTTTGGTGCTGGAAAATAAGGGCGAAAATTGGCTGATCCTGGGTCGGGGCAAAAGCGATGCGGCTTCCATCAGCCGGGTGGGCTTCGGCGACCTGGACGGCAACGGCCTTTGCGAGCTGATCGTGGGCTGGCAATATCTTTCCGATAGCGACAGCAGTTACGAGGTCTATACCCTGGAAGAGGGGGAGGCGGTCAGCCGCCACACCGGCATCTTCACCCAGCTGAGCCTTTTGGAAGGGGAGGATCGCAGCTACCTGGTGGTACTGAACCGCAATTCCGCCACCAAGGCGGTCACCGCCGCCCTGGTGGGTGCCCCCGGGGGCGAGATCGGGCTGGTGAATACCGTTCCGATGGTCAGCCGTGCTACCTCTTACTTGAGCATTTTGCCGGGCAAGACCGCAGGCGGCCACCCGGCGGTGTACATCGATGAACAATTGGAGGAAGGCCTTTACGGCACCGAGGTGCTGGCGGTCAACGAGCAGGGTCGGCTCACCAACGAGCTTTTGACCCAGACCACCGTTTCCACCTGGCGCAGTAGCGGTGTGACCTGCCAGGACGTGAACGGAGACGGCATCCCCGAGGTGCCCGGCGCCGTGGCGCTGCCCTCCTATTACCGTAACGGCCTGCCGGAGAATCTTTATCTGATGCAATGGAGCCGGTTCGACGGCCGTACCCTTTATGCGGAATCCTATTCCTTTGTGGATGCCAACGAAAAATTCACCGTTTCCTGGGCTCCCGATTGGTTCGGTAAGGTCACGGTGGAACGCTCCCTGGATGCAGACCGCTCCTTTGAATTCAAGCATATGCAGACCGGCGAACTCTTTTTCACTGTTCGGATCTACGGCACCGGAGAATACCCCGCCGAGCTGGGGAACGAGGGCTGGCGCCGGCTGTATACCGATAGCGACCATATCTACGTGGTCCAATGCCAGCCGGAAAATTCCATGGGCATTGATTATTTAAAAGTGTTTGGCTTATTTGACGTAATATAGGAGAAAATGTGATGAAAAAAGTGTTGGTTCTGGAAGATGAGACCGCCATCCGCGAATGTGTGGTATTGAACCTGCGGCGGGCGGGGTATGAGACCCTGGAGGCCGCCACCGGCGAAGATGCCCTGGCGCTGTTTGATCAAAACGGCGATATCGACGTGGTGGTGCTGGACGTAATGTTGCCCGGTATCGACGGGCTGGAGGTCTGCAAGACCATCCGTGCCTCCAATCAAAAGGTGGGGATCATTATGCTCACCGCCAAGGCCCAGGAAAACGATAAGATCGCCGGCCTGATGAACGGGGCGGACGACTACGTGGCAAAGCCCTTTTCTCCCCTGGAGCTGGTGGTGCGGGTGGACGGCCTGTACCGTCGGGTGCAGATGATGAAGGGCATCAGCCAGGAAAACAGCGACGAGATCAAGGACGGCCCCTTTGTGCTGAACCATAAGAGCCGCCGGTTGGAAAAGAACGGCCAAAAGATCGACGTCACCCAGGTGGAGTTCCAGCTGATGCGTCACTTTTTGGAAAATACCGGCAAGGCCTTCTCCCGGGAGGAGATCTTCAAGACCGTTTGGGGCGATAGCTTCGGGGGCGATCGGCATAAGATCGTGGACGTGAACATCCGCCGCCTGCGGATGAAGATTGAAGACGACCCCTCCAAGCCCGTGTACGTACAGACCGTGTGGGGCTACGGCTACCGCTGGGGCAATGAATGATGAAAGAAAAACTGCAGACCTTATTGAATAATATCAAACAGCTTGGCTTGCAGGCCTGGGAATATCTGCGCAAATGGGTCCACGTGCTTCGTACCTATATTTATACCGGCATCACCCGTCGGTGGCTTCTGAACATCTTTGGGGTCACCCTGGTGGTGGTGATATTGGCGCTGGCTATCGTGGGCGCATTGGTGAAAAACTTTTATTACTCTGACTGTATCGGTACCCTGACCGCCAGCGGCGAATATATGTCCAAATATTTTGAGCGGTACATCTATCCCCAGTATAAGGACGTCAACGCCGGGCTGATGGCGATGGTGCAGGATTTTGAAGATAAAAGTATTATGGAGATGCAGGTAATGACGGTGAACGGCAGCGCCGTTTACTCCTCCACCGGCTTCGAGATCACCGAGGTGGCCGAGACTCCCGACCTGCGGGAGGCCCGCAACGGCAAGTCCGCCGATTGGATCGGCTTCCATACCCTTTCCGATGAGCGGGTGGTCAGCGTCTCCCAACCCCTTTATACCGAAGAGGGGATCCTGGTGGGGACCATGCGGATGATGAGTTCCCTGGAGCAGGTGGATGAGGCCTTGAATAATATCAACTTTATTATCATCGGCATCGGCCTTTGTATCATCCTGCTGACCGCCTTTACCGGCAGCTATTTTATCAAATCCATCGTACTGCCGGTGGGCTATATCAACGAGACCGCCAAGGAGATCGCCAAGGGCAATATGACCGCCCGGGTACCCAACGTGGATAAAAACGATGAGATCGGCGAGCTTTCCCAAACCATCAATATGATGGCCGAGGAGCTTTCCCAGACCGAAAAACTGAAGAACGAATTTATTTCGTCCATTTCCCACGAGCTGCGCACACCCTTGACCGCCATCCGTGGCTGGACCGAGACCATGCTGGCCGGGGGCGAGAGCCTGGATTCCACCACCCGACGGGGGGTGGAGATCATCTATAGCGAGACCGAACGGCTCTCTAAAATGGTGGAAGAACTTTTGGATATGTCCCGGCTGCAAAACGGCAGTATGAAGCTGAGCGTGGAGCAATGCGACCTGCTGGCGGAATTTGAAGAAACGGTATTTATGATGAGCGAGCGTGCCAAAAGCGAAGAGGTCATCATCGAATACGTGCCCGAGGAGGATACCATCCCCACTTTGGTGGATAAGGATCGGGTCAAGCAGGTTTTCTTCAATATTATAGATAACGCCATCAAGCATTCCCATCGGGGCGGGCGGATCGAGATCGCCGCCCGAATCAAGGAGGATAAGGCGCTGTTCATTATCCGGGATTACGGCGAGGGTATCAGCCCGGAGGATCTGCCGCATATCAAGGATATGTTTTATAAAGGCCGCTCCCAAAAGCGGGGCAGCGGCATCGGCCTGGGGGTCTCGGACGAGATCATGAAGCTCCATAAGGGCTCCCTGGAGATCGAAAGCACCCAGAACGTGGGTACAACAGTAACCGTTTGCTTCCCCTATACACCGGCGGAAGAAGCGGAATAGGAGATTTTTAAATGCTGGAATACGGCTTGATCATTGGTTTGATCCTTTTCTATTTTTATACCGTCACCTGTGCCTTCCTGGCGGTTCAGATCGCTGAACTGAAGGGAAGACGGCGCAGATGGGGATGGTTCGGCGTTTTGTTTGGGCTTTTGGGCGTGATCGTGGTATGCTGCCTGCCCAATGCCAAGGGCATCACCGGCGAGACCAACCCCCTGCGGGCGCTGTGGCGGAAGGTCATGGGGATCTCTCCCTTGGCCACCGGCCTTTTGCTGGGCGGGCTGGCCGTGATCGTGGGTGGGGCCATCCTGGCCACCAATCTGACCCGCTATTTTGATGATAAGGATCACGAAAAAGAATTTTCTGCCGGCACCCAACAGGTGACGCTCATCACCCAGGCGACGGTGCCGGAGGCAGTACAAAGTGTGTTCAGCACCCGGGGCGGCAGCTTCGCCGTAACCAAGGGCGCCAAGCTTTACGGCTGGGGGGCGATCTCTCTTTTGAGCCCCGATGAGACCGGCGTACTGTATCAGAACGTAAAGAAAATTGCCATCGAAGGGGATACCTGCTATCTTTTGGCGAGCGACGGCACCCTTTACGGCAAGGGCAATAACGCCAACGGCCTGGTCTACGGCCAGGAAAAGGAATGGGTGGATCAGTTCGCGGCCCTGGAGCGGGACGTGGCCGATTTTTCCCTCTCTGCCACCGCCGCCGCCATCCTGAAGACCAGCGGTAACTTATATATGGTGGGTTCTAACCGCTACCAACAGTTGGGTCAGGCACCGGAAAAGGTGACCAATACCAACACCCGCCTGGCGGGCGACGTGGTGCAGGTGGAGGTTTCCGCCCGGTCGGTTTGCTACCGCATCAAGGACGGCAGCGTTTATGCCCTGGGCAGTAATGCCTACGGCCAGTTCGGGCTGGGGCATCGGGATGCTCAGGGTGCCCCGGTGAAGATCGCCGAGGGCTGTTCCTCCATGGCTATGGGGGACGATTTTATCCTGCTTTTGAAGCAGGACGGCACCGTCTGGAGCGCCGGTAACGATTCTTTGGGTCAGCTGGGCCGTGTGGAAGAGCGGGAGGCCCCCAAGGTAGAAAAGCCCGCCGAGGGTGAAGAGAAAAAGGACGAAGAAAAGAAAGAAGATAAAAAAGAAGAAAAGAAGGAAGAACCTTTGCCGGAGATCAAGCTGAATACCTTCTATCAGGTAGAAGGCCTGCCGGCGGGGATGACCGCCGTGGCGGCCAAGGGCTCCTGTTCCTTTGCTATCCAAAAGGAGACCCTGTATGCCTGGGGCGATAACCGGCTGGGTCAGCTGGGTGAAAAGGATCATACCTTACCCCTGCCTCAAGTGGTGCATCATAAGACCGCCTCGGTCAGCACCGACGGTGCGGTCACCATACTCCTGACCACCGACGGTAAATTACTGGCCGCCGGGGACGGGCGTAACGGTCGGCTGGGCAACGGGGGACGTAAGGGCTTCGGTGAAATGGCAACGGTGAAAGGCGGTGAAAACTGATGCTTCGGAATTTTGGATTAGTCAGCTTCGGTTTTGCCGGGATCTTCCTGGTGCTGTTGGTGCTGATGTTACTGCAACGCCTGCGCAAAAAGGGGTTAAAATCCCGCAAAAAGATCAGATCCATGCGTCGGCTCTATCTGGTGGCCACGGTGGTGTTTGCCGTTCTGGGGCTGACTCTGACCCTGCTGGGGCAGGCAGAGGGTCGCAAGATCGGCGACTTTGTGAACGAATCCTCCCCGGTGGAGGTTTACCAGACCGCCGCTAAAAAGGATGCCGAAAAGGCATATCCCCTCCTGCCGGTGGAATTGTTCTCGGCGGGGGATGAGTATTATATCCGCACCGGTACCAACGATATCTACGGCTATCTGCTGAAGGAAACGGTGCAGACCGACGAGCAGGGGAACGAGACCAAGACCCTCTCCTACGAAAAGGGGCTCTCCTTCCAAAAGAGCCTGCAGGTCTCCGGCGAAGGTGACTTTTTGGCTGTGGTGAATGAAAAGGGCGTTCTCCAGCTGCAGGGTGCCTATGAATACCTGACCTACGAAAAGGACAACACCACCTTTGAAAACCAGGTCTATAGCCGGGATTGTACCTTCGTGAACGCCACGGAGAATAATCTCTTTTACGTGAGCGGGGGCGACCTTTATTCCGCCGGTTATAACTCCTTTGGCCAATTGGGCGACGGCACCGAGCGGAACCGTATCGAAGGGGTCAAGATTTTGGAAAACGTGGCTTCCGTTTCCGCCAGTGAGACCCACGTGCTGGTGGTGGACGATTACGGCAATCTCTATGGCTTTGGGGATAACAGCTATTCCGAAATGGGCAACCGCACCACCGCCCAAAGTATGGTACCGATCAAGCTGATGAGCGGAGTGAAGCAGGCTCAGGCCGGCCGTTACTTCAGCGTGGTGCTGACCAAAAACGGCGACGTATTTGTGGCAGGGCGGAACCATCTGGGTCAGTTGGGCACCGGCGACGGTCGGGAATACGCCAGCTATACCCGGATCCTGGAGGGGATCGATAAGATCTCCGTCCACGCCGATACCTGCGCCGCCTTAACGGCGAACGGGGTGCTTTACGGCTGGGGCAATAACGAGCATCGCCAGCTGGGCAATGGCGAGGCCGTGATCAAGACCCCCACCCAGATCGCCACCGAGGTCTACGACGTGGCGGTGGGTCATACCTCTATGGCGATCCTCAAACAAAATCGGGACGTTTACCTGAGCGGCACCGCCAGGCCGGTAAATAATAATGAACTGTTCCAGGCTTTGTATCAGTTTGGTGCCACCGTGCCCCAGGATCGCCTGAACCGTACAAACGTGGTGATGCCCACCCCAGCGGCTTAAAAATTCAAAGTTTTTTAAAAAAATGCTTGATTTTAAGATCAATGTGTGTTAGTATATCAAGGTAATAATGAAAAATTATCGAAAACGAGGTGAATAGAATGAGAGAAGGAATTCATCCTAATTACGATACTTGCGTAGTAAAGTGCGCTTGCGGTAATACCTTCGAGACCCGCTCCACCAAGAGCGAGATCAAGGTTGAAATCTGCTCCAAGTGCCATCCTTTCTTTACTGGCAAACAGAAGTTGGTTGATACCGGCGGACGGGTTGACAGATTTAAGAAGAGATACAATCTGGACAAGTAAGAACACGAATAAAAAGACCGAAGGTATCCCTTCGGTCTTTTTTTCCATTGAAACGAGGAACCGTTATGATCAAAGCAATCGTTTGGGACTTCAACGGCACCCTTTTGGACGACGTGGGCGCTTCGGTGGGGGCGGTGAACAAAATGCTGGCGCGGCGGGGCTTGCCCCTCATTACGGCGGAATGGTATGCCGACCACCTGATCATGCCCCTGGAACGTTTTTATGAAAGCGTTGGGGTGAACGTTCAGCAGGAACCCATCGAGACTCTCTCGGTGGAATTTCAGCAGGATTGTGCCTCTTTTGAACGGCCCATCTTCCCGGAGGCGCTGACCGCTCTAAAGCGGCTGCAGGAAAAGGGTTATCGTCAGGTGCTGTTTTCTTCCCTGCACCACCAGGTGCTGATGGAGCAGGCCACGGAGCGTGGAATTTTGCCCTATTTTGAAAAAATCGTCGGTCGGCAGGATCGTTCCCTGGGCGGCAAGGGCGAGGCCATCGCCACCTATCTGCAGGAGGCGGGGCTTTTGCCGGCGGAAGCACTGCTGGTGGGAGATCTGACCACCGATTGGCAGATGGCCAAGGAGCTGGGGGCACCCTGCGTGCTGATCCCCAAGGGGCACCAGAGCCGCCGGATCCTGGAAGCGGCCGGCGCTAAGACCGTGGCGGATGCTACGGAACTGGAACAACTGTTGGAGGAATTATAATATGGATATTCAAAAAGTAAAAGAAGCCCTGATCCGTAACCGGATGGAGGTTCACGTTTTGGAGACCGCCGCAGAGGTGGTGCCCACGATCAAGGAACTGCTGCCCCGGGATAGTGTTGTCAGCTGTGGCGGCTCTATGAGCCTGCAGGAGGCGGGGGTAATGGATCTGTTGAGGAGCGGTCATTATCGCTTTTTGGATCGGGCCCGTCCGGGCATCACCCTCGAGGAGGTGCAGCAGGTCTATCGGGATACCTTTGGTGCCGATGCCTATTTTTGCTCTGCCAACGCCATCACCGAGCAGGGGGAGCTGGTGAACGTGGACGGCAACTGTAATCGGATCGCCGCCATCGCCTTCGGCCCCGAAAAGGTGTTTGTGGTGGCGGGGATCAATAAGCTTGTGACTGACGTGGAGGCTGGCTTAAAACGGGTCAAGACCACCGCCGCACCCAAGAATACCCAGCGGCTTTCCTGCAATACCTATTGTCGGGAAAAGGGCGTTTGCGTGGATCCCGAAAGCGGCTTTGGCGGTTGCCACAGCGAGGGGCGGATCTGCTGTAATTATCTGATCAGCGGTCCCCAGCGTAAGCCCGGCCGGATGGTGATTCTGTTGGTGAACGAGCCCCTCGGTTATTGACATATTGAAAGGGGGAACCTTTTGTAAAAGGTTCCCCCTTTTAATCCCCTTCGAAAACTTTCTGACTGAAAAGGAATAGATTGAACGTTTTTGGGGATTTTAAAACCCCTTTTTACAAAAAAGGGGTTTTAATGGGGTATGGGGCAAGCCCCATTTTTTTATATGTTATTAGTCTACTCGTTCCTTGCCCCAGAAGAAGAGGGCAACGGTGCCCGGGCCGGTGTGGCTCCCGATGGTGGTGCCGATGTTGTTGATCAAAGGCTCGCCCTTGATGTTGGGGAACTTTTCCTTGACCATATCGGCCACTTCCTTGGCATCCTCATAGCAGGCGGAATGACAGAGATAAACTCTGCCGTCGTAATCGGTGCCCTTGTGGGCGTTTTGTACCATTGCATCCACAATGGCCTTGATGACGGCTTTTTTGCCCCGGATCTTTTTGCGGGGGACCAGATGACCCTTGTGGTCCATATTCAAAAGGGGGCAGATGTTCAAAACGGTACCGAACCAGCCGCTGGCCTTGGAGATCCGGCCACCCCGTACGTAGAAGGTCAGATCGGTGGAGAAGAACCAATGGTGCATTTCCAGCTTGTGGGCTTCGCCCCATTCGTAAACCTCTTCCATGGTCTTGCCCTGGTCCCGCAGGTCGGCCAGGGTCTGAACCAAAAGACCGAAGCCGGAGGAAGCACCCAAAGAGTCGATCACCAGGATCTTACGGTCGGGGAACTCTTCCAACAGGCCTTCCACAGCGATCCGGCAGGAATTGGAGGCGCCGGAAAGACCGGAGGATAAGCAAACGTGCAGAATATCCTTGCCCTCCTGCAGGAAGGGGCGGAAAAATTCAGCGTATTGATCGGCATTGGGCTGAGAGGTGCGGGTCATGGCACCTTCCTGCATCTTGCGGTAAAAATCCTCAAAGGAGATGGATTTACCTAAATCGTCCACGTAGACGGTGCCGTCCATTTCATAGTTAAAGCAGAGGTAGGGAACCTTGATGGCTTCAAAATGCTCTGCGGAAAGATCGGCGGTGGAGCAACAGCTCAAAATATATTCACCCATGGGAATTCCTCCATCATTATATAATAGTACCATTTTAGTATAAAGGAGATTTCCCTTTGTCGCAAGGGCTCCGCCGCCGATTTAATTTTCTTTTAATCTTTCGTCATATTTTTTAAAGACCCAGGCTGACCTGCAGCCCCTTATCCACCTGTTCCATGGTGTCCGGGCTGATATGTCCCATTTTTTCCCGCAGGCGAATTTTGTCTAAGGTACGCACCTGCTCCAAAAGGACCATGGATTTTTTCTGCAGGCCGCAGGGCTCCTCAATATGGATATGGGTGGGGAGCTTGGTCTTTTCCACCTTGCTGGTGATGGCTGCGGCGATCACCGTGGGGCTGTAACGGTTGCCAATATCGTTTTGCACGATCAAAACCGGCCGCAGCCCTCCCTGCTCGCTGCCTACCACCGGCGAAAGATCGGCATAAAAAATATCTCCTCGTTTGATCATCGGTTGTATGTCCTTTCGCTGTTTTCTAAAAATAGTATTTCCTTTTTTTCGTCCCTTGATACAGCATACGCCGCAATTTTTAAATGGGTGAAAAATAGCGAAAAAACTCTTTACAAACCGATTTCAATTTGTTATGATAGGACGGTACATTGTTTGAAAGAAGGTTGTTTTTTTGAATACCTTATTGTCTGTTTCCGTAGCCCTTTTGGCAGGGCTGTTAATGACCCGGCTGTTTAAGCCCTTGAAGTTGCCCTCCGTTACGGCGTATCTGATCGCCGGTGTGCTGGTGGGTCCCTATTGCCTGGGTGCTTTGGGCTGGAACGGCCTGGGCTTTGCCACCCACGAGGCAGTGGAAGGTCTTGGGATGATCGCCGACGTGGCCTTGGGTTTTATCGCCTTTTCCATTGGCAATGAATTCCGGCTGAACGAACTGAAAAAGACCGGTAAGCAAGCCCTGGTGATCGGCATTGTGCAGGCTCTTGTGGCGGCTTTGCTGGTGGACGGCGCTTTGATCGTGATCCATCTGGTCGCCCCCGATAAGCTGACTGTGCCCCAGGCCATCACCCTGGGTGCCATCGCCACCGCTCCCGCTCCCGCCGCCACCTTGATGGTGGTGCGGCAGTATAAGGCCAAGGGACCCTTGACCAAGCTGTTATTGCCTATTGTGGCTCTGGATGACGCTGTGGGCCTGGTGGTGTTTGCGGTTTCTTTCGGCATTGCCAAGACTATGGTCAGCGGCTCTTTGGATCTGGCATCCATCCTCCTGAACCCTTTGGTAGAGATCGTCTGCTCTCTGTTGCTGGGTGCTGTGATGGGCTGGGTACTGACTCAACTGGAAAAGCTCTTTAATTCTAACACCAACCGCTTGAATATGACCATTGCCCTGGTGTTTCTGACCGCATCCCTTTCGATGCTGGATTTCCATATCGGGCCGGTACACGTGCATTTTTCCTCCTTACTGGTATGTATGATGCTGGGCACCATCTTCTGTAATATCTGCCCCCTCTCCGAGGATCTGATGGCCGCTGCCGATAAATGGACCTCACCTCTCTTTGCCCTGTTCTTTGTGATCAGCGGTGCGGAACTGGAGCTGAGCGTCTTTACCGATCTGGCCATCGTGGGGATCGGTGCGGTATATATCATCTTCCGTTCTATGGGTAAATATTTCGGCGCCATGGGCAGTGCCATGGCCACCAAGTGTTCCCCCGCTATCTGTAAGTATCTGGGCATTACGCTGCTGCCCCAGGCCGGTGTAGCTTTGGGAATGTGCACCACCGCCATGCAGTTGGGGGATGAAGGGCGCCTGATCCGTAACATCACCCTGTTTGCGGTGCTGATCTATGAACTGGTCGGTCCCTTGCTTACCCGCCAGGCTCTGCAGTCCGCCGGTGAGATCAAGCCTATGCCCGTTGAGGTCAAGGAACGGCGCAAACATAAACTGGCCGCTGTACAAGACAAAAAAGAAAACGAATAATCAAAAAGAGTTGAAGGGAAAATCCTTCAACTCTTTTTTATATGATATTCAATCTCTTCAATTTCTTTTCCAGGGTCTCCGCATCGGTAAATTGTATTCCTCGCCAACCAATACTTCGGGCAGTTTCAACGGAAACGCAGCTATCGTCAATGATCAGGCATTCCTCTGCTTTCAGGTGGTATTTTTTCATCAGGTGTTCAAAGAATGCGGGAGAATCCTTACTGACGTGAACTTCAAAGGAGGCGGCGGCACCGTCAAAGAGCCGGAAGATGGAAAAACGCTCCCATACCTCGTAAAAACGGTCCGGATAGGCGGATAGTACGTAAAGACCGTAGCCTTTTTCCTTCAGGCGTTGCACCAGCTCCGTCATTCCCGGCATAGGAGTATAGCAGGTGTGCCAGCGTTGCAGATAGTCTGTTGCAATGGGCCGATCCTCCGCCGGTAACGTGGGAAGAACTGCTTCTTCCAACCGTTCTTCGGCGATCAATCCCCGGTCATATTCCTTCCAGGCATCGTTTTTAAAAATCGATTGGTGAATGCGCTCCGCCCGCTCCGGGTCCTTCAATTTTTCGGCAAGATCCGCCTTTGCCTCAAAGTGAAGCAGCGTGTCGGAACAATCAAAAATAAGGTTTTTAATCATTTTTTCTCTCTTTCAATGTTACGTAATATTCATAGGGAGCCAATACCAGCCTTTCTTCCTTAAAGCATCCATTGCCAAAGATGGGAGCCGGCAGAGTCTCCGTTTCATATAACACTTCCTGATTTTTGGTGTTCCCGATAAAGAGCAATTCCTGATCCCCCAAAACTCGCTTGAAGGAGACGATGGGATCGTTTGTTTCCAGCCACTCCGTTTTTCCGTGGGCCAAGAGATCGTTTTCCCGCTTCAGGTGATTGATCTTTTGAATAAAGGTCTGGCGCTCTATGGCTTCGGGGGTGCCCTTCTTGGTACGGTCGGTCACCTCATACTTGCCGGGGTAGAAGCGGTTGGCGAACATATTTAAATAGGCGGTGCAGGCCAGCTCGTTACCGCAATAGACCATAGGGATGCCCTCCAGCAGATAATTCATCGCCAGGATCTGCTCCATTCCCCGGGGACCGATGATGGCCTCGGTGCGCCCCTGCCAATCGGTCACGGTATCGTGGTTATCCATATCCCGCAGGATCCGGCCGCCCGTGGGGAGGGAGGCGGTCAGTTCTTCATCAAAAGTTTTCAAAGCCTCGGCGGATTCCCCCTCGCAATAGACCTTGCGCAAAAGCTCGTGCCAACCAAAGCAATAGCAGGAATCAAAGGCGATGGCCATCTTCTCGTAGGCTCTTCCCTCATCGATCAGCACCGCATCGGGCTTGACCGCCTGGATCCTGCGGCGTCCCTCCGTCCAGAAATCAACGGGTGGAGTATCTCCAACGTCACAACGGAAGCCGTCTGCATCCAAAACCGCAATATAATAGACCATATTGCAATAAAGATATTCCCGCAACCCTTGGCTTTTGAAATCTAATTTTGGGAAATTCCATTTGGTGCAGATAAAAGAACCATCCGGGTTTTGCTGAACAAATTCCGGGTGCCGCTGAATGATGGGTGCATTGGGGCCGATATGGGCATAGACCAAATCCAAAAGTACCTTCATTTCAAGAGCGTGGGCGGCTTGGATCAGCTCCGCCAGCTCCTCCATGGTGCCGTATTCCTCGTCCACCTTAAAGTAATCGTTCATCCGGTAGGGGTTTTTGGGGTTTTCGGTCTCGGAGCCCATCTGCCGAACGCTCCAGTTTTTGCGGTCGGTGCTGGCATCCTCTTCAAAGATAGGGCAGAGATAAATGATATGGAACCCCATGGATTTGAGATAGGGCAATTCCTTTTGGATCGCTTTCAAGGTCCCCTCTGCCGTAAAGGTGCGGGGGTTGATTTGATAAACGGCGTTTTTGGCAAACCATTCCGGGGATGTTAAGGCTTGATTTTTCATGGGCGGAACTCCTTTTAGCGTTATTATCTTCTATTATATAGGAATAAAAGAAAAAAACCACCCAAAAGCCGATACTTTTGGTTGGTTTTTCGAAACTCGTTTATTTGGTGCCCTTTCTCATTTTCAGGAACAGGGGAACGGCGATCAGGGGGAACAGCATCCCGATCAGCATCCCCAGCTTCATCCCGAACTGTTCCGGGGAAAGCTGCAGCCGTTCTGCAAGGCTCAGCATAGGCTTTACCGTCAGGGCCATATCGGTGACCACCCCGATCATCTGGGGTGCCACAGAGGCGCCGAGATCACCGCCCGCCGCCATCAGCGCATAGATAAACACACCCCCGGCGGGGAAGCGGTCGGAGGCCACGATCAGGTTCCCGGGCCAAAGCATAGCGGTGCAAAAGCCGGTCAAAGCGCAGGCCACCAACCCCAAAACAGGCCAGGGAGAGATGGCGGCCACCAGGTAGCAAAGGGTGGCACCGGCGGCGCTCCAGGTCAGTACCTTCAAAATGTTTTTGCCCATCTTGGCGTAAAGACTGCGCCCCATCCCCAACATAACGGAGAATAACGCCACACCGAAAATATCACCCCAAACCTTGGGGATCCCCAGACCCCGCTCCAGGTAACCGCTGGCCCATTGGGCCATGGTGCATTCGGCGGCACCGCCCAAAAAGATGGCCAGAACACAGGCCCAGATGCCGGGGTTTTTCAATAGCTTCAGGGCGCCGGAGGTTTTCTCCGGGGTCTCCATGGCGGGGATCTTTGCGCCGCCGAACAGCAAAATGGAGCAAAGGGGAACCAAGGCCAGGCAAAGGGCTAACCATTGCCAGGCACCGTTGCCCAAGGCCAGCAGAAACAGGGTGCTGAAGATGACTACTCCCACCACGCCCCAGGCGTAAACAGAGTGCAGCTTGCTCATCTCCCGATCCGGATCGGGGGAGGGGATGGCGGCGATCACCGGGCTGATCAAAACCTCACCTAATCCGGCGGAGGCCGAGAACAGCAGGGTGCCGATTACCAGCCCCACGTAGACCGATCGGGGGAAGATAAAGGGCCATACCGCATAAACGATCAGCCCCACCAGGGTCAGATAAGGCATGGTCTTTACGGTTTTGGAGATGTTGAATTTATGAGAAAAGAAGGAGAAGACCAGGTCGATCCCCAGCTGAGTGCAGAAGTTGATCAGCACCAAGAGCCCCAATAGGGAATAGGAGATCCCGTAAAGGGTCCGAAAGGTCAAAAACAGCAGGGGTGAAAGGGTGCTCACCACCGACATCGAGATGTTAGAAGAATAACAAGCCCATTTCAGGCGATTATATTTTGGATCCATGGGTACCGTTCCTTTGTTTGTTTTTTGAATATTCTACCATATTTCCCGCAAAAATCAAGGCTAAAAAGCCGGTTTCGGCACCTTTCCCCAAATTTTGCATAGGATGATACGGGAGGTGAACAAAATGTCATTGTTCTGTTGCGACAGAAGCTGTAGCTGCGTGGGGCTGGCTGCCATCGTCAGCGCAATTCTGGGTGTCGTTGCCGCCTTTTTGCGGATCACGGCGGTGATCACCGTGACCCCCGCTTTTTTGTGGGTGGCGCTGGGGATCGCCGTGGGCTACCTGGCGGTGGTGGTGCTGGTGTCTCCCGCCCTGGAAAAGGGCGGCTGCCGCAGTATCTGTACCGCCTTGGCGGGCGTTTTGGCGGGGATCCTGTTGACCGCTTTGACGGCGGTGGTATTGCTGGGGATCACCTTTGCGGCCACCAGTGTGGTGGGCGCCATCATCGCAGGGGTGCTGATCTTCGGCCTTTCCCTGACTCTGACCGCCACCGCTTGCCTGGTGCGGTGTATCGCCACCTGCGAGATTTGAAATAAAAAACGGATCACCTCTTTTGAGGTGATCCGTTTTACGCTAAAAGGTCGTCGTAAGAAACATTAAAAACTTTTGCAAATGCAACGATTTCAATATCTGTCACAAATCGTTTTCCGCATTCGATACGCTGAATGGCGTTTTTATCGATGTCGATCCCAACCAGCTGCATTTTATCGGCAAGCTGCCTTTGAGAAATTTTCAATGCGATGCGGTGGCTCGCAATGTTTTTGCCGCAAATATTATTAGATCCGTCGCCAGCTTTATTAATGAACATAAAATTCCCTCACTTGTGACATTTTGTGCTTGTCATCGAAGAAATTATATGGTATAATGCGGATTATTATGACATTCAGTAAATGTCATAATAATCTTTTTGCCAAAGGTGATTTAATGGTTTGCACGTTTTTTGGGCTGCCTCAACGAACCTTTTTTCGAGGATCACCAAAAAGAAAAGCACCCGAATGGGTGCACCGCAAGAAGTTTCGTTCTGTTTGACTCGGAGAAACTCTGCATTCTCGGTTTTTGCCGGCCGCCCCGGGCGGCAACGGCAAAACCTTCGGATTCGAGACACGGCAGTCCCCAAAGCCTATCGCGGCTTTAGGGCTGCCTCAACGAACCTTTTTTCGCTCTGCGAAAAAAGGTTCGTTTCTCGAGGATCACCAAAAAGAAAAGCACCCCTGTTGGGGTGCTTCTTTTTGGTGATCCATCGGAGAATCGAACTCCGGACACCATGATTAAAAGTCATGTGCTCTGCCAGCTGAGCTAATGGATCATTCATAACGCTAATACATTATAGCCCGTCTATCTTCATTTGTCAAGAAAAATTTTTTTGAAAAATAAAGGTGATTTATCAGTTTTTTTGTATTATATAAATAGAAGGGTATTTTATGACAAATTTTATCAAAAGAAAGGGGACGTGCAAGTGAATTTTCGGGAACAGTTAGAACAATTGGAACGGCAACAGCTATCCTCCTTTGCCGCCCTTTCTGCCGAAAGCCGCGGACGGGCGGAGCCTTTGGAGCCTTGCCCCTTGCGCACCTGCTATATGCGGGATCGGGATCGGGTACTTCATTCCAAGGCCTTCCGCCGGCTGAAGCATAAGACCCAGGTGTTTTTGAGCCCCTCCGGGGATCATTACCGCACCCGGCTGACCCACACTTTAGAGGTTGCCCAGATCTCCCGCACAATATCCCGCTGTTTGCGGTTAAACGAAGATCTCACCGAAGCCATCGCCCTGGGGCACGATCTGGGACATACCCCCTTCGGTCACGCCGGGGAGCGGGCGCTGGATCAGATCAGCACCCTGCATTTTTGCCACAACGAGCAAAGCGTACGGGTGGCTGAGGTATTGGAACGGCTGAACCTTTCCGTTGAGGTGTTGGAAGGCTTCCGGGGGCATACCGGGCCCCATCTGCCCTCCACCTGCGAGGGTCAGGTGGTACGGCTGGCTGACCGTATTGCTTATATCAATCACGATATCGACGATGCTATCCGGGGCGGGATCATCCGGGAGGAGGATCTGCCTGCCGAGGCAACGGATATTTTGGGCCATAGCCACGGCCAGCGGCTCAACAGCCTGATCTGGGGCGTGGTGGATCATAGCCTGGATAACGACCAGGTCTCCCTTTGCCCGGGGATCACCATCGACCCGGAGGTGGGGGCGGCCTTGGATCTTTTGCGCCGCTTTATGTTTGAAAACGTCTATACCGGCTCCAAGGCCAAGGAGGAAGAATTCAAGGCCGAAAAACTGATGCAACGGCTGTATCGCCATTTTATGAAATACCCGGAGGAGTTATCGGCGGAATACCGCCCGGTGATGGAGACCGAGGGTGTGGAACGGGCGGTGCTGGACTATCTGGCCGGGATGACCGATACCTACGTGGTCAAGCTGTATAAAGAACTATATCTGCCGAAAGGATGGGAAGGCTAATGGCAATTGACGGTCAATTTTTGGCTGAGCTGAAGGGCCGGAACAGTATCGTGGATATCATCGGTACCGCCATCCAGCTCAAGCGCAACGGCACCCGCCATACGGGGCTATGCCCCTTCCACGGCGAAAAGACCCCCTCCTTCACCGTGTTTGAGGAGACCGCCTCCTATTATTGCTTCGGCTGCGGGGCGGGGGGCGACGTCATCACCTTTGTGATGAAATATCAGAACCTGGATTATATGGAGGCGGTGCGCTACCTGGCCGACCGGGTGGGGATGACCCTGCCGGATCGGGACGATAAGGCGGCGGAGTTCGCCCGCAAAAGCCGGGAACGGATGTACGAGATGCATAAAATCGCCGCCCGGTTTTACTACAAAACCCTGATGAGCCCCCAGGGCAAGGCGGGCTTGGATTACCTGACCAACCGGGGGATCGACAAGACATCCATCACCCGCTTTGGGTTGGGCTATGCGCCGGATTCCTTCGATGCCCTGCGGAGTCATTTGAAGGCCCAGGGCTATTCCGAAAACGAGGCCCTCTCTGCGGGGCTGCTGGCCAAGAGCGAAAAGGGGAATAAATACGACAAATTCCGTAATCGGGTCATGTTCCCGGTCTTTGACCTGCGGGGCAACGTGGTAGCCTTTTCCGGGCGGATCCTGGGGGATGGACAACCCAAGTATCTTAACTCTCCCGAGACCCCCATCTATACCAAGGGCAACTGCGTGTTCGGTCTCCATCTGGCCAAGAATCAGCCGGAGGGGCTGTTGATCCTTTGCGAAGGAAACCTGGATGTGGTATCCCTGCATCAGGCGGGCTTTTCCGGGGCGGTAGCGCCCCTGGGTACCGCCTTCACCAAGGAGCAGGCACGGATTTTAGCCCGCTACGCCAAGAATATCGTGGTGGCCTTTGATAACGATTCTGCCGGGCTGAAGGCCACGGAAAAGGCCATCAACTTTTTAGAAGAAAACGGCATCCCCGTTCGGGTACTGCAGATGAGCGGTGCCAAGGACCCGGATGAGTTTATCAAAACCTACGGTCGGGAGCGGTTCGAAATGCTGCTCAAAAGTTCCAAGACCCCCATTGAGTTTCAACTGGACAAACTCAAGGCCGGGATGGATCTGAAGGATACGGCGATGCAGATGGAATATCTGCGCCGGGCGGTGCGGGTCATCGCCGGGATCGATAGCCCGGTGGAGCGGGACGTTTATATCGGTAAGTTGAGTCGGGAACTGGGTATTTCTGCCGATTCCACCCGGGAGACGGTGAACCGCACCCGTAAGCGGGCGATGACCGCCGAACGGAAAAAAGAGATCCGCACCGGCGAACAGGAGATGAAGGGCGCCTACGATCGGGTCAACCCGGAGCGCTCCGGTGCCTTAAGGGCGGCTCGCAGCGAGGAGATGATCCTGGCGCTATTGTCCCGCCACCCGGAACTGGCCAAGACCGCCCGGGAGCAGCTGCCGCCGGAGGAATGGATCACCGGCTTTAACCGGCGGGTCTATGAATTTATATTGGATGAATACCAAAGCAATCCGGATCAGCCGATGCCGATCTTTGCAAAGGCCTTTGACGAAAAGGAGATGGCAAGAATTTCCTTCTTCATCAATACGCCGATCTTGCGGGGGGATCCCGCCGAGCAGTTAAGGGACTGTATTCAAGTGATTAAAAACGAGGGGGCCAAGCGGGTGGATACCGGCGCACTTTCGCCGGAGGATCTGATGCGGCGCCTTCAGGGAAAGGGAGAATAAGGATGAATTTAGACAAAAAGCAAGTATTTAAAGAACTGATCGAACTGGGCAAGAGCAAGGGCTCCCTCAGCAACCGGGAAATTATGGATATCCTGGACGAGGTGGCCATGGATCCCGAACAGATCGAAAAACTGTTTGATCTGTTGGAGGAAGCCGGGGTGGAGATCATCGAGGACTCCGTGGACGATATGGAGGATATCTCCCGCATTGCCGAGATCGTGGAGGAACCTCAGATCGACGAGGAGACCGCCCCTGTGGAGCCCGGCGAACAGACCATTGTGGACGATCCCGTCAAGGTATACCTGAAGGAGATCGGTAAGGTTCCCCTGCTCAGCGGTGAGGAAGAGATCGAACTGGCCAAAAAGATGCTGCGCGGTGCCGAGGCCCAGCGGATGCTGGATCTGATGGAACGCCGGGGTAAGGAGGGCGAGGAATTCTCCGAGGAAGAGGAGATGATCCTGGAAAGCCTGCCCGAAGCCTTCTCCGAGGCGGAGCTGGAAGCCTTCAATAAGGATATCAAGGCCGGCGACCGGGCGAAAAAGCGCCTTTCCGAGGCCAATCTGCGGTTGGTGGTTTCCATCGCCAAGCGTTACGTGGGCCGTGGGATGCACTTCTTGGATCTGATCCAGGAGGGGAACCTGGGCTTGATCAAGGCCGTTGAAAAATTCGATTACGAAAAGGGCTATAAGTTTTCTACCTACGCCACCTGGTGGATCCGCCAGGCCATTACCCGTGCCATTGCGGATCAGGCCAGAACCATCCGGATCCCCGTTCATATGGTAGAGACCATCAACCGTGTAATGCGGGTCTCCCGTCAGATGCTGCAGGAACTGGGCCGTGATCCCACCAGCGAAGAGATCGCCCGGGAGATCAACCAGCCCGAAGAAAAGGTGCGGGAGATCTTGAAGATCGCCCTGGATCCCGTTTCTCTGGAAACTCCCATCGGCGAAGAGGAGGATAGCCACCTGGGTGATTTTATCCCCGACGACGATATCCCTGCGCCCGTGGAGGCAACCTCCCAGATCATGCTGCGGGAACAGCTGGTGGAGGTGCTGGGCACCCTGACTCCCCGTGAGGCAAAGGTGCTGGAACTGCGGTTCGGTCTGCGGGACGGCCGTCAGCGTACCCTGGAAGAGGTCGGTAAGGAATTCGACGTGACCCGTGAGCGGATCCGTCAGATCGAATCCAAGGCTCTGCGGAAGCTCCGTCATCCCAGCCGTAGCCGTAAGCTGAAGGACTTTTTGAACAACTGATTGAAATTCCCGGGAGCATTGCTCCCGGGAAACTTTATAAGAATATGATTTTCGTACCGTATTATTATCAAAACTTCAAATGCATCGCCGACCGATGCCGTCATAGCTGTTGTATCGGTTGGGAGATCGGGATCGACCCCCAAAGCCTGGCCCGCTATCGGGCGGTGCCCGGCCCCTTTGGGGAAAAATTGCGGGCGCAGATCCTCGAGGACGGGGAGGAGGCCTGCTTCCGGCTGGACGAACGGGAACGGTGCCCCTTTTTGGATCAACAGGGTCTTTGCGAAATTTATCGGGAATTGGGGGAGGAGAACCTTTGCGCCATCTGTACCGACCATCCCCGGTTTCGCAATTACTTTTCCGATCGGGTGGAGATGGGGCTGGGGTTATGCTGTGAGGAGGCCGCACGGCTGATTTTAAGCCAAACCGAGCCCTTCCGGCTGGAGATATGGGAGCCCGGGGAGGAAACCCCCACCGACGAGGAGGCGGATTTCTTTCACTTTCGACATCATTATATCCAAACCCTCCAAAATCGCACCGTACCTCTGGCAGAACGCCTACCCGCCCCTGTGGGCTCCCCGGCAGAATGGGCGGCCTTTTACTTCAATTTAGAACGGCTGGATCCCCAATGGACTGACCTGCTGAAGCGCTTGCAGAAAGCAACGCAATGGCAACTGTCCTCGGAGCAGGAGCTTCCTCTAGAGCAGTTGGCGGTGTATTTGATCTACCGCCATTTGGCGGATGGCTTTTGGGAAGGAGATCTGCAGGCGCGGATCGCCTTTACGGCTTTGAGCGTATGGATGATCGCCACCCTTACCGTATGCGCCGATACTCCCTTGGAAGAAGTGGCACGTCTTTATTCTGCCGAGATCGAATATTCTGACGAAAACTTACTGAAAATTCTGGAAAAACTTGCAAAAAATTAAAAACTTTTTAAAAACGCTGTTCAAGTCCGGTTTATGGGACATCTTCATTTGTATAATAAAGCCATCAAAACAAAAGGAGATGAATGAAATGAGCGTACTTTGGTATGTAACAGTTTGCGGTGGCTTTATGGCCCTTGGTTTGTTGGGAAGCAAATCCCAGGAGATCAAACGGCTGAAACAGGAATTGGCTGAAAAGGAGGCAGAGCCCCGGGCTCATCTTCCGGAAATTGAGCCTCCCCGTGTCTGTCGCTTCCCTGTCCATTAAAAAGTAATTTCCCCGATTGCCTTGCAATCGGGGAAATTTGTTGTTTTTAGAAGACTTTATAATCCTCTGCCAGGGCAATATCATCGATGATAACGTATTGTCCGTAGGTTTCGGGTTCTTCGTGGTTTAAACTGTAATATAGGTATGCGGTGGTAATTACGTCCTCACTGCACAGGGCATCTCCGGTCCCTGCCTGAAGCATATCCTTGATGGGGAAGGCAAGCCAGCCTTTAGCGCCCCGCAGAATTTCGTGACCGCCGACCTTACCGAAGCAACCGTCGTCGTTCATAGCAAGGGTTTGCCATTGGGTGTCGCCCATGGGCAGGTAATGGAACTGAATACCGGCAGGTCCGTAGTCGGTGCAATAGTCCGCGTTCTTGGCGTAGTTATAATTGGTGATCAGGCCTGCGGCAGCGGCCAGAGGGAGAAGAGGGGTCTTGCCGTCGTTACCGGTAAAATCAAACCAAAACCGCAGATATCGGTTATTACCCAGTTTCCCGAAGGTAGAAAGGTCGATCTCCAGCTCAATGTTGCGGGAGTCCCAGCCGGGCTCACCGGGGGTGCTATGGCGGGTGAAGGCCAGGGCGGCGGAGTGGTTGATTCCCTTTCCGGGCACGATCTTTGCTTCTAACTGCCCCAGGTTTTGATTTTCGTTTTTATTGCCGTTAAGACTGCTGACGTTTATGCGGGGCTGTAAATAATTAAAATCCTGCAAAATATCGGGATGTAACGGGGGCAGATCATCCACGATCCGTGGACGGTTGATATAGGAAATATAGGTTTCGATATTGGCGGGGTCTGCTTCCCTTACCGTAACCACCCGGGCGCCAAGCCGATCAGCCCTATAATAGCCGTTGATCCCGATTTTACCGGCATAGCAAAGTTTTACCCCCCGGTAATCTACTGCATAGTCGTTGTTGTGATCGTGTCCGCAGATGACCGCCTTCACGTCACCCTGGTTTCGTATGGCGTCAAACAGCCCGGAATTGATATGGGAATGGCAGACTCTTTCGTTTTTTTGCCCGGTAAAGGGGTGGTTAGCCCGCTCCTTCCAGGCGGTCAAAAATTCCGGTAGTGGAACGTGAAAGTTCATCACACCGTAAATTTTTCTGCCGTAATAATCTTCCAGATACGAAGAGGTCCCGGTGTACCAATCGATCTGATCCTGGTGGATATAATCACATTCATAGGTTACCCCGTGGCGTTCCATTTCCTCTTTGGTCAGATAGGTGTTGGAGTCCATGCACCAAACGTTAAATGCGATCTCGTCGGAGGTCGAGCCTAATACCGGAAGCAGAAAATTACCCACCCCGTAAAGCCCCTTTACGTCCTTGGAAATGCAGTAGTCATAACTTTCGTAGATCGCCTGTTGCTCCTCCTTGGTGGGAACCCCGGTCATATGGGAATAAAGCTGGTCATCGTGATTTCCGAATACGTGGGCCCATGGAATCTTTCTTTCTTCGATGTATTCTACGATGGAATCCATTAACGTTTTCATTTCTGCCGTATCATTGCACATTTGAGCGGTATCACCGTTCATAATGATCAGATTCGGTTTTTCCCGGTCGATCAGCGTTTTGATATGGGCTTTTCCGGGCGCAAGCAAAACACCGTATCCTCCTTTGGCGTGGATGTCCGAAAGATATAAGATTTTAAAACTGCCGTCTTTACTGAACCGCAGAGTATGTTTTAGTTTTAAAAGTTCGTTGATCATTTTTTCTCCTCGGAAATAAAATTTATTATCCGTATTATAGCAGACCCCATTCGAGAAGTAAACAAAGGTGAAAATATTGGAAAATGCGCAAAATAATTGGTCAGATCTCATCCTACCGTTGCCGGATCAGAAAACCTTGTAATCCTCCACCAGAGCAATATCGTCGATAAAGACGTATTCGCCGTAATGTTCCGGGTGATTTTTGTAATCCAAGGAATAATAAATATATGCAGTGGTAACGATATTGTCCTTTGACAAAGGAATACCTGTGGGTGCCTGAAGCATCGACTCAACCGGGAAGGCAAACCAACCCTTTGCACCTCGCAGAGGCTCGTGATCCAGCTCCGCCATGGTTCCCACAACGCCGTAGCAACCGTCGATGGTCATAGTATAGGTTTGCCAATCGGTGCCGTTTTCGGGCAGATAATAAAAGTCCGTATAGCCCGGCCCATAGTCCGTATTGAAATCGGCGATCCAGTGGTAGTTATAGTCGGTGATCAGACCTGCGGCCGCCGTCAGGGGGAGTAACGGCGTTCGGCCGTCGTTTCCCGTTAGATCCATCCAAAACCGTAAATATTTTATATTTCCTAGCTTGCCAAAGGTGGAAAGATCGATCTTTAGTTCGATATTGCGTGAGAATGCGGAGGGTTCTCCGGGGGTGCTGTGGCGGGTGAAGGCCAGGGCAGCGGAGCCGTTGATCCCTCTGCCGGTGACGATCTTAGCCTCCAACTGACCAAGGTTTTGCTCGGGGTTACATTTGCTGTTTAAAGATTGAAGATTGAAGTGGATGTTTGCATTGCTGAAATCCTGCAGGATCCCGGGCTTCAGGGACGGGATGGAATCAAGATCCTTTAAGGTAGGGATATTGAGATAGGACATATAAGTTTCGATATGAGAAGGATCAGATTCCTGTAAGGTGATCACCCGTGCCCCCAGACGGTCTTCCCGGTGATAGGTGTCGTAACCGGGGGTCCCCGCATAACAAAGCTTGACGCCCCGGTAGTCTATGGCAAAGTCGTTAAGGTGGTCGTGACCGCAGATGATGGCTTTTACGTCCCCGCGGCGGCAAAGGGCTTCAAACAGCCCGGAATTGACGTCGGAGGGGCAGATAGTCTCGCATTTCCAGCCGGTATAGCGGGGATTTACCCGTTCTTCCCAGGCGGTCTCAAATTCCGGAAGGGGAATATGAAAATTCATAATCCCGTAGATCTTTTTACCGTAGTGCTCTTCTAAAAGGGCAGAGGTCTCGCTGTACCAGGCGATCTGATCTTCACGGATAAAATCGAACCGTTCAACTGCACCGTAGCGCTCCATTTCATCGGGGTTCATATAGGAATTGGAATCCAGGCACCATAGGTTAAAGGCCACCTCGTCGGAACGGGCACTTAAGATCGGCAGTAAATAGTTTCCTACACCGTAAAGCCCTTCGGTATTCTTGGAAATACAATAGGAATAGCTTTCGTAAACGGTCTGCTGTTCCCGCTTAGGGAGGGCGTAAGCTATACCGAGGGAAAGCTCGTCGTCACGATTGCCGTAAACGTGGGCCCAGGGAATCTGTTTTTCTTCAAAGTAACCGACGATGGAATCCAGTACCCTTTTCAACTGAGCGGAGTTTTTGCACCCGTGGGTGTTATCTCCGTTGAGCAGGATCAGATCAGGCTGTTCACGGTCGACCAAGGCTTTAACGTTGGTACGGCTTTTTTCGGATAAGGTACCGGTCTTTCCTTTGCCATGCAGATCTGCAAGAACCAATATCTTAAAGCTTCCCTCTGCATTAAAACGCAAGGTACGCTTCAGCTTTAAAAGATCGTTGATCATTCGGGGATCCCTCGTTCCATTCTAAAGTTATCTTTATTATACTGAATTGAGTGAAAAAAGTAAATAAAAGCACAAAAAATGAAAAATGCGCAATAAAAAGTGGAAAATGCGCAAAAATACTGTCCAATTTTTGAAAGAAGCGACTGCATACCTTGACACCGGGAGCCTGTGATGGGTATAATGATAACCAGAGAGGGGGAGGATGACTGTTGCGTAATGAGCGTTTAGATGAAATTATGGAGATTCTGCGGGCGGCTCATTTCGTCACCGTTGCTCAACTGGCGGACAGGCTTTACACCAGCCCCTCCAGTATTCGAAGAGACCTGGTGGCTTTAGAAAATCAAAAGTTGGTTATGCGTGTACGGGGTGGGGTAAAGCTCTGCGAATTCGGCAAGCGGGATTTTTCCTTTGCTTACCGCCTGAAGACCAACGTGGATAAAAAACGGATGATCGCCGCCAAAGCGGTGGCACTTGTGAGCCCCGGGGACGTGGTGTTTGTGGATTCCTCCACCACCGGCCTGTATCTGGTGTACGAGCTCGCCAAGATTTCGGGCATTACCGTTGTGACCAACGGGATCCATGCGGCGCAATATCTTTCGGATTACGATGTGGACGTGATCTGTACCGGCGGGAGATTGGATTTAGTTGAGCGGGTCAGTATGATCGGCCCTGAAACCTGGCGGACCCTTCAAAATATCCGGGCAGACTATATGTTCTTTTCATCCAAGGCGATTGACGAAAGCGGGATCTGCTACGATTGTTACCGTGAACTGATCACCGTGATCCGGTATATGATGAATAACGCTTCCAAAAAGGTGCTCCTTTTAGATAGCCAAAAGATAGGGCATCATTCCACCTTTAAGCAATGTACCCTGGAGGACGTGGATATCTGTATCAGCGACGTATCCCCGGAGGATTACTACCGGGATCGCTTCCCCTGGGTCAGCTTTCTTTAAAATAAAACTCCGGTTGCATCACCAACCGGAG
>JAZQAR010000087.1:0-2275 GCA_045545315.1 Eubacteriales bacterium | reverse complement strand
GATCCGACTTATTCTTGATGACAAATCAACATTTTAACATTAAGTCTACATTAAAAAAACACCCCAAAGGGGTGTTTTTTGATTCCGATCTTTTTAAGATTCACGGGAAAGGCGGTAGATCAAGTCGAAGGCCGCATTCAGATCCTCCATGGAGCAATGGTTTTGGACAAAGTGGGTGGTACAGCAGATCCACCGCTTGCCCTTCATCAGTCCGAAGACCCGGCGGATCTCCGCCAGCATTTCATCCTGCGGGAGCAGGCCCAGCGCCGTTTGAACGCAAACGCCGCCCAGGATGGCGAAGCGATCCGCATAGTTTTCCAAATATAGGTCGTAGGACATTCCGGCACTTTCCTGCCAGGGGTGGATCATATCAAAGCCCAGCTCCGCCAGATCGTCGGTCACCGCACGGACACAGCCGTCCGAATGGAGGCTGACCAGCATCCCTTTGGCGTGAACGTAGTCTACCACCCGCTTTAAATTGGGCTTGATCAACTCCCGCCACAGTTCCGGGCTGAACATCAATTCCCGCTGGGAGCCCCAGTCGTCGGAAATATGCACGCAATCGATCCCCAACTCCGCACAGCAATCCACGTAGCCCAGCAACCATTCTGCCTGTTTGGCGTAAAGCTCGGCGATCTCCTCCGTATACATCAGCAGATACATCAGATGATTTTCGATGCCGAAGACCCCGTTATAATATTCAAAAAAGCCGGGGCTTTGCAGGTAACAAAAGCGATCCCGGGCCCGATGGTGCGCCAAGGCCTCTTTGACCTTTGACCAATCCTGGTCGGCAGCGGGATAGGTAACACCCTTTTCCAGCAGGATATCCGGAGTCAGTTCCTCACATTCTGCTCGCAAGGTCTTGATCTCCGCCTTTATGTAAGGACTCGGAGAACCGAAAATATGGGCCATATCAAACCCGTAATGATCCTCGAAGGCCGCGACGGAGCCGTATTGAGCGGTGATCTCCTCCGAAAGATTATCTTTGACCCAGCCGTAGATGGGGGTGCGATCCACCGGTTCCCCCCGCAGAGCGCAAAAAACACGTTCCCGTGACGTCATAAGCTTTTCCTCCCGTTGAATTTTTCCTTGTATTTTATTATAGCATATGGCATAATGATTATAAATTGGATTTTTCGCTATATTTGAGGGGGTATTTGATCATTATGTCGCACAAAGAGATTGAAAAGATTCTATCGACGGGATCTGCCTATATCAACCGATGTGTTGTTGAAGAAACAACGAAATATCACGCTCATAACTTTGTGGAGATCGCCTACGTGGCGGATGGCAGGGGTACCCATCGGATCGGAAATACGGAATACCCGGTAAAAAAAGGAGATCTTTTTTTGATCAATTACGATATTCCCCATGAGTTTTTGCCGGAAAAAGAGCCTTTATTGGTCTATAATTGCATATTTACCCCAGCTTATTTCAATGCTGCTTTGGGTGAAAGCCGGAACTTTTTTGATATCACCGACCATTTTTTGTTGAATAATTTATATTCCAATCTGCCGACAGATTATATTTTTGCAACTGCAACGGGGAGTGAAAACCATCATATTTTTAATATCTATGAACGGATGCTGCAGGAATTCACCGAACAAAAGATCGGATATCGTGATATTCTGCGGGGATACGTGATCGAATTATTAGTGATCATTTGCAGGCTGAAGCTATCCATCGATTCCGGGAAATCCCAAAGAATGATGGAGGCCTTAGAGTATATCTCCGATCACTACAAGGAAAATATCACGGCGGAAGATCTGGCGGATTTTGCAGGATTTAGCGCCTCCCATTTCAGAAGGCTTTTTAAAGCCTTTACCGGAAAGACCCTGAACAATTATTTGCAGACCCTGCGCATTGAAGAAGCTTGTAGGCTTTTAAAGGAAAAGGAACTGAACGTGGAAGAGATCGCCCGGGTGGTGGGATACCGTGATATGAAGCATTTTTACAGCGTTTTTAAAAAGATCACCGGGAGATTACCTAAGAATTTTAGGTAGAGAAGGTAAATGATACCGCCAAATAAAAAAGCACCCCGCAAGGGGGTGCGGGCCATCGGGGACGCAGATCTTTTAAAAAGATCTGCACCTGCTCGTCGACCGCTCCGCACTGCTCGCGGTACCCGCCTCGCTCCAGCCGACGGTAAAACAGCCGCACCGGGCTGTTTTACTGATCGCCGGCTGCCCTCTCAGGGTTCGAGCCCCCGGATGATACCGCCAAATAAAAAAGCACCCCGCAAGGGGGTGCTTTTTTATTTGGTGGGCCATCGGGG
>JAZQAR010000086.1:0-3251 GCA_045545315.1 Eubacteriales bacterium | reverse complement strand
CACCTTCGGTGTGATTTCATCAACCTGGCGGTTGATGGAGCCCCCTCTCCACAAGCGTTCTCCGTAAATAAAAACAGCCCTGCGGGAGGACGTTTATTCCCGCAGGGCCGTACGCTTACTTGCAATTACTTGTGGGATGTTCCCCCTCGGGAGGGGGAACACGACCTATTCGCCAATAGGTCGGAGGGGGTCTTCGGAGATGATCTCGTCGATCTCGTCCTTGTGGCAGATGTTGAAGAAATAGGTTTTGTTCCACTTGCTGCTGTCACAGAGCAGGATCTTCTTTTTGGCCTGCTTCAGCATCACCTGGCGCAGGTGGGTCTCCTCCATAGAAAGATCGGTAAGCCAACCATCCTCGCTGAAGCCGTGGCAGGAGAAAAAGAGGATATCTGCATTGATCCGGCGGGCAAAGTCTTCTGCCTCGTGGCCCACGTAGGCCAGGGAGCGGTTCAGGAGCCTGCCGCCGGTGGAAAAGGTGGTAATGTTCAACTCCGCCAGATCCACCGCCGTTTTGGCGCCGCTGGTCACCACGATCAGATCCTTAAACCCTCCTAAATACTTCACCATCCGATTGACGGTGGAGGATCCGTCCATCAGGATCACCATTCCGTCCCGGACGTGGGCGGCGGCCATTTCGGCGATATGATCCTTGGCGCTACGCTGACTCTGCTCCCGGATGGTCAGGGGGATCTCCCGATTGGCGGCCTGCAGGGGGATGGCGCCGCCATAGACTTTTTGGATCAAGCCTTTTTTCTCCATGGCGGTCAGATCCCGCCGTACGGTGGGCGCACTGACGTAGAGCAACTTTACCAGTTCTTCCACGGTGGCACTGCCCTTACTTTCGACCTGCTCCAGGATCTTTTGTTGCCGTTCTTCAATTAACATTTTGATTCACCTTGATTACTTATGATTATTTTAGCGGGTAAAAACGATTTATTATCAATTTATCCGTTTTCTATTGACTATTTTTGATCATCTTGATATGATTTTAACATAAATATAAAAAATTTCAAGGGGGATAATGCTCTTATGAAAACAACAGCAGTTCGGCTTCACGGCTGTAACGATCTGCGGGTGGAGACCTTTGACCTGCCGGAGATCAACGAAAACGAATGCTTGATGCGGGTGGTATCGGATACCATGTGCACCTCGACCTATAAAGCGGTGATCCAGGGCGGATCCCATAAGCGGGTTCCCGATAACGTGGAAGAAAACCCCATCATCGTGGGTCACGAGATGTGCGGCGAGCTGGTTCAGGTGGGCAAGAATCTGCAGGATAAATGGCAGGTGGGGCAACGTGTAGTGATCCAGCCGGCCCTGAAGTTGGCCAATAATTACGATCCGGGCTATTCTTACCCGTATATCGGGGGGAATGCCACCTATGCGGTGGTGCCCGAGGTAGTGCTGGAGCGGGGCTGCCTGGTTCCCTATGCCGGCGATGCTTTTTATAAGGGCTCCCTGGTAGAGGCCATCGGCTGTGTACTGCGCGCTTTCAAGGGACTTTATCATACCGATTACGAAACCTACGTCCGTACCGACGGCTGTAAAGAGGGCGGTAACTTTGCTATTCTGGGCGGCGCAGGCCCCATGGGCCTGGCAACCATTGAACTGGCGATCTCCTACGGTAAGTGCAAAAACGTGGTGGTAACCGACCTGAGCCAGGATCGGCTGGACTATGCCAAAAAGGTCTGCTCCCCGGAGGCGGCCAAAAAGAAGGGCTGTAATCTGTACTATGTGAACACCTCCGAAATGGCAGATCCCGTCAGCGAACTGAAGGCGATCGTGGGCGATGGCTTCGACGACGTATTCGTAATGGTGCCCGTTCCCGCTCTTTTGACCCAGGGTGAGGCCATCCTGCGGGAGGACGGCTGTCTGAACTTCTTTGCCGGCCCCGCCGTGAAGGAGATGCAGGGTAGCCTGAATCTGTATCGGGTGCATTACGACGGCATCCACCTGCTGGGTACTGCCGGCAGTATCCCCGAGGATACGGTGGATACCATCAAGCTGATGGAGGATGGGGTGCTGGATCCCTCCGGTATGATCTCCCATATTATGGGTCTGAACGCTGTGCCCGAGGCTATGTTCGGGATGAAGGTGCCCAACGGCGCCAAGAAGGTGGTTTATAACGAGCTGGATATTCCCTGCATCGCTTTGGCCGATCTGGCAGAGGCCGGCAAGACCGATCCTTTGTATGCCAAGCTGGCAGAGCTGGTTGCCGCCGCCGGCGGACGCTGGTCCCCGGAGGCAGAGGCTTATCTTTTGGAAAACGCCCCCAAATTGAAGGCATAACGAGATCTTGTGGTTGCCCCCTGGCTTTGAAAAAATTTTTTTCAAAGCCAAGGGGCAATTTTTGTTGATAAATGGCGGGTTTGCGGCATATCGATATTTTTGTATCCACAAAATATTGTTTTTGGGTATTGCTTTTTCCCCTATATATGGTATAATGGTAGGGCACAATAATAATGAAGAAAAATCGCCGTTTTTAGGGCGAAGATAAGGAGAAAGAGCAATGAAAGTTATCAAGCGTAACGGCTCGGAAGTGGTTTTTGATATCACCAAGATCATCAACGCCATCACCAAAGCCAACGAGGCTGTGGAAGAAGACGCCAGAATGACCCCGATGCAGATCAAGCGCATCGCAGAAGCAGTTGAACTGAACTGTATCCGTATGAACCGTGCTCCCGGCGTGGAGGAGATCCAGGACCTGGTGGAAAAACAGATCATGGCTCACGGTGCCTACGAGGTAGCTAAAAAGTACATTACTTACCGTTATACCCGGAACCTGGTTCGTCAGTCCAATACCACCGACGAAAAGATCCTGAGCCTGATCGAATGCTGCAACGAAGAGGCCAAGCAGGAAAACGCCAACAAGAACCCCACCGTGAACAGCGTTCAGCGGGACTATATGGCCGGCGAGGTCAGCCGGGATATCACCAACCGTCTGCTGCTGCCCCCCGAGATCGTGGAGGCTCACGAGCAGGGAATCATCCATTTCCATGATACCGATTATTATGCCCAGCATATGCATAACTGCGACCTGGTGAACCTGGAGGATATGCTGCAAAACGGCACCGTGATCTCCGGCACCATGATCGAGCGTCCCCATAGCTTCTCCACCGCCTGCAATATCGCTACCCAGATCATTGCCCAGGTGGCCAGCAACCAGTATGGCGGCCAGAGCATATCCCTCGCGCACCTCGCTCCCTTTGTGCAGGAGTCCCGAGTGAAGATCCGCAAGGAGGTTCTGGGAG
>JAZQAR010000085.1:0-1995 GCA_045545315.1 Eubacteriales bacterium | reverse complement strand
GTCCAGTTCCACAAGCTTAAACTCCCAACTGCTCCAAAGGATCAGTTCTTCGGAAAAGCGGGAAAGGTGCATCATCAGAACCGAAAGCACGCTCAAGAGTTCCACCACGAAATCCCGGTCGGAAACGCCGTCGATGCTGTTCAGGGCAATGGTATCAAAGCCCAGTTTATCCGCCTCGAAATAACGGTCGGTGTTATAGGTGGTGCCGGCCAGGGCACAGCAACCGATGGGGGAAACGTTCATTCGCTTTTTCCAATCGGCCAGCCGATCCAGATCCCTTAGCAACATCATAGCGTAAGCCATCAGATGATGACCGAAGGTAATGGGCTGGGCCCGTTGTAAATGGGTGTAGCCGGGCATAATGGCGGCTTTATGTTCTTCCGCCTGATCCACTAATGCGCAAAGAACTTCTTTGATCTCCGCACCGATGGTCTCCGCCTCGTCCCGCAGATACATCCGCAGATCCAAGGCCACCTGATCGTTCCGGCTCCGGGCGGTGTGCAGTTTTTTACCGCAATCACCCAGCCGCTGGGTCAGCACCTGCTCCACGAACATATGGATATCTTCGCATTTGGGATCAATTTCCAAAGCACCGCTGTCCAAATCGGCCAAGATCCCTTCCAGTCCTTCGATCAGTTGATCGGCCTCGGCGGGCGTGATGATCTTTTGAGCGCCCAGCATAGCCGCATGGGCCATAGAGCCTTGAATATCCTGGCGGTACATCCGCTGATCGAAATGAATGGAAGAATTAAAATCATCGGCCAGGGAATCGGTCTTGCCGGCAGTTCTGCCGGCCCACATCTTTTCCATAAGTTTCTCCTAAAGTAAGCCGAGCCGTTTAAAAACGGCTCGGTTTGGTTTTTTATTTGTTGTTTTTGGCATCCACCATGGCCTGTACCTTGATGGGCAACCCATAGAGGTTGATGAATCCGGCGGAATCCTTCTGATCATAGTCGCTTTCGCCGAAGGTGGCGATCTCTTCACTGTAGAGGGAATAATCGCTCCAAACGCCGGCGTTGATCATATTGCCCTTATAGAGCTTCAGCCGAACCTTACCGGTCACCCGCTCCTGGGTCTTATCCACAAAGGCAGAGAGGGCCTCCCGCAGGGGGGTGAACCATTGGCCGTTGTAAACCAGTTCGCCGAAGGTGATGGCCAGTTTTTGTTTTTCGTGCATGGTCATCTTATCCAGGCAGATGGTCTCCAGCACGCTGTGTGCCTTGTAGAGGATGGCACCGCCCGGTGTTTCATAAACGCCCCGGCACTTCATACCGACCAAGCGGTTTTCCACGATATCCAAAAGGCCGATGCCGTTGGCGCCGCCCAGCACGTTCAGCTTGAGGATAATGTTCTTGGCGCTCATCTTCTCGCCGTTCAGAGCAACGGGCGCACCCTCAACAAAATCCAACTCCACGTAGGTGGGAACGTCCGGCGCATTGATGGGAGAAACGCCCATCTCCAAAAAGCCGGGCTTTTCGTATTGGGGCTCGTTGCCGGTGTCCTCCAGATCCAGGCCCTCATGGGAAAGATGCCAGAGGTTCTTATCCTTGGAATAGTTGGTCTCCCGATTGATCTTTAGGGGAATGTTATGAGCCTCGGCATAATCGATCTCTTCTTCACGGGATTTGATATCCCATTCCCGCCAGGGGGCGATGATGGGCATATGGGGCGCAAAATGCTTGATGGTCAGTTCAAAGCGAACCTGATCGTTGCCCTTGCCGGTACAGCCGTGGGCAATGGCGTCGGCCCCTTCCTTCTTGGCGATCTCCACCAGGCCCTTAGCAATGCAGGGACGGGCGTGGCTGGTGCCCAAAAGGTATTCTTCATAGATCGCACCGGCCTTCAGGCAGGGCACGATATATTCATCCACGTATTCATCGGTCAGATCCAGCGCATAGAATTTGGTGGCGCCGGTCTTAATGGCCTTTTCCTCCAGACCCTCCAGCTCGTCTGCCTGGCCTACGTTGCCGGCTACGGCAATGATTTCCGGGTTAT
>JAZQAR010000084.1:0-43726 GCA_045545315.1 Eubacteriales bacterium | reverse complement strand
CAGCGTTTTTGCGCCCCTGACCGGGGCGGAATGCCGGATGGGCCGGGAAGCGTTTTCCGACTTTGGAGAGGACACTCCTTTGACGGCAGCCGACCGCAAAACGATGGGGATGAGTTGCCTGATCCAGATGCGCAAGACCAGCCGCCCCTCCCGCTATATTGCCCCGGAATGGGCCACTACCTTATCCGAGGAATATTTGAAGACCCGAGGCCCCAATATGGAGAAAACCGGCGAGAACTATTGGTATCTGGAACTGGGCGGGAATCGAGATTCCATCCACGATACAGAAGCGGTGCGAGATGAACTGGTTGCTTTGGCCTACGGAATGGTGGATTACATAAAAAACAGCGGCAAGATCGCCGATGCGGATTATTGGGAACTGGATTGGATGGGCTTTTTGCCCGGCAAGCGGGAATCCCGCCGGATGGTGGGCCCCTATATACTGACCCAGTTGGATATTTCCAACGAACGAAAATTTCCCGACGTGGTGGCCTTTGGCGGATGGCCCATGGATAACCATCACCCGGACGGATTTTACCACGTAGGTCCTCCCACCACCTACGGGGACACCCCCTCCCCCTACGGCATCCCCTACCGTTGCCTCTACTCCGCCAACGTCAAAAACCTTTATTTTGCCGGCAGAAATATCTCGGCCAGCCATCTGGCCATGAGCAGCAGCCGGGTAATGGCCACCTGCGCCGTTTTGGGCGAAGCCGTAGGCACGGCGGCCAACATCGCACGGGAATTCGGGCTGACCCCCGACGGAGTTTATCACGAAAAGATCCGCCTTTTACAAGAACGGCTGATGGAGCAAGGTTGCTTTTTACCCCACCAGAAAAGAAGTATTCCGGCGGTTTGCCAAAAAGCAAACCTGCAGTTTGAGGGTGAAGTTCCCTGCAACGCCGAGAACCTGCGCAACGGGATCGATCGCAACAACCGCACCTACGGCGAGGAAGATCTGCGGGTAGTTCTGCCCCTTGGCAAAGGGGTCACCTACACCTTTAATGAGCCGGTTTTATTAAAAAACGTACATCTGCAATTTGATAGCGATCTGAACCGGGAGACCCTGCCCGGCGATCGGGTGGAGCGCACCCATTCTATGCGGGCCAACCGCACCCCGGAAAGCCCCACCATGCACCTGCCCACCACATTGGTGAAAGGCTATACCCTGACCGCTGTGACCGAAAAAGGCGAAGAACTGGTGATTTATGAAACCCGGCGAAATTTGTTGGGTTGTGTCAACCATTCTCTGCCCGCTCAGCCGCTGAAATCGGTTACCTTTACCCCCACGGAAACCTGGGGCGACGAAAAATTAAAGATCTTTTCCTTCGACATGAGGTAAAAAGAATTAAGAATTTTTGCCGATCCCAGATATGTTTGTACCGTCAACGGAAAAAGAATCGGTCGTGGCCCTTGCAATTCCATTTTGAATGTGCTAAACTGCTTGTGTCTATGCGTTCATTTTTCATAGAGAAATCCTCCGATTGTGTTTGGTTCGACTGGCAGGTCGCTCCTATTTTATCACAATCGGAGGATTTTTTTCATCGGTAAACCTTTTTTGAACCACGCGACTATCGCGTGGTTTTCGTCTACAATAAAAATAAGCAGTATCTTCGGATACTGCTTATTTTTTGCCAAAATGGCACAATTTAATTTTAATACTGATAGTAGGACGACGGAGATTTTTTATACGAACTGGGTGTAACGCCAAAGGTTTCTTTAAACGCACGGTTAAAAGAACTAATACTGCCAAATCCAACGGCAAATGCTATTTCAGAAATCGTTTCTTTCTTTTTTTCGATCATCATTGCGGCGTGTGTGCAACGTAGATAATTTAAATAGGAATTAAAATTAACGGTTGAGTGCTTGGAGAATTTTTTGCTTAGTGTTACCGGATGCAAACCGACTTCTTTCGCAACTTTTTGAAGTGAAAGTTCTTCATCAAAATGCAAATTGATAAATTCCAATGCTTTTACGAATTGATCGTCTAAAAAAAAATCGTCGGTTTGCCTTTGGCATTGTTCCCGAATTTCGATACATAGGGGCGCCAAAACTGCTAACGCTTTCAGATCGTCGGAACGATTTCTTTCGTTTGGCAAATATTTTTCTACTAATTTTTGACATTCTTTCGGAACGCAAAAAAGATGGGCTGATAATAAATTTTTTCCATACCCTTCAAAAAAAGAAGGGATTAATTCATCGGAAAACATTAAAACGTGGCACTTGTTTGGGCTTTTCGAATGAAATGAATGATCCGTCAGTGCAGGAACAAAAAGCCCGTAGCCCGCAGAAATAGAATATTCTTGATGTGCCACAGTCATATTCAAAGTGCCTTCCGTTACCAGAATGATCTCCATATGAAAATGCAAATGAAGATGGCAGTTCACATTAACGTGTCGCTGTGAACAGAAATGATGGTATGACTTGGATTTTTCACTGATTTCGTTGGTCATCATCTTTTCTCCCGGCTAATATTTGCACATATATTATAATGTTTTTGAGAAGAAATTTCAAGCAAAAAATATTATAATGGGTATGGGGTGATCAAATATGCTGTTGATAATAGGATGGGGTGGATCATTTGCTCTTTCCGTATTTAATAAATTGTATACAAAGAAAATCAGTTGGATTGTGAAAGAAAAAAGAAATAACCATTTATTTTTCTTGCTTATTAATAGTTTAACCGCCTGCGTTTTCTTCTTTATATCAAATCGGTTTCACATTCAATTTACTGTTAAAACATTGATTTGCGCTGCCATCTATGCGGTAATTATTTTGTTGAGTTTTCCGATTAGTTTTGCCATATTCCGCGTTGCCGATATCACCACCGCCTCCGTTCTGGGCAACGTGGGGGGATTAGTGACCAATTCATTGATGGGCGCTGTTGTTTTTAAAGAGCAGATCACGCTTTTAAGTATCATTCGTATTCTTTTAATGGTTGGTACGATTCTTTTGATTACTATCAATGAACGAAGGTTTATTCGTACCCGCCGTAAAAAATCGGCGCTCAAACCTCTTTTGGGGTTGACGTTGGCTTCCATTGCAATTGGGTGTATTTCTACACTTCTTCAAAAATATCACGCGAACGCTCCGGATGTTTCCGATACGAAATCCTATTTTTTTATCACAAATCTGATGGTCATTATGATGGTTTTTCCGTTGTTTATCTGGCGGATCTTCCATTCAGGAGGCCAAACCTTGGAGCACTTAAAGGCATTCCCCTATCGATATCTTCCACTTTTTATGGGGAACACCTTGATTTCCAATCTTGCCTCTGTGGTCAGTATGTTTTTAATTGCCCGTATGCCGGTTTCTGTTTATACGCCGGTCGGTGCGGCAGTCGGTATTCTCAGCAGTATAACGGCCTCATTGGTCTGGAAGGAGCACTTAACGATTTATTCTGTATTAGCAACCGTTTTTTCGTTGATTGCAGTGATTGTTTAAGATTCACTTCCTATGGAAGTTATAGATAGATATTAAAGTTAAAAGATGAAGAAAGTAGGTGTTTCTAAGTGAAAAACATCAGTATCAGAGTTTTATCCTTTGTATTGTGCTTGCTGATGGTAGTTCAATGTGGCGTAACAATCGCATTGCCTGCCGCAGCAACAACAGAATCAACGAACGCAACGGATGTGTTCACATTGCTGAATGAAGACTTTGATTCCTATGAGTCCGGAACGGTTTCTTCCATAGACGGGGTGGAACTCGTGGGCGGTACACCCACCATTGTGGAGGAATCGGGGCGTGGAAAGGTGGCTCTTTTTAATGCGGCCAATTCTCCGGGTATTAAAATTCCTTCCGGCCGGATTAATAAAATGATTTCTTTCGATTTTAAGATGAATGCAGATCTGACCGGAACTTACGGCGGATTATACGTATGGCCCTATAAAAATACCGATGATGCAACGGATCAGTTATACGCAATTTTTGCCAATGGGAAATCCATCAGCAGTTTAGGTTCTACCGGCGGTGTTTCCATTAAGGATGGTGCCGGCACCTCTATTGCTTTTTCGGATTTTGAATACGAGACCAAGTGGTATAGCGTACGGATGATGCAATTTGAGAAAAAACTGTATGTTAAGGTTTGGGTCGCCGGAACAGAAGAACCTTTGGCCTGGACTTGCAGTGGCGAAACAACGGCATCGTCAATCGAAACTGCCGATGCTCCGATTCTGTTTGGGTTTAATAAGGCCAACGGATCCAGCGATTTGAATTTTTGGCTGGATAACTTACGTGTAGAAAAAGTGATCGCAGAAGATTTTGAAGATGATAACACAGAATTGACCATTTCTTCCGACGGATTGGTGTTGGAGGCTACTGACACCACCCATGGAAAGGTGATTGCCCATAAATCCGGTGCATCAGGAGCCAGTAGCATTTTGAGCGCCGATGTAGAGCAGGTTAATAAGGAAGTTACATTCGATCTTCTCTTTAAAGCGGCGCCGGCGAAGAATTGGGGTATCTACAGTTGGATGTATTCTAATCAAAATGCCAAAACAATCGCCGGGAAGAGTCAAAACGTTTATTCTATTCTGGGCCAAAATGTTTATTATAGCGGGAAACGAACCGGAATTCGGCAAACCTGCGACCATAGCCAAGGGAATGGTTTTGGAACCGTGTCCGCCGCACTGACCTGGACTAATAACGTTTGGTATTCCGTTAAACTTCGTTTGGACGGAAGAAACTATTATAGCAAGGTCTGGCAACAGGGAACTGCTGAACCGGAGGCGTGGACGGCATCTGGAACAATTGCTTCAGATGCATTGCTGATGGATGAAGGAAGCAGGTTCTATGTGTCTTCAAATAAAGCAAATGCACAGATTGATAATCTGGTGATCACCTCTGTTCCCCGGGGATTGCCGGTGAAAATCACGGCCACATCGGAAAATGAAGCTCTGGGTGGCGCCACTGTCAGCGGTACCGCGCAGGATAACGGATTTAAAGCCGGCAGCGATGTAACGTTGACTGCAACTCCGGCAGCCGGGTGCCAATTTGACGGGTGGTACTTAAATGGATCTTTGGTATCCTATGCAACCGTTTATACCATCACAGCCAGCGAATACGCTGACTATGTGGCAAAATTCAACCCGGCTCCTGCCTATACCTGGTTTTCGGATGATTATAGCGCATACGAACCCGGTGCCATTAATCGGGACGATATGCCGTTATCTTACGTATCCATCCAGAATGAAGATCATGTCAGTATCGTTTCGGAAGATGAAAATCAATATTTGCGGGCTTACGGAGCCAACTTTGAATTGGATTGCTCTATTATTGAAAAGCAAGTGACCTTTGATTTTCTCTATGAAAGCGCTTATGCTTCCTTCGGCGGCATTTATGTTTATCTATTGAAATCGCCGGAAACGAACAGCGAACAGTATTGCCAGATTATGCCGAATTACGGCGTGAAAAATTTGGGGATAACCAGCAACATAAACGGGAAAAACAATCAAAGGTTTTTGCAATACAGCCTTTCTCCTATGGTATGGTATTCCTGCAAAAGCCAGATGCTGGGCAATAAGATTTATATTAAAGTTTGGCCCAAGAGTGAAACGGAACCTGCGGCTTGGAGTTTGGTTCATTCCGTCGGTTCTGCCATCAGTTCCGATGAAAATGCCCGGTTTATGCTCTCTACTGCCGATACGGATAGCGAGGCTCCCGTTACCCGGTTTGATAATGTGCAGATCAAAACTTGGGCTGAACTTTATCCCAAAAAAGAAGTTCGATTGAATTTAGCGGTTAATGATGAGGCAATGGGCACCGTTACCGGCAGCGGACGCTATCTGGAGGGCAACACTGTAACGGCGAAAGCCCAGCCTAATCAAGGCTATGCTTTTGTCAACTGGACGGATGAAGAAGGCAACATCGTGAGCGAAAAACCGAAGTTTGTTTATCAATTAAGTTCGGAGGAAGCGCAAAAATTGACTGCTAATTTCCGTAAAAAAAATCCGCAGGTATTGTCCTTTATGGCCAACGGTATGACCGGACCGGCCGTATTTGATCAAGAAAATAAAACCATTGAAGTGACCTTTGCATCGGATATTGACCTGACCAAAGTCCGGCCCTATTTCTATATTGACGATGATGATGAAACTGCAAAGATCAATCCTTATGACCTGGTAGATTTCAGCAATCAGAAAACAGTTGAACTGATCAATGGCTGGACCGTTACCGCCACGCAAAATAAAGTGATGAAGCAGTTCTACGTGGATGGAACCAATGGATCTGATGCGAATAATGGCGTTTCCCTTAAGAAGGCCTTCAAAACGATCGCAAAGGCTCGGGATGCTGTTCGGGAAATCAGCGAATGGACCGGGGACGTATTTGTTAACATTGCAGATGGCGATTATTTCTGCGCAGAACCTTTGGCGTTTGATACCAGAGATTCTGCCCAAAACGGTTGCGCTGTTATTTACCGCGCTTTGAACGGAGAAGAGGGAGCGGTTACACTTACCGGCGGCGAAAAACTTTCCGGCTGGGTTGAATCCAGCGAGGTGGAAGGTGCTTGGGAAGTTTCTGTAGCCGGGAAGCCGTATGCCAGAACCCTTTATGTGAACGGTGAAAAAGCCACGCTTGCTCGTTCCGAGAATGTGGATGGTACGCTGACTCTTGATCATTCTGTGACAGGTTATCGGGTTTCCGGCAATCTGGCAAATCTAAAAAATTGGCGCAATATCGATAACATTGAATTTGTTTACGATATTAAATGGACCTATAATATTGTTCCCGTTGCTTCTGCTACCGCTGAAACGATTACGATGTTGGAAGCACCCTTTGCGGTAGGAACTGGGAGAGGTGTATGGCCCCTTACAACGCCCACCTTTATTCAGAATTGCTTTGAATATCTGGATGAAGAGGGTGAATGGTATTTTGATGAAGCCGGCGAAAAGATCTATTATATCCCGGTGGGCGGCGCTAACCCCAATGAACAAGATATCGTTCTTCCTTGTGTGGAGCAGTTGTTGACGGTGGCCGGTGAATCCGACGGCACTACGGTGAATGGTCTGGGCTTCCAGAATCTTACTTTTGAATATACGGATTATCTGGACCCCGGAATTTATGGACAGATTGATGGACAAGCTGCTTCTCTCCTTAGTGAATACGAAGGGATTAAGGATCAAAAAACAACAGCCAGCGTTCAGGTGAATTATGCCAGCGCTCTTCGCTTTGCCGGAAATATCTTCCATTGTCTGGGAGAAAACGGGTTGGATCTTTCCCGTGGTGTTTCTCACACAACCGTTGTGGATAACGAATTCACGCAAATCGGTGCAAATGCAGTGATAGTAGGGCATTTTACCTCTAAAGACGGACAACCTTTTGCAGAAAGTTATATCAGTGATAAGGCGAATAATATCCGAACGGAATTAACACCGGATCCTTATCGCGTGACGGAACATATTTTTGTGTTCTCCAACGATATTCACGAAATAGCAACTTCTCATAAATCGGGTTGCGGTGTATTCGTTCCGTATGCCCGGGATATAACGGTGGCTCATAACCGGCTCAATAATCTGCCGTATACGGGAATTTCCATCGGCTGGGGTTGGGGCCGGATTGATCAAGGCGGACGGCCCAGTGCGAATTATTATTATGAAACGCCTTCCGTAATGGCACGCTACGTGGTAGAAAACAATCATATCACCAAAATGATGCAAAAATTGTATGATGGCGGTGCGATCTATACCTTGGGGAATATGCCCGGTTCCATTATCAGCGGGAATTACATCAGCGAAGTAAGCGCTCCCTACGGCAACCTCTATCTGGATGAAGGGGCCGGCGGATTTGTTGAGGTCAGCGAAAACATCTGTACCACCGATAACTATCGTCCCTATTTCTATCATAGTGTAGACGGTACTTTTTATGATGAGTACAAAAATGCGTGCGCATATCTTTTAGAAACCGGCCATAACTTTATGGATGTGGATTCTTCCGATGATCCTCTTTATGAGACCATCAAGACCCGCGCCGGCCTCTTGGAGGATGCTTATGCTTCTCAGGAAACCGCAACCCTCCCCGTTGCAGATGACTTGAAGAATGACTTCCTCTATCAAGACGGCGTGCGCCTGAATGCTTATCAGCTGGCAGAATACGATGGTGCCGTATACTTTGTATACGATTACCACAAGATTTTGAAGAACGCTACCGTATACGTGGGCGAGACTTACGTGAAGGGGTCTGGATTTGCCCCCGGTTATTACACCTTTGACGAAGAAGGTAAGATGGCTGCCGCCAACGGTGTGGTGGGTGACTACTATTACCAAAACGGTACCCGGGTCAAGGCCTATACCCTGATCGAAACCGAGGAGGGTATTTATTTCACCTCCGACGGTCACCGTCTGGCCAAGAATCAGGCCATTTACCTGACCATCGGCAACGTGACCGGCTATTATTGGTTCGGCGAAGACGGTAAGCTGGGCGGAACGCTGATCCATAACGGCTATCTCTATCTGAATGGTCTGCGCCAGAGCGCTTATCAATTAGTAAAATCCGGCGAGGACTACTATTACGTAGGCGACGGCCATAAGGTGGCTGTGAACAAATCGGTTTATACCACCATCAACGGCGTAAAAGGCTATTACTGGTTCGGCGAAGACGGAAAACTGAGTGGCTCGTTTGTGAAGAACGACTACGTTTATATTAACGGCGTTCAGCAAAAGGCTTATCAGTTGGTGAAGGTGGATAACGATTATTATTACGTTTGCGATTACCATAAGATCGCCAAAGGCCGCAAATTATATCTCAGCGCCGCTCAATTTGAAAAGGTGGGGCTGGATTATAAGGCCGGCTATTACGAATTCGATGCCGAAGGTAAATTGATCCTCGGTTAACCAAATAAAAATAAGCAGTATCTTCGGATACTGCTTATTTTTTATTTTTGACACGCTGTGAGACGAACAAAAAAGATTTTTACATAAAGGATTGATTTGCCGTATAAAAAGCGATATAATTGAGGCATCAAATCCTAAAGGAGAACATTCCAATGCGCATAACGTTTTTCGGTAGCAGTTCCGGCTCACCCGGAGCAAATATGAAATGCTCCTGCACTTTAGTGGAGATCGGAACCAAAAAGTACATCATCGATATCGGCACCATCTTGATTGAACAGTTGGCCAACCGCAATATTAATATTGCAGAGATCAATGCCCTGTTCGTTACCCATATGCACCGGGATCATACCGACGGTCTGCCCTCCTATTATGAGCGGCTGCACAGCCACTACGCCAAGGAGGCCGACCCGGATCTCTTTCTGCCCCCTGATATGGAAAGAACCGTTCAGGTATTGGAGGCCTGGCGCAATTGCAACGGCGGCATCAGCGAGCCCCGGCCCTTGAAATTCCACGAAGTGCAGCCCGGGGAGATCTTTGACGACGGGGTGCTGAAGGTGACTGCCTACCCCACCCAGCATTCCGACGTGACCCCAACCTTCTCTTATCTTTTAGAGGCTGAGGGCAAGCGGGTCTTTTTCTCCGGCGACTTTAATCGGGAGCCGGAAAAGGAATTCCACTATGAAATTTTGGAAGATCAGCTGGATCTGGCGGTTTGCGAACTAGGCCACTTCCCTGCCGACCGCTACGGCATCATTTTTGAAAAGCATCCGCCCAAAAAACTTTGCATCAACCATATTTCCAAAAAGAATTTTGCTTCGGCTTATGAATTTTTGAAGGTTGCCCCCTTCCCCACCCTGCTGGCCAATGACGGTATGGTAATTGACGTTTAATATTAAAAATGAGTTGAAGGTTTATCCTTCAACTCATTTTTATACGTCAATACGGATCACACGGGTGAGGCCGTCGGTGGGGTCTTGTTCTACCTTCAGCACAAAATTTACAGAGTTCACGTCGGTGGAAAGTTCAAAATCCCGTTGGGGGAACACGCTTTGACGGGCGGGATCGAAGAACTTGGCGCCGGTGGTCTGCTTCAAGCCTTCGATCCGTTCCCAAAGGTCGGGTAAGGGATCGTTTTCCAAAAGGCTTTTGATATACTCGGCGCAGAGGGTATCCTCAAAAGCCTCGCTTTTCGCCCCCAGCCCCATACAGACCAGGGAGACGGTCTTCGGGTTTTTAGCCCGGATATAATCCACAATGGCTTGGGCATTCACCAAGCTGCCGGTGATGATCTCGTCCGCTTGGTGGGCATTGGCGATGCCCTGGGTGCCGGCGCTGGTGGTATGTACCACGGTCTTGCCGGTCAGATCCACCCCTTCCAGCTGGGAGGGAGAATTGCCATAGTCAAAGCCGTCGATGATCACCCCGCCCCGTTCTCCGCAGAGGATGGTATCGGGGTGTTTTTCTTTATAATCAAAGGCGATCTGCACGTCGCCCACGGGGATGATCCGCGCGGCGTGATTTCGCATCAGGTAAGTTTCCACCGTCATAGCGCGAAAAACGTCGATGATCACGGCGATGCCGGTGGCGGCTTGGGCGCCGGGGATCCGATGAAGGATCTGGATTTCCATTATTTATTTCTCCTTCCGGTTTCCTCCAGAAACAGGCGGCAGGGCAGTAAAAAGTCGGTCTGGATCAGATCAAAGCCTCGGTCTGCCAACCAACCCCAGCCCTTTTCGGGATCATCATACATCGAAATATCATCGTTATGATGGGCGGCCAGCACCGCTTCATAGTTATAAACCAAGCCATTCACCCAAACGATCTTACCGGCAGCGTGCATCCGATCCAGATATTCCTTGGAGGCGATGGGGGCATCGTCCCGGGTGAACAGCGCCTCTACCCCCACGTAGTTGATGTTGCGCTTCATAATATTTTCAGAGACGGTATCTTCCTCTTTAGCGATGGTCATATAGGGGATATCGGGGGCGTATTGCTCCACCGCATCCAGATATTCCGGCTTATCGGCGGTTTTGATCAAAATCTGATCCTCCATCCCCAATTTGCGGATCAAGGCAGAAATTTCTTTGGGATGATCCCAGAATTTATCGATATTAATGAGGCACTTGCCCTTTAACAGAGAGAGGGCTTCCTCCAGCCGGGGGATCTTCCATTCTGTTCGGCAAAGATCCCAATTGGAAAGATAAAAATTCTCCACCATAGAGGCGGGGAATTTTTTCAGCCGATCCTGCATCCGGAGGTGCACCTTTTCCATCCCCGGATGCTGAACGAAAAGTTCCCCATCCAGAGAGGCTTCCACGTCCAGTTCGATCATATCGGCGCCCATATTCAAAGCCGCCCGGAAGGCCTGCAGAGAATTGCAGGGAATATTTCCGCCGCAAACGCCCCGATGAGCCACCAGCAATACCTTTTTTTCCTTTGCCATTTCTAACAGGTTCATTTTGTAACCTCCATAACCTTTCTTAATATTGCAACGCTTTGAACGGCGGCTTTAGCCGCAAAAGCGGGGTAATCCATCGTGGCTTCTTCCTGGGCTCCATCGGAAATTGCCCGCAACACCACAAAAGGAACTTGATTCACATAGCAGACCTGACCGATGGAGGCACCCTCCATCTCACAGCAGGCGGCACCGAACTGCTCCACGATCCATTGCTTTTTGGCCCCTTCCGCCACAAACTGATCGCCGGAGGCAACGGTGCCCATCAAGGCGTGAACCCCCAGGCCATCGGCGGCCTTTTTAAACCGTGCGGCCAACCCTTGATCAGCGGGAAGCTGCACCTTGTTGATGCCGGAGAGCAGCCCCACGGGATCCCCCAACGGAGAAGTATCCATATCGTGCTGAACCACCTCTTGGCTGATCACCACGTCCAGGATCCGCAGTTCCTTGCTCAAAGCACCGGCCACCCCCGTGTTCACGATCCACTCCGGCTGATAATTTAAGATCATTGCCTCGGCGCAGATGGCGGCAAATACCTTGCCCACACCGGCGGTGGCAACCACCACCTCCTTGCCCTGCCAAAGGCCTTTGACAAAGGAGACCCCGCTGATGACCCGTTCCTCCGGGTTTACCAGCTCCGCCTTGATGGCAGAAGTTTCGATCTCCATGGCACCAATGATTCCGATCATTGCCAATCCTCCTTTTTCACTTCCAAGCGATCCACCAATTGAACGCCGTTCCGGCGGGCAAATTCTTCAAAAAATGCAATCTCTTCCAGATCGGCGGCAAAATCTGCATGATGGGCATCCAGCCCTAAAATGCAAGGGCAGTTTTCCTCGGCGGCGATCTCAAAGAAGCGGTCCGCCGGATAGCAGCCCTTATTCCGCAAGCCCTGGAAGTTGATCTCCAGGGGCAGACCGGCGGCCTTGGCGTTTTGGCAAAGGCGGCGCATATGGTGGCGGTAAACCGCCGGGTCACCCTCAAAATTAAAAACATCCGGGTGCGCCAGGTATAAAAACTTGCCGGTGGCCATCCCTTCGCTGACCTGGTCTACGTACAAAGCCAGCCGTTTTTCATCCTCCGTTGGCTTACAGGTATGCAGTTTATCATCATATTCGTTACGCACGTAATGTTGACCCAGGATCAGATAATCCACCCCGGGATTTTCCTGCAGCATCTTCAGGAAGGCAGGCCAAAGTGCCGGGAAATACTCCGCCTCCAGCCCGCAAAGAACCTCCATTTTACCCTCGTAGCGTTTTTTCAAAAGGCCGATGGCCTCGATATAGCCGGGCAGATCTGAAGGCAACATCCGCATGGGGGAAAAATGCTCCTTTGGGAAAGGCCATGGGGCGTGGTCGGCAAAGCCGTAGACCTGGAACCCCGCCCGGTAAGCGGCCTCCGCATATTCCCATTCGGAATGATAGCCATGGTGACAACGGAAGGTATGGGTATGGTAATTCGCAATCATTGGGGAAAACTCCTTTTGGTTAATATCCTCATTTTACCACGAAAAAACAGATTTTTCAATAAAAATGAGACCCTACTTTACAATAGGATCTCGTCGTTATCGCTTGCGGCACAGATCGGGTAGGAAAAATCGTCAAACTGTACGCCCATTTTTTCTGTATTGAAGAGGCGTTTGCCCGGTGACACTTTTAAATTGTCGAAAAAAGGGTGCGGCACCGGCGTATCCGGTGGAAGCGGCGATCTCGGTGGCAGAAAGGGTGGTTTCCAAAAGCAGACGTTTGGCCTCGTCCAGCCGCACCCGTTCTAAATATTGCAGGGGCGAGCAACCCATCTCTCGGCGGAAAATGCGCCACAGATAACCTTCTGATAGATTGAGTTGTCGGGCAATATCGGCAATCCGAAGGGGCTCGTTGAACCGGGAATGGATAAGGGCAAGGGCTGCCTCCACGTAATCTCCTTTTTTTAAGCCGGAGAATGGACGGCAATCTTCGATCAGAGAAAGCAGGCGATAAAATACCGAAAGCAAAGCACATTCGTTGATCTGCTCAGAATTTTCGGGCGCCGTCAGTGCAGTCAAATATTGCAGAAGGGTTGGATCCGGTCGAAAAGAAAAAATTCGATCTCCCTGCAGGCCCATCCGTTGCAGGAGTGTCCCTTCCCCTTGAAAGGCAACCCAGCAGTGAATCCAAGGGGAGGACTCCACTGAAAAGGTGTGCAGATGATCGGATTGAACCAAAAATCCCTGCCCCGCCGTAAGTGTTTGACCATTAAATCGCCCTTCCCCCTGAAACACAAAGTGCATCAAGGTATGCCGACGAATCCTCGGTCCGACGGTACAGGGCTTGGGGTGGCTAAAGCCGAGTTCTATGATATGCAACCCATCGCCGGTGGGTGCATCGTTAATAAAGCAAGTATAGTTTACGTCTTTTTTTCGATGGAAAAGCATACAATCACCTCGTTTAATTATAATCAGTATAAAAACATTAAGGTGGATTGTCAATGCATAAGGCGATATTTTACTATAAAATTAGCGATATTTAAAGAATAAAAGGAGAGAAATCGGCATTGTTTTAACTTTCCTTTCACGCTATAATGCTTTAAAAGGAGGTATGACTATGGAATCACGAATTGTTTGGAAGAACGGCAGCCCGCTCATTGAGATCGACGGCAAAGACTATCTGCCTGCAGCGGCACGTTCTTTTCGCCCCACCCCCGCCAACGTTTCATTATTTTACCGCAACGGACTGCGCCTGTTTCAGGTGCAGTGCGGTGGCATCAAAAACACCCTGGGGACGCCCTATTCACTGTATGGCGGCTGTTGGGTGGGGGATCATACCTATAATTTTACTGCCCTGGACGCCCAGATGGAGATGTTCTGCCGCTTTGCACCGGAAGGATACTTTATGCCGATGGCTATTCTGGATATGCCGGAGTGGTGGATCGAACAGCATCATAGCGAGATCAACAGTTTCCGGCAACTCGGCGAGGCCTCTTTGATGGAGGAATGGGTGGAGGAAGCCTCAGATTATCTCCGGGCTTTTTTACGCCATTGCGAAAAAAACTGGGGCGAGCGGATCTTTGCTTATAGTTTTTCGGCAGGACGCTCTACAGAATGGTTCGATGCCTTCGGCACCACCCCACGTAAGGTGGCGGCTTACGGCAAAACCCCGGTTCCCACAAAGGAAGATCTTGCCAAAAGGGATCTTTACGAAAACGATTCCCCCGAATACCAATATCTGCGGTTTTGCAGCACCTTAGTTCCCAATCTAATCAAGCGGTTTACCGCCGCCGCACGGGAGATCGTATCGAAAAAGCCCATGGGCATCTTTTACGGATATTGCTGCCTGCCCATGGGGTGGCAGAATCAGACAGCGGGGAGCAACGGATATGAAGCGGTTTGGAACGACGACGGACTGGATCTGATTTTTTCACCGGCTGCTTACTATCAAAACCGTCTTGCGGATGGTGTTAGTTCCTATCAGGTGGCAGTAGACTCCCTTCCTTTGCACGGCAAGGTCTACCTACACGAGATCGACCATCGCACTCATCTTGCCCGCTATCCCCTGGAAAACGGTACGGTTCTGCGGTGCGATTACGAGAATGAAGAGGAAACGATCCGGGTTTTACGCCGGGAACTTTGCGCCGCAGCTTGCAAGGGAGCCTCCCTTTGGTGGTTCGATTTCTTTGGCGGCTATTACGCCTCCCCCGGCTACGAAGCTGAATTAAAGCGGGAGATGGAAGTATTAGAGCAGCTTTCCAAAGCGGAGCACCGCAGTGTTTCGGAGATTGCTGTTTTTGTAGATCCCACGTCCTTTATGCATATGAATGATAATGGACATTTCACCCTCGATCTGGTGGAATATACCCGCGATGCTCTCCATGAATGTGGTGCGCCCTTTGACTTTTTTAACCTGAAAGATCTGCCTATGGTTCAAAAAGATCAGTATAAAATGTTTGTGTTTTTGAATGCCCTGGAGATCGATCAAACCACGAAAGAGGCGATAAAACAACTCAAGGATCATACTGTCGTCTGGCTGTATGCGCCCAATTATTTCAGCGGTGGTTCCGGTGAGGTTTGTGGCATTGGGATCGCCCCCGCCGAGGGCGGTAAGATTCGGTGGGACAAAGAGGAATTCGGCTTTTCCGAACCGATCGTCCCGCAATTTGCCGTCTGCGACGAAGAAGCGGAAGTCTTTGCCCATTATGCCGACGGAACCCCCGCCTGCGCCCGTAAAGAAAGCGAAGTTTACCTTGCCGCCGGCAAGGTCCCCTCTGCATTATGGCGAGAACTGGCACGCCAAGCCGGAGTTCATATCTATGCTGAGACCCCCGGCGCTCTTTATATAGATTCCCGTTTTATTGCCCGCCAGACTATGCATGAAACAGAGCCTGAACTGACCCTCCCCTTTGATTGTGAATTGGAGGAACTGTTTGACGGAGGCACTTACTGCACCCAAAACAAAAAGTTTCGTTATCCTGCCCCCAATGGCGAGACCAAGCTGTTTTTAATCAAAAATAAAACAAGATAAAGAAAAAACTGTGCAGAAAAATCTGCACAGTTTTTTACTGTTTTCAAGAGTCTTACCGATCGAAAGAATTTTTAAATCTATTCTTCTTCCGCAGGGGGTGTTACGCTTTCTTCAACAATGGTTTCGCCGCTCACAGGCTCGGCAGGTTCGGCCTCGGGTGCCGGTTCCGCCACGGGAGCGGGCTCTGCCTTGGGGTCCTCCAAAGCCTCGCCCTTCATCAGCCGATCAAATTCGGCACCGCTCAGGCGGTCACGCTCCAGCAGTTTTTCGGCCACGGTACGAACCTCGGCCTCGTGCTCTGCCAGGATCTGTTCCGCCTTAACATAAGCCTGATCGATGATATTTTTGATCTCCTCATCGATCATAGCGGCCACGTGCTCGGAATAATCCCGCTGGGTCGCCAGATCCCGACCGATGAACACCTCGTTACTCTCGCTGCCGTAGAGGATGGGGCCGATCCGGTCACTCATACCGTATTTGGTCACCATCTGGCGGGCGATGGAGGTGGCACGCTCGATATCGTTGGAGGCGCCGGTGGAGATATCGTCCAGATACAGCTTTTCGCTGACCCGACCGCCCAGCAGACCCACGATCTGCTCGAACATCACGTTTTTAGTGGCGTAGGAGATATCCTCCTGGGGAAGATGCAGGGTATAGCCGCCGGCTCTGCCCCGGGGCACGATAGAAATCTCGTGCACGGGATCGGCGGTCTCCAAAAAGCGGGCGACCACGGCGTGGCCGGCTTCGTGGAAGGCGGTGAGCTTACGCTCTTTTTCGATGATCTTACGGCTCTTCTTTTCGGGGCCGGCGATCACCTTCATCACCGATTCTTCGATCTCCTGCTGGCCGATCTCGCTCTTACCCCGGCGGGCAGAGAGCAGGGCGGCTTCGTTCAGCAGGTTTTCGATATCCGCACCGGTAAAGCCGATGGTACCTTTGGCGATATCCGCAAAGTTTACGTCGGCGGCAAACTTTTTATTCTTGGCGTGAACCTTTAAGATCTCTTCACGGCCCTTTTGATCCGGGTAGCCCACGTAGACCTGGCGGTCGAACCGGCCGGGACGCAGCAGGGCGGGATCCAACACGTCTGCACGGTTGGTGGCGGCCATGACGATGATGCCGGCGTTATTGCCAAAGCCATCCATTTCCACCAGCAGTTGGTTCAGGGTCTGTTCCCGTTCATCGTGACCGCCGCCCAGGCCGGTACCTCTGCGGCGGCCTACGGCATCGATCTCGTCGATAAAGATGATACAGGGGTTATTCTTTTTGGCCTCGTCGAACAGTTCCCGCACACGGGAAGCGCCCACGCCCACGTACAGCTCCACGAAATCGGAGCCGGAGATGGAGAGGAAGGGAACCCCGGCCTCGCCGGCCACAGCCTTGGCCAGCAGGGTCTTACCGGTGCCCGGAGGGCCCACCAGCAACACACCCTTGGGGATGCGAGCGCCCAGTTCCATATAATGGCGGGGATTTTTGAGGAAATCCACAATCTCCACCAGTTCTTCCTTTTCTTCATCGGCACCGGCCACGTCCAAAAAGGTCTTTTTATCCTTCAGGTCCGCACCGTGCTTGATGCGGATCCGAGCAAAGCCGGGAGCCTTGCCGCCGTTCATCTGCCGATTGGTCATCACGATGAACACCACCGCCAGGCCGATCATCAGAAGATAGGGCAGCATACTGACCCACCAGGGCAGCACGAAGCCTTCCTCAAAATCGTAAGAGGTGATGATGCCCGCCTTTTGCTGTTCGATGACCATGGGCATAATATTCTCGTTAAACAAGCCCAGGCTCAATAGTTCGTGGGCGACCTTGGTGCCGTCCTGCAGTTCACAGGTAACCTCGGAGCCCTCCACCTTGAAGGTCTTGACCTGTTGGTTATTAAAGTAATTGACCAACTCGCCATAGGAGACCTTCTTGATCTCATTCCCCTTATTTAATAAGGAAAACAGCCCTAACACAATGGCGAACATCAGGATCACGTAGATGATCCCTCTGAAACGGGGTTTCTTATTCAACTTACGATTCACTCCTTGTTGCTGTATACTTCTTCCTTTAAAACGCCAACGTAAGGAAGATTACGGTATTTTTCGTTATAATCCAGCCCGTAGCCCACAATGAAGGCATCGGGGATCTCGAAACCGATATATTTGGCATCCACCTCAACCTGACGGCGGGCCGGTTTGGAGAAGAGGGTGCAGATCTCGATGGACTTTGGGTTCCGTTGCTTGAGCATATTGATCAGATTATGCAGGGTGATGCCGCTATCCAGGATATCCTCCACGATCACCACGTTCAAGCCCGAAATATCCACGTCCAGATCCTTCAGGATCTTCACACTGCCCTTGCTTTCGGTGCCGGCTCCATAGCTGGAAACCTTCATAAAATCGATCTGCAGCGGCAGGTCCACGTGGCGCATCAGATCCGCCATCACCATAACGCTGCCCTTTAAGATAGCCACCATCAGCAGATCCTGCCCGGCATAATCCTTGGTGATACGGGCACCCAGTTCTGTCATTTTGGTTTTAAGCTGTTCTTCATTAAAAAGAATCTCTTTAATATCATTGCATTCAAAGGACATCTTTATTCTTCCCCTTTTCTCCTGATTTCTGCATATAAAACGGTATCATTTTTTTGAGCAGCTACGGATTGGTCCACTCCGTAATCTTCCACCCAGAGGATCCGGCCGGTTTCTTCCGCCAGGATCCAAAGTGCATCCCGCCGGGAGCGGGGCACGCGATCATTTTTTAAGCGCTTGAGCAATTGGGTCGTTCCCTTTTTGCCCACGGGAGAAAACCGATCCCCAGGCATCTTATGCCGCAGGATCAGATTGTTCCCTATTTTACCATAATTTAACAAGGAATGTGTAAACGGACTATGAATTTCCTTTGACCGAAGGATAAATTCCCGATCTCCGCAATCCACCGGTTGATCCGGGGTAACGGAAAACTGCCGATCCTCCACGGACAAGGGAAAACAACAGCGCCCGTATTCCAGGCGGAACACCCTTCCTTCCGGCAGTTGAAGCTGGGCGGAGGGTGGGTTTTGTTGCAAAATTTGACGGATTTGGGTGAAGTGGAACCGGCTCAAGGGCTCCCCCAGCATCCGATCCAGCACCCGTTTCAAGACGGCGGCGGGTAGCTTTGCCAAGGAATCTGCCCGATCGTCGGTAACGGATGCCGCCCATTGATTCAAGGCCTCATCCTCCTCTGCCAGGCATTCCATACTGGCCGCCAGGCCCTTTTGGAGGTCGCCCTCCGGCCGGGAATCCATCAGCGGCAAAACCCGGTGCCGCAGAAAGTTCCGCAGGTAGGCGGGATCCTCGTTGGTCTCATCCTGAACAAAGGTCAGTTCTTTATTCTTTAAGTATTCCAGCAGTTCCGCCCGATCAAAGGACAGAAGCGGACGAAGATATCCGCCCCGACGCTCCCGCATACCCCGCAGGCCGGTACTGCCGCTCCCACGGTACAGGTTGATCCAAAAGGTCTCCTGCTGGTCACCCCGATGGTGAGCGGTGACCACAAAGGAATCCTGCCCGTTGGCTAAAGGCTCCAAAAACCGATAGCGCAACGCCCGGGCGCCTTCCTCGGGGCTCATCCCCCGTTCTGCGCCGTAGGCCGCCGCATCCCCTTCAAAAACCGTTAAGGGGATCTGCCATTTTTGGCAAAGCTCTTCACAAAAGCGCTGATCCCTGAGGGCGTTATCCCCCCGCAGGCCGTGGTTCACGTGGACAGCCTGCAATTGAATATCCGGGGACTGCAGTTCCTTCAGCAAGGAAAGCAACGCCACCGAATCGGGGCCGCCGCTGAGGGCTACGGTCACCTTGGCACCCTTGGGCAGGTTCAAGGTCGCCCATTCTGCCGAAAAGCGTTCCTTCATCATGCGGGGGGTGCCTCGTCCGGCAAAGGAATGGCATCCTTTTTCGCCTTATAGTTCCCGAACTTGGTGAGGGTGCTGTTCCAGCTGAGGAACACGGTCTCGGTAGGACCGTGACGGTTTTTGGCGATGATCAGTTCGATCTTATTGGGGGTTGCGGTCTCTTTATTATAGAGCGCATCGTTATACAAAAACATAATTGCATCGGCATCCTGCTCGATGGATCCGGATTCACGCAGATCCGAGGGCATAGGCCGTTTATCGCCCTCCCGCTTTTCGGAAGCACGGGAAAGCTGGGAAAGGCAAAGGACGGGTACGTTGAATTCCTTTGCCAGCATTTTCATAGAACGGGAGATTTCGGAAACCTCCTCCTGACGGCTGTTGCTCCGACCGCCGCCGCTCATCAGCTGCAGATAGTCCACGATGACCAGATCCAATTCCGGCAGGCGGCGCAACTTTGCCTTCATCTGGGCAACGGTCATATTGGGGGTATCGTCCAAATACACCTTGGTCTTGGCCAAAATGGAGGAAGACTGACCCAGCCGCACCCATTCGTTGGAGCTGAGCTCGCCGGTACGGAATTTTTTATTGTCCACACCGCTATGGCTGGCCAGCAAACGGTTGGCCAGCTGTTCGTTGCTCATTTCCAGGGAGAAGATGGCAATCGTCTTCCCCTGAAGGCCGATATTTTGGGCGATATTCAAGGCAAAGGAGGTCTTGCCCAGACCGGGACGGGCGGCCAACAAGATCAGGTCGCTCTTACCGAAGCCGGAAAGCACCCGGTCCAGATCCCGGAAGTTGGTCTGCAGACCCGCAAAGGCGGCACGGTCCGTGGCGATCTTGGAGACGTTTTCAAAGCTTTGGATCAGGGCGGTCTTCAGCTCGGTCATAGAGGTGTTGCCCTGCTGATCCCGGATCTCAAAGATCTTGCTTTCGGCCATATCCAGGATACTTTGTACCTCGTCTTCCTGGTCGTAGCAGGCCTTGGTGATCTCCTCACAGGCGTTGATCAGGCGGCGCAGGTTGGCCTTTTCCACCACGATGCGGCCGTAGGCCTCCGCATTCTTGGCGGAGGGCACCGCAGAGGCCATATCGTAAAGCAGTTGTTTGGCCTCGGCCTCTTCATAGATACCGGCGGCCACCACCCGATTCAGCACGGTGACAAAGTCGATCTTTTCGCTGACCATATACATTTCCAGGATCTCGCTGTAGATCCGGCCGTATTTTTCCACGTAGAAGTGATCCGGCCGCAAAAAGGCCGCAAGATCCTCTATGCAGTTGAAATCCACGATCAGTGCGCCCAGAATGCTCTGTTCGGCCTCCAGGCTATGGGGAACCCGTTTTAAATCTTCAAATTCCACGGAGTTTTCTCCTTAAAAAAGTTTTTTAGTCTGCCTTTTCAACGGAAACGTTGATCTTGGCGGCGATGCCGGTGTACAGCTTGATGGTGCAGGGATAGGTGCCGAAGGTCTTGATGGTATCCACCACCAGTTTTTTCTTATCTACGGCGATGCCGGTCTCTTTTTCGATAAACTGGGCCACTTCCTTGGCGGTGATGGCACCGAACAGCTTGCCGCTGTCGCCGCCCTTAGCCTTCAGGGTGAAGGTCTTGCCGTCCAATTTAGCCTGGTTTTCCTTGGCGGCGGCAGTGTCCACGTCGATCTTATGCTGGGCGGCGGCAGCCTTCCCGGCAAAGTCGTTCTGGATCTGGGCATTCACGGGGGTGGCAAGACCCCGGGCGATCAAAAAGTTGCGGCCGTAGCCGTCGGCCACGTTGACGGTCTCGCCCTTTTTACCCTGGCCCTTTACGTCGGTTAACAATACTACTTTCATTCTTTTTCTTCTCCTTCCTGTTCTTGGATCAAGCGGATCAGCTCGGCCTTCACGTCCTCGAAGGGGCGATCCTTGATCTGTGCGCCGGCGGCACTGCGATGTCCGCCGCCGCCCATCTCCTCCATGATCCGTTGGACGTTATAGTTGGTGTCGCAACGGCCGGAGATATGAACCTGGCCGCCCTCCTCATACATCACGAAGGCGCCGTTGATCTCTGCCACGTTCAAAAGTTCATCCGCAGCCTTGGCGGCGATCACCTTAATCCCGTCGAAGGGCTCTTCCTCCCAGGCCACCAAAGCGGTATGCCCGGCCACCATCTCGGCACGGGTGATCATTTCCATCTGCTTGCGGTAGGAGGCCAGGTCGTTCTTAAAGAAGCCCCGGATCTCCTGGGGATCGGCACCGGTCTTACGCAGCGTTGCCGCCGCCTCAAAGGTGCGGCTGCCGGTCCGTTCCGTAAAGTTTTTGGTGTCCAGGATGATACCCGCCAGCAGAGCCCGGGCATCGGTCTTGGACAATTTACAGCGTTTGACGTTTTCTGCCAGTTCGGTCACCATTTCGCTGGCGGAGCTGGCGTTGGGTTCATGGAACATAATGGCCGCGTGGGCGATACTGCCCACCGGGGCCTTGCGGTGATGATCGATGACCACCACGTCCCGGAACCAATTGAGGATCTTTTCGCTTTCGATATAATCCAGGCTGTGGGTATCCACCACCACCAAGAGGGCGTTTTCTGCCATGGGCTTGGTCATATGGGAAATTTCCATCAGTACCTCACGGTATTCGGTATCCATCAGCATCTCCAGCATATCCACGCAGAGGTTTTCCTGCAGATTATAGAGGATATGGGGACGCTTGCCCAAAGCCATTACACAGCGGGCCACACCCACCGAGGCACCGATACAATCCAGATCGGCGAACTTATGACCCATAATATAAACGTGCTCCACCCGTTCGATCTGGGCAGAGAGAGCATCGGCCACCAGCCGCACCTTCACACGCTTACGGCGGTTGCCGCTTTCGCTGTTGCCGCCGAAGAATTCATAGCGTTCTTTTTCGCAATTGGTCATGGCCGCCTGGTCACCGCCCCGGGAAAGGGCCAGATCCAGAGCGCCCCGTGCCACCTCGTCGGTTTTGATCACGTCGCCGTTGCCGATGGCCACACCGATGGAAAGGGTGGCGTGGAGCACGCCTTCGATCTTGATCTCTTTTACGTCGTTCAGGATCTTGAACTTACTTTCCTTCAGGGTCTCCAGGTAGCGGCGCTCAAAAAAGATGGCGTATTTATCCACCTCCGGCTTTTGCACCAGGCCGTGGATGGAGTTGGCCAGCTGCCGTACCTTTACGTCCACCCGGTTCACAAAGGTGTTCTTTTGCACCGCCGTGACGTTTTCGGGGATCTCGTCGTAGGAATCCAGCAGGATATAGGCTACGCAGACCGCATCCCCCCGCAAACGTGCGATCTCCTCGTGCAGGCTGTGGTTATCCATCCAATACACGGCGTAAAAATGATCCTTACCCTCTTCACCCTGGCGCAGGATATACACCGTATATTCCTTGCCGGCGAAGGTGATATCGTATTTACCGCTTTGGTGTTTTTCGATTTTTTCCAGGGAGATATTCTTATTGATGGCCTTGACCTTTTGGCCGAAGATCTCCTGAATGTTGCCATCGTGGAGCACCTGGTGGAACAGCTCGTTATACCAGATGATCTCGCCCTTATCATTCAAAAGGGTGATGGGCATGGGGAAGTTGGTCAAGTTTTCACGGGTGGCTTCGTCCAGGTAGGAAGTGATCCCTTGAAGGTAGGAATAGATATGGCGGTTTTTATGCTTCAGGGTCAAAAGGCTGACCAGAATAAACACCGCCGCCAGGATCAGCTCCGCCAGCCCCAGCCAGAAGTTTGCCAGCATCGTCAGCAAAACGAATACCGTTAAACCGCAATAGAGCAGGATCTCCACCCGCGAAATATTCAGTTTGATGGATTTCATAACTGCCCTCCTATCAAGCAATAATTAAACCGTTCTGCGGGGAGAGGTGGCCATCCACCAACCCACGTACATCAAAATAGAGTACGGGGTGAACAGTGCGTTGCCGGCGCTCCCCAGCGCCGCCAGGAATAACAGCCCTGCGATCAGCACCCGCACCGGGGTGGGAAGATTCTTTTTCCGCAGAAAGCGATCCAGAACGTAGACCGCAGAAAAAACGTAATAAAACCCGAACAGGGTCATAGTTGCCGCAACAGCCTGGTACAAAGGACCCACGTTGATAAAGTTCATGATCAGGTGGGTGAGCATATACATCCAGCTGATCGCCCGACCGGGCACCAGTTGTGACCAGCTGCCGCAACCGGAGATCTGTCCCTGGCGTACCCCGATCCGATCCGCCCAAAGGATGCTGAAATAAAACAGCCCCAAAAACGCATAGGCGCAAAGGAAGATCACTTCCCGGGCGATGGATTCGGCATTCTTGAGGAACAGATCCAAAAAGGCGTTCATCTCCTCCAGCATCTTACCCTGGTAGATCTGGGCATAAAGGGGACGAACCTGCTCCAATAACAGACCGATCCGCCCGGCGATCCGCTCTACGGCGGCATAGGGGGACCAGGAACCGAAATGCAGTTTACAATAGATCAAAAAGCCGCCTGCCACCAGACCGCCGGACACCGGCAGTACCACCCGGGTCAACCGACCCAGGTCGCAGAAGATCGGCCACAAAAAGCCCGCCGCCAGCGGTATGCTGAAGCACAGCGCACAGATCAGGATCCCCGTGGCGGGATCCTTGACCAAAGTAAAGATCCCCACCCCAAAGGCGATCATCAGCCCCAGGGATACCAGTTGCCCGAACCGGCGGTAGATGCCCAGCAACACCGGGCTGCTGACCGCCGCCGAAAGGATCAGGAAAAAGCTGAACTCCAACCCGAAGCCGCCGGTACTGTAAAGGGAAGCAGCGCTCCCCAGCAAAAAGGCCAGCAGAATGATCTGCAGCAGGCTGAAAAATCCGCCCTTAGTTTTCATTTTCTTTGGCGATGATGGCGTTGACCCGACGCTCGTGGCGGCCGCCGGCTTCAAATTCTGCGCTGAAATAGTTTTCCACGATCATCTGTGCCAATTCGATACCCAGCACCCGGGCACCCATACACAGAATATTGCTGTTGTTATGCACCACGGTCATTTTGGCAGAGAAGCAATCGTTACAAACGGAGGCACGGATGCCCTTGACCTTATTGGCGGCAATGCTCATACCGATCCCGGTGCCGCAGACCAGAACACCCTTCTCGGCTTCGCCCTTGGCAACGGCCTCGGCTACCAAAAAGGCGGCGTCGGTATAATCGCAGCCGTCCACGGTGCCGTCGTAGATGATCTTATTCTCCACACCCATTGCGTTCAATTTTTCGGAAATCACCGGCAGCCATTCGGTGCCGGCCTTGTCACAACCCAATACAACCATTTTTATTCTCCTTTTTGTTTTTTCTCGCGCTCCATCCGTTCCCGTTCCGCCTGGGATAAGCGGAAATAGGCGGGGATCAGCCGCTCCGGTGCAACGGGCTCCACGAAGGAGGCCGCTTGGGAAAGGCTTTCGCCCAGGATCTGGTTACGCTCGCTCATAATAATATGCTCCCCATCTGCCAGTTCCTCCAGCAGATAGGCGCCATCGCCCAAAAGAACCACCGGCTCCTTCAAAGCGTTGATCAACTCTTTGGCTTCCTCCACCGAGCAGGCCCGATCGGGGATCCGAAGCTCCGGCACACCGTTTTTAAAGGCATAGCCGCCCATATAAACCTGCCGACAGCGGGCATCCAGCAAGGAGACCGCCACCCGGCCGCTCCTCCGCTCGTTAAAGGCCAGCGCCATCAGGGTGGGCACCGGGATGCAGGGGCGCCCCAGGGCCATCCCCTTGACCAGGCTACAGCCGATCCACAGGCCGGTAAAGGAACCGGGACCGCAGGTGACCGCAAATTCGCCGATCTCCTTTAAGGGGATGCCGGCCTCCTTCAGGGTCTGATCCACCAGGGGCAACAGCATCTGGCTATGGGTGAGCCCTGCATCCGCAAAGCCCCGGGCCAGGATCTGCTCCCCTTCGCTGACCGCTACCGCCGCCGTTTTGCCGGCGCTATCGATACTCAACCGTTTCATTCCTGATTCTCCAATCTGAGGATCCGCTCCCCTTCCTCTTCGCCGTAGGTCAGGGTCAGCCGCCAGGCATCCGCCGGCAGCTCGGATTCCATATTCTCGCTCCATTCAATGAGCATCAGCCCGCAGCCCAGGTAATCGTAATACCCGGTGCTGTAAAGGCTATCCGGCCCATCCACCCGGTACATATCGAAATGATAGACGGGAAAAGGGCCCTGATATTCGTGCACCATGGCAAAGGTGGGGCTGGTGACCTCATCCTCCACCCCCAAGGCCTCACATAAAAAGCGGGTGAAGGTGGTTTTGCCGGCGCCCAGATTGCCGAAATATGCGATGGTCTCGGTCCCTTTCAGCAGCCCGGCGATCTCCCGGGCGGCGGCCGCCGTATCGGCCGTGGATCTGCAATGATAAACCTTTTCCATTCACCTGCTCCTTTCCTTCAAGAAATACTTTCAGCAGTACATACTGACAGTACATGTTATTATAACATAGCGCTCCCGGTTTTTCAAGTTATAAATATATCTTGTTATTTTTAAATTATATTGCTATAATATTATATATTCCAACAAGAAAGGAGCTGAGGGCCACGGAACAACTGAAATTACTGATCCGCCATATTCTGAGCCGGATCGACTGGATCCTTCTGGGGCTGATGCTGACCTCCTGTGCCTTCGGGGTGGTTTTGATCAACTCCGCCACCGCCACCTTCAGCTCCAACCGGATGCTGATCGTTCAGATCGGGGGCATTTGTATCGGCACCTTTATGGCCCTGGTGATCCTGACCCTGGAGCACGATAACTTAGCCCGGTTTTCCATCCCCATATACGCCCTTTGCATCCTGCTTCTGATCGCCACCTTGATCTTTGGCGTTGAGGTCATGGGCAACAAAAACTGGATCTCCCTGGGACCGGTGAATATTCAGCCCTCGGAATTTGTTAAGATCGGGTTTATCCTGACCTTTTCCCGCCATCTTTCCAAGGTGAGAGAGGACATCAACCACCCACGCACCCTGATCCTGTTAGGCCTCCATTTCGCCGTGATTGTGGGGCTGGTGGCCATGGAGGGCGACCTGGGGACCTCACTGGTCTTCGTCTTTATTTTTGCAATGATGATGCTTTCTGCCGGGCTCCATTGGGGGTATTTTTTGGCAGCCATCGGGGCGGTCTGCCTGGCGGCACCCTTCCTCTTTGATCGGTTGGATACCTACCAGCAGATGCGGATCTTGGCGGTTTACGACCCCTCTTTGGATCCCCTGGGCTTCGGCTATCACACCATCCAAAGTAAGATCGCTTTGGGCAGCGGCGGCCTGACCGGTAACGGGCTGGGTCAGGGCATTCAGACTCAATACAGCATCCTGCCCGAAAAGCAGACGGACTTTATCTTTTCAGTCTGTGGCGAGGAGCTGGGCTTTATGGGCTGTCTTTTGATCGTTTTACTGGAGGCGGCGATCATCCTGCGGCTGATCTATATTGCCAAAAACGCCCGGGATCATATGGGCTCCTTTATCTGCACCGGCCTGGCGGCCATGCTCTTTTTCCAGGCGACGGAAAACATCGGAATGTGTATCGGGTTGTTGCCGGTCATCGGCATTACCTTGCCCTTCTTCAGTTACGGCGGATCCTCCGTTTTAGCCCTTTGTATGAGCATGGGACTGGCCATGAGCGTTAACGCCGCCCGACCCAAGGAGACCTTCTTTAAGGATAAATAAACGGAGGAAAGCCTTTTGAAAAAGGCTCTCCCCCGAACCCCCTCGCGAAAACGTTCAAACGAAAAACACCGCAGAATTTGTTGATTCTGCGGTGTTTTTTTATGCTAAATTCAAGAGTTTATAGGTCTCCTCCGTGGGATAGGCCACAAAGCGATTGATGGGGGTCCCCATGGAAGAAAAGCGTTCCTCATATTCCGTCATAATATTGGGGGTATCGGTGCTGTGCAGGTCGTAGCTGACCTCCTCCAGCCGGAATTTCAATTCTTGGAATTCTTCCACAGAAAAGTCAAAGAGGGGGCGGTTATCGGTCTTAAAGCAGATCTTACCCTCTTTTTTGAGCAAGGGCAGATAGGCCGCCACCATCCGCCGATGGGTCAGTCGCCGCTTGGCATAGCGGGCCTTGGGCCAGGGGTCGGAAAAATTCAGATAGATGGTATCCAGGCTTTCGGCGGGCATATATTCGGTCAGAGTGGCCGCATCCAGGCAGAAGTAATAGATATTCTTCAGTTCGGCATTTTTCGCCTTTTCCATCGCCATCACCAGGCAATCGATGACCCGCTCAATGGAAATGAACTGCTTTTCGGGATTTTGGCGGGCCAGCTCTGCAATAAAGCGACCCTTGCCGGAGCCGATCTCCATCTCGATGGGCTTTTGGGGATCAAAATGCTGATAAAAAGCTTCCTTTAGCCCTTCGGTCTCCAGGGTGTAATCGGCACAGCGGTCAAAGCGCACGCCGGCATTTTTCTTTTTTCTCAAGCGCATAGTTCTTCTCCTCAGGTTTGATTAAAATTTCGGTAATAGGCCAAAAGCAGATCAATCATCTCGCCGTAGCTTTTGAGCCCGGATTCCTGGCCGTTGGCCTGGAGGTAGTTGTTATAGATCTGATCGGTGGTGTTGCTGACCACCGTGTTGCGGTAGGGCTCCCAATAGTCATCCTCCGCACGGATATCCGTCAAAAGCCCCGCAGAACACTGTTTCGCGATCTTTTTGGCCAGGTCCTTATCCTCCTTATAAAGGGCGTTATAGGCATAACCAAAGGCCATCAGAGAGCCGCTATAGCGGAAGTCCGCCCGCTCCGATTCCATACAGGCCAGGTAGGCCAGAAAGTTCGCCTCGTTTTCCCGCATAAAGCCCCGGAAGTGGGTCAACTCGTGGCACATGGTAACCGGCACCGTATAGGCCGGCATATCCACGTTAATGCCCGATTCAAAGGGAACGTAGATCCCGGTGGTCAGCACCATAGAAAACAGTTTTGAACTTAACAACGGCTTATTGCGGACGTTGGCCGCCTTCAGCACGGGGATCTTTTTACTCAATGCGGCATAGGCGGTGCGGGCGCTGTCGGCGGTTTCGTAAAAGCCACCGTCCGAAAGGAGCGCCACCCCCTTTCCGTCCTCCTTCATTTGGCCACGGTAAAAGTTACAGTCGTTGACCAACAGTTCACAAAGGTCGTAAAGCTCCTCGCTGCTGCTTTTTTGCACCTGCAGATCTAAGTATTCGGTGATGGAGGCACGGTGATAATTAAGCCCCATAAACAAAACGAAGCAAAAATATCCCACCGAGCCGGTGCAAAGGATATTCAGCAGGAGGCGATAAAGACGGTGCTTCCAGTGGGGGCGATCTTTAATAATATTGCGGATGGCAAAGACCAGATAAACAACGGCACCCACGGCCAACAGCACCACCGCGATCTCCATCACGGAAAAAGGCACCAGGGACAAAAGCCAGCCGATGGAGTTGGCGAAAAGCGGGTAGACGTATTTTGCGTGGACATTTTCCACCCAGCGGGGATCCAGCCCCGCAAACAGGGTCAAAAGCAACCCCAGGGGTGCCAGCAACACCAGCCAGATCCGCTTATATTGAAAAATACGGTTCAGCATAGTTATTCTCCTTTAGGTAGCATTATAATAGATAATGGGCAAAATGTCAAAGCAATCATAAAATAGGTTGAGGTGATGCGAATGGAACTGCAAACCACCCTGGGCCCCCGCTCCTTCCCGGAGGAGTTCGGCGGACAATGGGCGGTGGTCTTTTTTTACGGGGGCGATTTTTTGCCGGTATCCACCACCGAGCTGCAACAGCTGGCGAGTCTGCAATCGGCCTTTGCCTCCCAGGGGGTCGCTCTGCTGGCGGCCAGCGGCGATCGGCCGTCGGTACACTTGGCTTACCTGGAGCATTTGAGCCGTCATCCGGGGCCGGAGATCCGGTTCCCCCTGGCGACCCTGCCCGAGGACGTGCCCAAAATGATCTTGATCCTGGATCCCGAGGGCAACCAAAAAGCCCTGTTCCGCTACCCCGAAGATACGGGGGTGAATTTTACGGAGATCCTGCGGACGGTGGCCGCCCTGCAGACCGGCAGGCCCACCCCCGCCGGATGGGTACCCGGCGCCGCAACCCTGTTGCCCCCGCCGGAGACCCGGGAGCAAAGCCAACTTTTTATGCAGGAAGCCGAGCGCCAAGGCCATATCTGCATCGATTGGTATCTATGTTACGAAAACAACGAAGAGGGGGAAACCTTTTGAAAAAGGTTTCCCCCTTACCCCCCCCTTCGAAAATTTTCAAGTTTGAAAGTTTTTGAAGGGTTATAGGGGAACTTTTTTCAAAAAGTTCCCCTAACCGTTATTCCGTTCTCAATGCGATGACCGGATCCTTTTTGGCGGCGACGCCGGAAGGGATCAGGCCGGCCACAAAGGTCAATACCATACTGATGGCCACCAGGATCACTGCACCGGCGGCGGGCAGAACTGCATTCAGTTCCGGGATGCCGGTGACGGCGTGGAGGATCACGTTGATCAGCATATTCAAAAGCAGGGTCACCCCGATGCCGATGGCACCGGCAGTGAAGCCAACGATCAAAGTCTCGGCATTAAAGACCATCGAGACATCCTTTTTAGAGGCACCGATGGCCCGCAAAATACCGATCTCCTTGGTCCGTTCCAGCACGGAGATATAGGTGATGATCCCGATCATAATAGAGGACACCACCAGGGAAATGGCAACGAAAGCAATCAACACGTAAGAAATGGCATTAATGATAGTGGTCACCGAGGACATCAGCAGAGCTACGTAGTCCGTATAGGTGATCATATCCTCCTCTTCCTTGCCCTTATTATAATCGTCGATGGCGTCGGAAATATGGTCCTTATCCTCGAAGGTGGCGGCAAACAGATTGACCCCGGAGGGGCTATTGAGATCCACGTAGCCCAGTTTTTTCAGGTTTTCTTCCAAAGTAGCCTCGGAAAGGGTAGCGGGCATATGGGCATCGTAATAAGCCGCCAGCTGCTGCTCAGTATAGCCGGGCATTGCGCCGTCCAGCATCATCGCCAGTTGAGCGGCGGGAACGTTGGCCAATTGGGCGCTCACCTGTTCCGCATACTGGGCGGTGATCTGCTTTTTCAGTTCATCCTTCACGTAGGAGATCAAGGTCTCGTCGTCCATGGAAGAGATATACTCGCGGATGGTTTTTTCATCCATTTCGGTGGATTCCAAGGCCGCCGCCATCACCTGGGCTTCGATGGAGGCCCGATCCTGGCCGGCCATCATCCCGCCAATGGTCTGTTCCAGATATTCGGCGGTGGGGGTGGTGGCGATCTTTGTATAAAGTTCGGCCTTTTGGGCGGTATCCAGTTCGGAGACGTAGTTCTTGAAATCGGCGGCCTTTTGGGCGGCGGTGGGCTCCACCTCATCGCCGGTAGCGAAGGGCAGACCGGTGAAGATATCGGTCTTTTCATCGGCCAGTTGTTCCTTGACCGGTTCCTTTTCCTTGGCGGCATTGGCCACGTATTCGGTCAGAGCAGAGGTATAGCCGATGGAGCCTTGCATCATCGCGTTATTGGCATCGCCGTTGGGGCGCAGAATGCCGGAGATCTTCAGTTGAAGGCCGTTATCATACAGGAACCGCAGGCCGGTATCGCTGCCGGAAATATCGGTGGCGATGCCGGTATCCTCATTATATTGATAATAATCGGCGGAAAGAACCAGCCGGAAGTCCCGGTTGCACAGCTCCTCGTAGGTCCAGGAGCGGGGCTCCACCTCCAGCTCGCCGCCGTTCATATAGGTCTTCATCATATCCTGCATCTCGGCCTCGGTCACCAGACCCAGGGCATAGAGGCAGATATCGGAGACCTCGTTGTTCCGATCCAGGATCAGCACGATCTCGTTTTCTTTTTCAGGCCAATGGCCGTGGATCAGGTCATACTGCTCCTTCACCAGGGGGCTGATCAGGGAATCTTCTTCCCCATCCAGCATCTCCTCCCACACGTTGAAGCCCTTCTGATAACTGCTCATCACCGTGCCGGTTCCGCTCATGGTCTCGCCAAAGAGACCCTGCATCATCTCCATTACGTCGGATTTGACAATGGCACCCTCGTCGTCCTTGGTATAGATATTAAAATCCAGGTCGTAGGAATACTGAATGGCATTCAGGTATGGGGTGATGCCGTTGCCTTCCTTTTCCAAATATTCCTTAAAACTCTTCAGGTCGTTGGTCTTGGTGTTGGAATCGGAAAGGGCGTTCATCATCTCGTAGATCCCGGAACTGGAATAGACCTTATCGGTATCGTGTTTCAGTTCACCGGGCTTGGCTTCCATTACCTGCATCAACGCAGAGGAAATATCCACGGTCTCGGCCTCGATGGTGATGGGGTAAGAGGTCAGTGCCTCCTCCTGCACGCCGTCGATATAGGCCTGCACGCCCTGGGAGACCGAAAGGATCAAAGCAATGCCGATGATACCGATGGAGCCGGCAAAGCTGGTCATAAAGGTACGCCCCTTTTTGGTAAGCAGGTTATTGAAGGACAAGGCCAGAGCGGTAAAAAAGCTCATGGAGGTTTTTTCCTTTTTGGCCTTTTTCTTTTCCTTTTTAACGGGAACGGTGGCTTGCTCCACCGGTTCCGGCTCGTAAGGATCGCTATCGGAGAGCACCCGACCGTCCAAAAGCCGGATGGTACGGCTGGCATACTGCTCGGCCAGTTCCGGGTTATGGGTCACCATAATGATCAGCTTATCGGCAGAGATCTTTTTCAGGATCTCCATGATCTGCAGGCTGGTCTCACTATCCAATGCGCCGGTGGGCTCATCGGCCAAAATGATCTTAGGATCGTTGACAAGGGCACGGGCAATGGCCACCCGCTGCATCTGACCGCCGCTCATCTGATTGGGGCGCTTATGGAGTTGATCGCCCAGCCCCACCTGCTCCAAAGCCTCCTTGGCACGACGGCGCCGCTCCGCCTTGGAAACGCCGGAAAGGGTCAAGGCCAGTTCCACGTTGGAAAGGACAGTTTGATGGGGGATCAGGTTATAGCTTTGGAAAACGAAGCCGATGGAATGGTTGCGGTAGGAATCCCAATCGGCGTCCTTAAAATCCTTGGTATGGCGGCCGGCGATCACCAGGTCGCCCTCGTCGTAGCTATCCAGGCCGCCCACGATATTCAAAAGGGTGGTCTTGCCACAGCCGGAGGGGCCCAATACCGCCACAAATTCGCTGGGGCGAAAATGCATAGTGACCCCTTTAAGGGCTTCCACGGAGCTTTCCCCCACCCGATAGGATTTTTTGATCTGTTCAAGGCTTAACATTATCATTCTTCTTTCATCTTATTTTGATACTTTATTATATCTCCATATTTTGGCTTTTTCAATCGAATTTTTTTCAATTTACGGTTTATTCACAAAAAAATGCGGAAGAGTTCATCTTCCGCATCTGATGATTTTTTTAGGCGTTAAAATGGCATCCATCCGGATATCCCAGGGCTGGGTTGGAATATGATCGCAAAGGAGCTGATCATAGGTAACCCCCCACAGGGAGGGCAGTGCCTTCAGTTTTGCCAGGTAGCGGTCATAATAGCCCTTGCCGTAGCCAAGGCGATCCCCCTTTTCGGTGAAGGCCAAGCCCGGCAGCAGCATCAGATCCTTGGGTGTAGGAACGACCACTTCGCCGCCCCGGGGTTCGGGAATTCCCCAAAAGCCCTTTTGCAGCACGCCACCCACCACGAATTCCATATTTTCATCATCCAATACCCGAGGAAATGCCACCGGTTTATTCAGGGCGTGGGTCATCTGGAGCACCACGTCCAGGGGCAGCTCGCTGCCAAAGGCACGGTAACAAAAAATGATGGGTGCATGACGAAAGGGTGCCCGTTGCACCAGCCGTGCGGCGCAATCCTCTGCCGCCTGCAACCGCTCTTCCTCAGATAGGGCGTTGCGACGGGCAAGCATCAATTCTCTTAACTTTTGTTTACTCATATCTCTTCCAACGACTTATTCAGAAAAGCCCGTGTTTTGGGACTTTGGGGATTACCAAACACCTCTTCCGGTGTGCCCCGTTCCTCAATGATCCCATCGGCCATAAAGATCACCCGATCGGATACGTTACGGGCAAACTCCATCTCGTGGGTCACGATGATCATGGTACAACCGGTATTTTTCAAATTCTTGATGACCTTCAGCACCTCGCCGGTCAGTTCGGGATCCAGGGCGGAGGTAGGCTCGTCAAAACATAGGATATCCGGCTCCAGAGCCAAAGCCCGGGCGATGGACACCCGCTGCTGCTGACCGCCGGAAAGCTGCTGGGGATAGTTATACATCCGATCCTCCAGCCCCATCCGCACCAAAAGATCCTTGGCCTTTTCCTCGATCTCCCGGTGGATCTCCTTACGGCGGGTCTTATAATCCGGCCGCTCCTTGGCCTGCAGTTCCAGCGCCAGCATCACGTTCTTCAAAGCGGTATACTGTGGAAAGAGGTTAAAGGATTGGAACACCAGCCCGAAGTGCAAACGTTTTTTACGGATCTCATCGTCCTTGACGTTCTTTTTTTCGGCGGCGTCGAACAGAGTCTCGCCGTTCAGGATAAAATGGCCGTTATCGGGAGTCTCCAAAAAATTCAGACAGCGCAACAAGGTGGTCTTGCCGCTGCCGGAGGAACCGATGATGGAAAGGGCCTGGCCCTTTTCCAGGTCAAAGCTGATATCCTCCAGCACCCGGGTGGCGCCAAAGTGTTTTTCGATATTATGAACTTCCAAAAAAGACATTTTTCGCCACCTCCTCAGGCCTGGAAATAATCCAGTTTCTTTTCTAATTTACTCAATAGAACGGTGAGCAGACCGTTAAACAGCAGGTAATAGACCGCTGTGAAGAACAGGGGCCAGATCTGCCCGGCGATGCCGTGGCTCCCCTTCATAAAGGCCTGGCCTGCCCAGATGATCTCCTGCAAAGCAATGATCCGTGCCAGGGAGGTATCCTTGACCAGGGTGATGATCTCGTTGGACATGGGGGGAACGATCCGCTTGATCATCTGCATCAGGGTGACCTTGAAAAAGATCTGGCCTTTGGTCATACCCAACACCTGCCCGGCCTCCAGCTGACCCTTGGGTACACCCTGGATCCCGCCCCGATAAATTTCGGAAAAATAGCAGGCATAGTTCAGCACAAAGGCCACCGCCGCGGCGGTGAACCGCCCGGTTTCCCCGCTGCCCCAGATGTTCATATTGAACACCAGGCCGGGAAAATAATAGATGATCAGCATCTGGATCATCAGGGGGGAGCCCCGCACCAGCCAGACCACGAATTTGGTCAGCCCCTTCAGGGGTGCGAACTTACTCATAGAGCCAAAGGAAATGATCAGCCCCAGAGGAATCGCACCGATCAGGGTGACGAAGAATAATTTTAGGGTTTGCAAAAAGCCCACGTTCAATGCGTTGAATACGGTTGGAAATTGCTCTGCAAACATTTTCAGCCAATCCAAAATGGATTGAAAAAACGCGATTAGTTCCTGCATAGATCCTTACTCCACACCAAAAGCAGAGAGCGGAACGGGCCCGCTCTCTGCTTTGGCTTTTATGATTTAAAATTATTTTTGTTCGATCAGAGCGGCCTGAACCTTGTAGGTCTCGGCAGCGGTGGTCATGGTACCGTCGGCATAAGCTTCCACAAAATACTTGTTCAGCTCATCCACCAGGTCGCTCCCCTTACGGAAGCCAACACCGTATTCTTCGCTGTTCAACGCAACGGTATAGACCATATCGGTATAGCTGGTGCCTTCGCCAACCATAGCGGCGGCCATCAGGGAGTCGATGATGGCGGCATCGGCGGTGCCGGCGGCAACCTCCATCAGAGCGGTGGCCTGATCCTTCACAGCAGTAGCGGTGAAGCTGTTGGCGGTGGCCATCTTTTCACCGGCGGAGCCGGCTTCTACGGCGAACTTCAAAGCCTTGCAGGCTTCGGCAGTTTGATACTGATCGGCAACGTCCTTCTTCACAACAACTACCTGGGCGTTATTGCAATAAGCCTTGGAGGTGGCCATGGCGGCCTTCACTTCGTCGGTCAGGGTCATGCCGTTCCAAACGCAGTCGATATTACCGCCGTCCAGTTCCAGAACCTTATTATCCCATTCGATCTCGATAAATTCAACGTCAACGCCCAGCTTCTTGGCAAAGCCCTTGGCCATATCGGCAGCAAAGCCGATCCATTCGTCGCTGCCCTCTTCCTTATAATCCATAGGGGCGAAATCGGTGATACCAACCACCAGCTTACCGGCTTCCTTCACGGCGGCCAGATCGGATTCTTCCTTTTTGCCGCAGGCGGCCAGGGTCAGCATCATTGCTACAACGGCCAGCAGGGCCAAAACTCTTTTCATCATTTTCATTGGTTTATTCTCCTTTTTAGTGCTTTAGTTCGTTAAAGTGATGATATAGTAACATAAGATTACCGTTTTGTCAATCCCTTTTTCAAATTATTTTAAAATAATTTTGGACTTTTTCATAAATATAGATTATAATGATTATATTATCGAATAAAGGAGAATTTTCTGCCCATGAAACGAGCAGTTGCATTATGGCTGGCCGCCGCCCTTTTGCTGGGGTTGACCGCCTGCCAAAAAGAGGTGGAGCCCACCGTTGCTCCCGCCACCCCCAGCGAATATATTGCCAAGGATAAAACCGAGGAGGAGCAGGCGGAGCTGAAGCAGGAGCTGGTCACCTTTTGGGAGGAGCCGGAGATGGAGCCGGAGAAGGCCAAGGAGATCGTAAACAAGGAAGACGCCGACGTGACCACCGAAGAATACCGCCAGGCGGTTTATACCGTGAACGAGGAAAAGGCCGCCCAACTGGTGGAGGAGGCCTTTGAGACCAAGACCCAGACCGCAGAGGTCAAGGAGCTGTTCAGCGGCATCGCCTTTAAATTTATTGAAGGGGATACCTTTAAGAGCGCCGAGGTTGCAAAACAGTTGAGCAAGCGGGGCACCTATGCCCTGAATCAGGAGGCGGGCTATTATTGGTTCACCTTCCACGACCGCACCCTGGCCCAGGCTGCCGCAGGCATCGAGGACGGCCGCTCCCTGAAGGAATATACCTTTGTATTGGAATGGCTGTTGGCCGATCCCAACGTGGAAGTGTTAGCATTAAAAGATTGATGAAAATTGTTGTTTTAGACCGAAAAACATTGGGAGACGACATTGATCTTTCTCCCTTATATGAATTAGGTGAGGTGGAATGTTACCCCCATACCAAGCCGGAGGAGATCGCCCCCCGGTGTATGGATGCGGACGTGGCGGTGGTAAACAAGATGCGGATGGATGCCGTGACCCTGAAGGGAGTCTCCAAGCTGAAGCTGATCTGTGTGGCCGCCACCGGTTACGATAACATCAGCCTGGATTACTGCCGGGAGCAGGGCGTTGCCCTTTGCAACGTACCGGGCTACTCCACCGAAAGCGTGGCGCAGATCTCCCTTGCTATGGTACTTTCGCTGGTGAATCACCTGCCCCAATACCGGGAACTGGTGCATTCCGGCCGATACACCGCCGACGGCATTGCCAATCGGCTGACCCCGGTCTATCGGGAACTTTCTGCCCTGACCTGGGGTGTAGTCGGGGGTGGCGGCATCGGCGGCAGAGTGGCCAAATTGGCTGAAGCCTTAGGCTGTCGGGTGTTGATGCACCGCCGGCAGGCAGACCCCCATTTTGAGACGGTGGATATCGATACCCTTTGCCGGGAATCGGATATCATCAGCCTGCACGTGCCCCTGAACGAAGGCACCCGCAATCTGATCAATCGGGAGCGGATCGCCACGATGAAACCCACCGCCGTTTTGGTAAATACTGCCCGGGGTGCGGTGACCGACGAGGCCGCATTGACCGATGCGATTTTGGAAAACCGGCTGGGAGGCCTGGGGGTAGACGTTTACAGTGTGGAGCCCTTCCCCACCGATCATCCCTTTAACAAAATTTTAGACCGACCCAACGTGTGCCTGACCCCCCATATGGCCTGGGGCGCCATTGAATCCCGCAACCGCTGTATCCGGGAGATCGCCGGGAATATCCAAGGCTTTTTCTCGAATTCAAATAGAAATAGAATCGTTTAAATCGGGCGCCGCCCGAACCCGCCAAAGACCCTTTTTGTAAAAAGGTTCTTTGGAATCTTCAAAAACTTTCTAAACGAAAAGGGGACCCTTTTGAAATAGGGTCCCCTTTTTATTATTCTTCTAATAACGACCAAACGGCGTTGGCATAAGCAACGGGGTCTTCCACGGGCAGGCCTTCGATCAGGAGGGCTTGATTATAGATCACTTCGGCGATTTTTGTCAAACGGTCGCCTTCAGCCTTTTCCAGCAATTTAAAGAAGGAATGGGCGGTGTTGATTTCCAGTACCTTTTCAGCCTTGGGTGCACCGTTCATCCCTTCGGGAGCGGCAGCAAAAACCTTTTCCATCTCAATGGAGATCTCACCACGAGTGGAAAGGCAGGCAGGGTGGCTCACCAGGCGGGTGGAAGCCTTGACGTCGGCCACCCGATCTCCCAATGCTTCCTTCACCTTCTTCATCAGTTCGGGGTATTCCTCCACCTCTTTTTCCTCGGCGGCAAAGCCCAGGTCGGCATCGGTGATGTTTTTGAATTCCTTTTCACCGTAAGCACCCAGCACCTTGATGGCGAATTCATCCACATCCTCGGTGAAATACAAAAGCTCGTAACCCTTATTCAAAACGCCCTCGGCGGCAGGCATCCCCTTAATCTTCTCCTTGGTAGCGCCGGTACCGTAATAGATATACTTCTGATCCTCGGGCATCCGACCCACGTATTCCTTCAGGGTGGTATACTCTTCGTTCATAGAAGAGCGGAACAGGATCAGATCCTGCAGGGTATCCTTATGCATTCCCCAATCGCTGTAGAGCCCATATTTGAGGGTACGGCCAAAGGCATCAAAGAACTTGACATAAGCAGGCCGATCCTTTTCGCACAGCCCGGTCAGTTCCTTTTGGATGGTCTTGGTCAAGTTTTTGGAGATTGCCTTCAGCTGATGATCCTGCTGCAGCAGTTCACGGGAGATATTCAGGGAAAGATCGGCAGAATCCACCAAGCCGGTAACAAAACCAAAATAATCGGGCAAGAGATCGGGGCATTTTTCCATGATCATCACACCGTTGGAATAAAGAGCCAGGCCCTTTTTAAAATCCTTGGTATAAAAATCGTAGGGTGCGACAGAGGGAACGAACATCAGAGCGGTATAGGTCAGAGTGCCTTCCACGTTGGTGTGGATGGTCTTGACCGGTTCATCGTAGCCGTAGCGCTGGCTCCGATAAAAACCGGTATAATCCTCCTTGGTCAGTTCCTTTTTACTTTTTTTCCAAAGGGGAACACGGCTGTTGAGGGTCTCGTCCTCGGTATACTGCTCGTATTCCTCGGAATCCTCCTTCTTGCGGGATTTGGTCATTTCCATCTTAATGGGGTATTTGATGAAATCGGAATACTTTTTCACCAATTGGGAAAGGTGATATTCCTCCAGGTATTCATCGTATTGGTCGGTTTCGGTGTTCTCTTTGATATGAAGGACGATCTCGGTCCCCGCATCTTCCTTTTGCGTTTCGGCAACGGTATAGCCATCGCTGCCCTTGGAATGCCAGCACCAGGCTTCGTCGCTCCCCTCTTTTTTAGAGGTAACGGTCACCTCGTCTGCCACCATAAAGGCGGAATAAAAACCCACGCCGAACTGGCCGATGATATCCACACCGTCCGTTTCTTCCTGCTCGTTTTTGAACTTAAAGGAACCGCTTTCGGCAATGGTGCCCAGGTTCTTTTCCAGTTCCTCCTTGCTCATACCGATGCCCCGGTCGCTGATCGTTAGGGTGCGGGCCTCCTGATCGACCTTCAGGCGGATCACGTAGCGATCCCGATCCAGCTCGCCACCGCCCAAAGCGTTATAGTAACTCTTATCGGAGGCATCGGAGGCATTGGAGATCAGTTCCCGCAGGAAGATCTCTTTTTGGGTATAAATAGAATTGATCATCAGATCCAATAACCGCTTGGATTCTGCTTTAAACTGTTTTTTTGCCATTTTTAAAACCTTCTTTAACAGAAAAATTAGCACTCTATACTTTAGAGTGCTAATTTAGTGTACCGCTATTTTTCCCTTTTGTCAAGGGCGTTTACAAAAAATTCATTTTAAGATCCGGGCGATCAAAGGTCGGTGGACCTTCATAGCCCCCTTGGGGCAAAATTCCTGACAACAGAAGCAACGGATGCAGGCCTTGCGGTCGATGACCGGCTTTTTGTTCTTCATCACGATGGCCTTGGCCGGGCAGATCTTGAAGCATTCCTTACAGCCGACACATTCTTCTTTTTTCAGTTTAGGCACCGACGCCAACGCCCGATCCATAAAGAGGCTGCTGAGCTTACCGAAGAATTTTTGGCTTTCCTTATTAAAGCGCAGGCTTTTGACCCGCTCTACCTTTTGATAATCGGCCACGATAAACTGCCGCCAATCGTCACCGGCGGTCTCCAGCCCCTCAGCGGTGGCAGAGATCAGCCCCCGCTCCATAGCCGCAGCCAGGGTAGGAACCTCTTTAGGATCCAGCCCGATCAGGCTTGCGCCGATCAGATCGGCGGCGTGGGGATTTTCTGAGGCCAACAGGACACCCACCGGCCGAGGCGTTCCGGCGGTGGGGCCGTTGCCCTCCATCCCGATGACCCCGTCGGTAATGGACAAGCGGGGCTTGAAATAATCGTTCAGATCCACGATCATATGGGCAAAATCCATGGGATCCGGGAACCGATAATGGTATTCCGGCTTGGTGGTGCCGGGGATGGTGCCGAACATATTTTTGGCCGCACCGCTGAAGCCCATCATCCCGTGGGTCTTTAATTTACAAAAATCGATGAGGGCGTCCACCCCGTCCAGCCAGCCGGTATAGGTGAAGGTCTTGGCGGAGCGGGCGGCGGGGAATTCGGCATTTTTGACCGAAAAATCCCGATTCAGATCGGCGCCGGCGGCCTCCACCTTCTTCATACCGGTGGCGGCATAGACCCGATCCAGGTACACCCCGTTATAAAGCCCGCCGGGGCTATCCCCCAGCACCACTTGGGCGCCCTTTTCCTTCAACAGCTCCACCAAAGCGATCAGCAGAGCGGGATGGGTGGTGGCGGCGGCCTCGGGCTTTAAAAAGGTAACCAGGTTGGCCTTGATGCCCACCCGCATCCCCGGGGTGACCCAATCCAGCCCGCCCAGGGGCTTTAGCAGGCGGATCAAGGCCGCCTTGACCTCCCCGGGCTCATAGGTTTTACATTCCGTTACAGATACTAAATTCTTCATCATTTAATAAATAAACAAAACAGAATAGGCAGGAAGCAGGCGGGGATGTAGTTGATCACCTTCAGTTTGGTGAGCCCCAACATATTCAGCCCCAGACCCATAATCAATAAGGAACCTACGCAGGTCATCTCGCCGATGACTGCCTCGGTCAGGAAGGGCGCCACCAGGCTACCGGAGAGGGCGATGGCACCTTGATAAATAAAGCAGGCGACCCCCGCCAGCGCCACCCCGATCCCCAGGGTGGAGGCCATCACACAGCAGGAGATCAGGTCGATCAGGGATTTGGCATAGATGGTGGAATGATCCCCACGGATGCCGCCGTCCAGGGAGCCGGTAATGGCCATAGCGCCCACACAGACCAGCAGAGTGGCGGTAACAAAGCCCTCGCCAAAGGTGGAGCCTTGCTCCTTACCGCCCATTTTACGTTGAAGAAAATTGCCCAACCGATCCAGATGCTCATCCAGCCGGATGACAAAGCCGAAGGCACCGCCGATGGCCACCGAAAGGATGGTGATCAGCAGATTTTCGCCGTCGAAGATGCCCTTGATCCCGATGGCCAGCACACACAGAGCCATCCCGTGCATAATGCCGTTACTGATCCGTTCCGGCAGTCCTTTTTTTAAAAGACAGCCCAATACGGCCCCCAGGATAATGGCGATGCCGTTTACAATACTTCCTAATAATACCATACCGTTTTTTCCTCAAAAGATTGTTGCGGGCCCGTAAGCCCGCAACCGATTAAAGACCAATTGATTTCAAATAGCCGATGCTCATTTCAGCACATTCCATGGGCGTTTTTTCCATACTGGGCTGATCCTGCTCCACCACAAACCATTTAGCGCCGCTCTTTTCGGCAGCCTTGATGATGGCGGGGAAATCCTGCAGGCCGGAACCAACAGGGCGGAATTCAAAGTTCTTTTTGGCAGGTTTCTTTTCTTCACTCTTAATGCCGATCAGTTCATATAAGGGTTCATCAGCATCCACGCTCTCCCGATAGAAATCTTTCAGATGCACCACCGGGCAGCGGTCGGCATACTTGCGGATATAATCGGCAGGGTTTTCACCGCCCACGTTCACCCAGCAGGTGTCCAGCTCTGTTTGCAAACAATCAGCGGGAACCAGGCGATACAGCATATCCAGGCCGTATTCCCCATCCACCTTGGTGAATTCGAAATCGTGGTTGTGATACAACAGCACCAGGCCCTTTTCCTTGGCGGCTTCACCGATCTTATGAATGGCATCGATGGTGGGCAGCCAGCCTTCGGTTCCGGGGCGACGGTCTGCATCCACATAGGGAACAACGATATATTCCACGCCGATCTCTTTATAAGTATTCAGAGTTCCTTCGCAATCGTTGATCATTTCTACCAAAGGCACATGGGCAGAAAGGGGCTTGATCCCCACTTCTTCACACATTGCTTTCACTTCTGCACCGCTATGGCCGAAAAGACCGGCAAATTCCACTGCATCATAGCCCAGATCCTTCACCTTTTGCAGGGTACCTTTAAAGTCTTCTTTCATATCATCCCGAACAGAATAAAGCTGTAATCCGATAGGTAATGCCATTTTAATATCTCCTTTTGGTATTTATTTGAACCCATTTTACCACCAAATTTGGCAATTTTCAACCGAAACAGCGAGAAAAATGCCTCTTTTTTATTATAATATGGAAAAACTTAAAAAAAGACTTGTAAAAAAAAGTAAAAACCGCTATAATATTTAGCGGTAAATAATTTTTTTAGGAGGATATATCCATGTCTGTTAAAGTTGCTATTAATGGTTTCGGCAGAATCGGCCGTCTGGCTTTCCGTCAGATGTTCGGTGCTGAAGGCTACGAAGTTGTTGCCATCAACGATCTGACTGATGCTGCTATGCTGGCTCATCTGCTGAAGTACGATTCCGCTCAGGGTCGTTACGACGGTCACGAGGTTGTTGCCGGTGATGGCGAAATCACCGTAGACGGCAAGACCATCAAGATCTATGCTGAGAAGAACGCTGCTGATCTGCCCTGGGGCGAGATCGGTGTTGACGTTGTTCTGGAGTGCACCGGCTTCTACTGCTCCAAGGAGAAGGCTTCTGCCCATATCACCGCCGGCGCTAAGAAGGTTGTTATCTCTGCACCCGCAGGCAACGATCTGCCCACCATCGTTTACAGCGTAAACGAAAAGACCCTGAAGGCTGATGATACCATCATCTCCGCCGCTTCCTGCACCACCAACTGCCTGGCTCCCATGGCTAAGGCTCTGAATGATTACGCTCCCATCCAGAGCGGTATCATGACCACCGTTCATGCTTACACCGGCGACCAGATGGTTCTGGACGGCCCCCACAGAAAGGGTGACCTGCGTCGTGCTCGCGCTGCCGCTGTAAACATCGTTCCCAACAGCACCGGTGCTGCTAAGGCTATCGGTCTGGTTATCCCCGAACTGAACGGCAAGCTGATCCGTTCCGCTCAGCGTGTTCCCGTTCCCACCGGTTCCACCACTCTGCTGGTTGCCGTTGTTAAGGGTAAGGACATCACCAAGGAAGGCATCAACGCCGCTATGAAGGCTGCTTCTTCCGCTTCCTTCGGTTACACCGAAGAACAGCTGGTATCTTCCGATATCGTTGGTATCACCTACGGTTCTCTGTTCGATGCAACTCAGACCATGGTTTCCAAGATCGACGAGGATACTTATCAGGTACAGGTTGTTTCCTGGTATGACAACGAGAACTCTTACACAAGCCAGATGGTAAGAACAATCAAGTACTTCGCAGAGTTAGCATAATGATATACAGGACAGGCTCCTGTACACAATGAAGACTCAATGATGGGGTCCGGTCCGCAGGG
>JAZQAR010000083.1:0-3281 GCA_045545315.1 Eubacteriales bacterium | reverse complement strand
GGTTCAGGCTCTGGCCGGTGGCGACGGAAGCGGTAGAGTTCAACGCTAACCTATTTATTAAATAAGGAAACCACCCAACCCCTTCGTTGGGTGGTTCTTTTTTGTTCATTTTAAAAACTCGCAAACAAATTTATATAAATCGCTTGACAAATTATGAAAACGGACTATAATAAAAATCAAGAGGTGATCCTATGAAAAAAAGTGTTTATTCCTTGGTCTTAATGGACGAGGTGGTGGATCAGGTAGACCGCCTGGCCTATCAGATGCATACCAACCGCTCCAATATGATCAATCAGATTTTAGCCGAATATTGCTCGATGCTGACACCGGAGAAGCGGATGCGCTCTACGTTGGAGCAGTTGATGGATCTGCTGGGGCAGGGGGGCTTTCAGCCCCTGGTTCAGCCCAGCGCCACTATGCTGACCGTGCGCAGTGCACTGAATTATAAATATAATCCTTCGGTGCGCTATCGGGTGGAGCTGTTCCGCTCGGAACAGCCGGAGTTCGGGCAGCTGCAGGTGCAACTGCGCACCCAAAACCGGGAACTGATCTATTATTTGGAACAGTTCGAGCATATCTGGGTGTCCCTGGAACAACAATATTTGGGGAACCCCCGTTATTCCATCGAAAACGGGCGATTTTTGCGAAATTTGCGGTTTAACCGTGCTTTTGAGGGCCAGCCTGCTTTAATGGGTGAGGCCATCGGTCGCTATGTGAACGCCTTTGATCGGGCGCTGAAGATCTATTTTGAACATATCGAACGCCCCCGACAGGCACTTCCGCTGATCGAGCAGGAAATGCGCCTTTATGTCGCCGATCCGCTGGTTGTTTAAGGAAAGGAGAATTTGCTATGAACGCCAATCAATTCACAACAAAAAGTATGGAAGCCTTGCAAACCGCGGAGCAGTTGGCTTCTTCTAACCGCCATTCAGCTTTGGAACAGTTGCATCTTTTGCTGGCTTTACTAAATCAGCCGGAAGGATTTGTTGGGGGCGTGTTAAAGAAAATGGGTGTGCAGGGACTGGCCGCCGATGGGGAGGCCGCTTTGAGACAGTTGCCCACGCTTTCCAATAGCCAATCCCAGCTTTATTGCAGTAACGACCTGAATAAGGCTTTGGACTCCGCCGAAAAGCAGGCAAAGAAAAACGGCGATGCCTATCTGTCGGTGGAGCATCTGATGTTTGGTCTTTTGGATCAGGCGGATGCCACCGTCAAAAAACTGTTCCAAAGCCACCAATTAAATAAAAATAACTTTTGGAAGACCGTAATGGAACTGCGGGGCAACCAAAAGGTCAACGGCCAGGATCCCGAGGGCACCTACGACGTTTTGACCAAATATGGTCGGGACCTGGTGGAGATGGCACGGGCTCAAAAGCTGGATCCCGTCATTGGCCGGGACGAGGAGATCCGCAACGTGATCCGCATCCTCTCCCGTAAGACTAAAAATAACCCGGTGCTGATCGGGGAGCCCGGTGTGGGTAAGACCGCCATCGCCGAAGGCCTTGCTCTGCGGATCGTCCGGGGCGACGTGCCGGAAAACCTCAAAAACCGTAAGCTGTTCTCCCTGGATATGGGCGCATTGATTTCCGGCGCCAAATATCGGGGCGAATTTGAAGAACGGCTGAAGGCTGTTTTGAGCGAGGTGCAAAAAAGCGAAGGGGAGATCATCCTCTTTATCGACGAGCTGCATACCATTGTAGGGGCCGGCAAGACCGAAGGTTCTATGGATGCGGGCAACCTACTGAAACCCATGCTGGCTCGGGGCGAGCTTCATTGTATCGGCGCCACCACCCTGAACGAATATCGCCAGTATATCGAAAAGGATGCCGCGCTGGAGCGCCGTTTCCAGCCGGTGCTGGTTGCGGAGCCCAGCGTAGAGGATACCATCTCCATCCTGCGTGGATTGGAAGAACGCTACGAGGTGTACCACGGGGTCAAGATCCAGGATCAGGCCTTGATCGCGGCGGCGGTGCTGTCCGATCGGTATATCAGCGACCGCTTCCTGCCGGATAAGGCCATCGACCTGGTGGACGAGGCCTGTGCCTTGATCAAAACGGAAATGGAATCCATGCCCACCGAGCTGGACGAAAAACAGCGCAAAATTATGCAGCTGGAGATCGAAGCTCAGGCCTTGAAAAAGGATGAAGATCCCCTTTCCGATGCCCGTCTGCAGGAGATCAACGGTGAGATCGCCGCCCTGCGGGACGAATTTAACTCCATGAAAGCCAAGTGGGAAAACGAAAAACAAGCCATCTCCGTGGTACAAAAGCTTCGGGAGGAGATCGAGCAGACTAATAATGCCATCACCCAGGCGGAAAACGCCTACGACCTGACCAAGGCCGCCGAACTGAAGTACGGAGTTCTGCCCAAGCTGAAGACCCAATTGGAGGAGGCCGAGCGCAGCGAAAAAGAGAGCAAAGAAAACACCCTCCTGCGGGATAAGGTCACCGAAGAGGAGATCGCCAAGATCGTTGCCCGCTGGACGGGGATCCCGGTGGCAAAGCTGATGGAAAGCGAACGGGAAAAGCTTTTGCATCTGGATGCAATTCTGCATCGTCGGGTCATCGGCCAGGACGAGGCCGTGCAACGGGTCTGCGATGCCATCCTTCGTTCTCGGGCCGGGATTCAGGATCCCGATCGCCCCATCGGCTCCTTCCTGTTCCTGGGCCCCACCGGTGTGGGTAAGACCGAGCTGGCCAAGGCCTTGGCCCAGGCGCTGTTTGATGATGAGCGGAATATGATCCGTATCGATATGAGCGAGTATATGGAAAAATACTCCGTCTCCCGCCTGATCGGCGCTCCTCCGGGCTACGTGGGCTACGATGAGGGCGGTCAGCTGACCGAAGCCGTCCGTCGCCGCCCCTATTCGGTGGTGCTGTTCGACGAGGTAGAAAAAGCCCATCCGGACGTTTTCAACGTCCTGCTCCAGGTGCTGGATGACGGCCGGATCACCGATAGCCAGGGCAGAACGGTGGATTTTAAGAATACCATCATCATTTTGACCTCCAACCTGGGCAGTGATATTATTCTGGAGGGCATCCGGGAAGGGGAGATCACCCCCGAGGCCCGAGCCGCTGTGGAACAGCTGCTCCGCCGCTCCTTCCGTCCGGAATTTTTGAACCGCCTGGACGAGACCGTGTTCTATAAACCTCTGACCAAGGAGAATATCGGCTTTATCGTGGATCTTTTGCTGAAGGAACTGCAGGCCCGCTTGAAGGATAAACATCTGCAGGTGGAACTGACCGATGATGCCAAGGATTGGCTGATCCAAAGGGGCTATG
>JAZQAR010000082.1:0-10236 GCA_045545315.1 Eubacteriales bacterium | reverse complement strand
ATTGAATTTTTTCTGCTTTCCGCCAACTCTCCCTCTCGTAGTACCTCTGTACAACTTCGGGTCGAGTTGACGAAATCGGCACTCTTTTTTGTTCGTCTCACAGCGTGTCAAAAATAAAAAATAGAGTTTTTTGACACGCTGACAAAACCCCCGACGTTTTTAACCGTCGGGGGTTTTGTTATCTTGATACCTGCTTATAGATTTCCAGCAACTCCTTGCGGGAACGAACGCCCAATTTGTTGTAGATGTTTTTGTTGTGGTATTTCAAGGTGTTTTCCTTAATGTTCAGCTCTTCCATAATTTCCTTGGTGGATTTATGATGGGTATAGGCTTCAAAAACCAGCCGCTCCGTATGGGTCAGGGATTGAACCCCGTCCATAAAGAAGGCCGCCTTTTCCGGATCTAATTCATCCTCCTCCGGAAGCGGTGCCGCGGGAGCAAGGGGAACCTCTTGGCGCTCAGTCGACAGTCGCTCCTGCTCTGCGACCATAAAGTGCACCCCCAGTAAAAAGAACTCGCTGATCACGTAAGAGACCGAGAGCATCTCAAAATGAAGATCGACCAGCTGTTCAATAAACCATATCCCCAGGTTCACACCAACGGCAATGATCATCATAGCCGATTGCCCGGCAGAAACCACCGTTTTTTTCACCATGGCGTGAACGATGGCGCCGATCATGGTTCCCAAATAGCCCATCAGGTAAATCAAATATAAAACGTGGCAGGGCCCGTAGACCTTTTTCAGTTCCGAGACGCCGTTTTCGGTGATCAGCTCCACCTCTTGGTAATAGATGGTCAGATAACCGGGGCTGGCTACGATGAATAAGATCACCACACCGATCCCCATCAAAAGCCAAGGCAGCCACTTGGGTGTTTGCAGGCCGGCACTTTTTAAAATGATCATCAGCATGGCAAAGGGCAAAAAGACCGACCCTAAATAGGCGATGCGATTAGCCAGTAAAGCCTCCTCCAGGGAGGAAGAGACCGAAAGGGCCCAGTAGCCCACGTTGACCACCAGCACTGAGCCGAACAGCAACAGATACCAAAGCTCTTTCTTTTTGATCAAAACACAGTATCCCAGCAACAGGATAAAGGAAAGCACCGTGACCACGCCGTAGATCCAGCTGATGCTTGCGGTTTTATCTCCGGAGATCCCACAGCCGGTACAGGCGGCCAGTATGATCAATACGGTTGTTAATAAACCGAACAATCGTTTCATTTAACGTTCCCCCGCTTATATCCCACACTTTTTCCCACACTTTTGAATGAAAAATAACCGCTTTTCGGTCAAAGGTGTGGGGACAAAATGCCCGGGATTGTCTATAATTATAATGCAAGATTGTTTGAAGGAGGGTATAGATCTTGTATAGGGCACCCTCTTTGCGCCGGTGGCCGCCGGTGTAAAGCGTCTTAACATCGCGCGTACGATGATAAGACCCGCCCAATTTAATTAATTATACAATAAAATAATGCTTTCGTCAAGAAAGCAAACGGCAAATCGCTGTCTGGAGGGATGTTTCCTATGAAATTGAATAAAATATTGGGGATCCTGCTGTGTGTCGCCATCCTTTTGGGGTGTATATCCGTTCCTGCCTACGGAATCAATCATATCAGCACCGTTGAGGTCACCGTTGCCACTCCCTACCATGGGCAAAGCCCCGAACAACCGACCGTTCTGACCGAGAAGGTCACGCTGTATGCCCACGAATGGATGCTGAACGGCAATAAAATGAGCTACGGCGAAACGTTCCAGGGCGGCAAAACCTATACCCTGCGGGTCCGGCTGACCACTTTAGATGAGTTTATGGAGTCCGTTTCCGTTAAAGTAAATAACCTGAGCGCTTCGGTGAAGCAGGTGGATTACGAAAACACCGGCCTTCTTTTTGAAAAGGATTTTTACGTAACTCCGATGGGATATACCGTAACCTTTGATCCGGGGCTTGGAAGCGGGACCATGGCTCCCCTGACCGGATATACGGCATATACGTTGCCACAGTGCGGCTTTACGGCTCCTTCCGGCAAGGAATTCAAATGCTGGAGGGTCGAAAATACCAACGATCTTTATGATCCCGGCGAAACCATCCAACTCCAAAAGAACGTCACGCTCTGTGCGGTATGGGGGGCGCCCTCCGGAAAAACAAAGATCTGCGATATCGAAGCCACCTCCAATATTGCTGCTATTACCGCTCTTTACGGAAATTTAAAAATGCCCGGGATCACCGTAACAAAGGGGGCACCTGCCTATCTGGCCGCTACCGCCGCCAATCTACGTTGGCAGAAATACGTGAACGGTGTCTGGACCGATCAGAACAACGGCCGGTTTACGCCCGGCGAATGGCGGATCCGTACCCAAGTGCGCATCGATTCGGAAAGCGCAAAACAATATGAATTGGGCAATCCCGTGACCCTTAAAGTGGACGGCGTGGCCTGGACGGTGGAACAAAACGGAAAGCCAAACGTCAACGCCGATTATTCCATGGCCGTTGTTCATTCTCCGGCCATCACCATCCTTAATGATCCGAGCATTCAGCCGCCGGTGGATATCACCAAGCTTGTCCTGACCGTCTCCGGCTATAAACCCGACCTGAAGGTTCAGAATGCCAAGGTGACCTTCGATAATGCCAACGTTCAAGTGGTTGCGGCGGACTTCATTACCGCCGAGGATCAGAATCACGATGGGATCCCGGAAACAATGACCCCTGCAACGGGCGTCTTTAAGATGGATAAAAACTACGGTCTGGTATTCACGGTCCGGGCAAAGGCTGGCTACGATATCAGTAAGTTGACTATGTTGGACGTCACCAGCCCCCAGGGCGCGGTAATGGGCGCCTATAATATGGAAGAGGATACTTTTTCCGGGATGTGTGCATTCGATCCATTCCCGGCCAATCCCTTCATCGACGTTAAGAGCAATCAATTTTATTATGATGCGGTGCTGTGGGCGGTGGAAAAGGGAATCACCACCGGTATGACCGCTACCACCTTTGAGCCGAATACCACCTGTACCCGGGGTCAGATCGTCACCTTCCTGTGGCGTGCCTCCGGTAGCCCGGAACCGACCCTTTCGCAAAACCCCTTCGCCGACGTTAAAAGCAATCAGTATTACTATAAGGCTGTTTTATGGGCGGTGGAAAAGGGGATCACCACCGGTATGACCGCTACCTCCTTTGCTCCCAATGCCAAATGCACCCGTGATCAGATCGTGACCTTCCTGTGGCGCTCTCAGGGTAAACCCCAGGTGAGCGGAACGAACCCCTTTACGGACGTGAAGAGCAACGCCTATTATTATCAGGCTGTTCTGTGGGCGGTGGAAAAGGGCATTACCACCGGCACCTCTGCTACCACCTTCAGCCCTACGGCACCCTGCACCCGAGGTCAGATCGTGACCTTCCTCCATCGTTGCCTGGGTTGATGATCCCATAAGAATAAAAAACACCCGACAGTTTTTCTGTCGGGTGTTTGCTTTTTATTCTTCGCCAAACCGTTTCCAGAACCGGAAGGTTGCAGGCCAGCCTGCGGCGGCCACCAGCACCATAAAGAAGTAGGGGAGTGCCTCCTGGCAGATCAACCCCTCGGGTAAGATCACCCGTACCAATGCTTTGGTACCCAATGCGATGGCGGCGCCGGGGATGACCTTGATCAGCTGTACCCACCAAACCGCCTTGGTCTCGTATCGGATCCACCGCCGATCCAGTTCATAGGCGATGCCAAAGCCCAACACGGCACCCAGCATCTTATAGGCGTTTTCCAGGCCGTGGAGCAGAACCTCATCTTGGGTGTCCCCCAGATAAAGCTCCATAAAGACTACCTGCCCAATGCTCCAAAGGATCATCACTCCAAAAAAGATACGGAAGAAGTTGGGGCTGTTTTTTGCTTTTTTCATAATGGGATAGATCCCAAAGACCAACACCAGGGCGATCACCGCAGAGACCAACACGTCCGCCGGGGTGTGTACTCCAAGATACATCCGGCTGAAGGGTACTAAAACACAAAGGATGATGGCCGGAATGCGGATCCATTTGTTCTTGTTCCAAAGGGCTAGTCCCCCGAAGGTGCCAACGGAGTTTTGGGTGTGCCCGCTGGGGAAGGAATAGCCGGTGGCGGCGGGGATGGCGCTTTCCACAGCCTTAAAATTGGGATCCCGCACCCAGGGACGGGGGATCTTGCAGACCACCTTCAAAAGCTGGTTGATCTGGGTGCCCAAAAAGGCCAGCGCCAGCAGATAATAGCCCTCGTATTTGTCTACACACCATAAAATGACCATGGCCAGAGCCAAAAAGATCATTTCATCCCCAAAATAGGTGACCAAGCTCATAAAGGTCGTCATGACCGGTGTGCGGATTCCTTCCAGGAAATATAAAAACTCCATAATGACACTCCTTTTAACGTTCTTGTTTCCATATTAGCAGAAAATGGAACTTTTGTAAAGGCTTTGATTCACTCTCCACACATCAAGATTAACAACAAGAAATATTTCTTGTTGTTTCTAGTTCCTCATCTTCATTTCTAATTATTTCTTGTCATTTCTTGTGTTGAAAATCAGTTCTTTTTTCAGAATGATCGTTTCAAAGGAAACGCCGGAGGGAGCCTGCTTGAAGGAAATGAGCTTGCCGTCAGCGTAAAGGGCCGTAACGATTCCATCCAAGTCTACTTGATTCAAGGTCAAGGTTCCGCCGTAAAGGGTGATTTTCTGCTGATTTCCTTTTTTCTCAAAAACGCCCCAGCCGGTGCCTGTTCCGAAAAATCCCTTGAAATCGTCTTCGATAACCGGCCGGAATCCGATCTGCCCCTTGGGCAGATCCACCGTCATACCGCTGAAAATGGGGAACAGCGCAAAGGCCGCCATCACCCGGGCATAGTTACTGCCACATTCGATCTCGTTCCAGGGATTGCGCTTTTTGCCGTCGTAGCGATCCCGGATGGCTTTCACCACTCGCAAGCCGTCTTCAACAAACCCTTCTTGAATCAGCAAGCCGGCAAAGGCGTATTCAAAGCCGGTCATACATTCCTCGCAATAGGGAATAGGGATCACCGGCTTTTGGCTCCCTTTCGGATAATCGCACATAATGGCACCCGCCTCGTCGTTCAGGGCAAAGACCCGCCAAAGATTGGCAACTTCCCGCATACGGGGCTTAAAGTTATTTTTCATCATATTTCGCAATGCAATTTTCCGTTGCTCTGCATCAAAAATATCTCCCAGCCCGCAAAGGTTGGCGTGCCATTGTCCCAAAAGCTGGTCGATCTCGCAACCGTCTGCGATCTGGTACTTTAATTGTTGGCGCTCAGCGTTCCAATATTCCGGCACGTTAAAATGCTCCGTGGGGCTCTTGTCTGAAAGATCCACTTTCTGAATAAAATAATTCCCGTTAAAGAGGCTGTTTTTTGTAAAGGAATAAGACTTTACATATAAATTTTGATATTCTGCCGCTTTTTCCGTATCTTCCAGGAATTCCGCCATCTCTGCGGCGGCCTTCAGGGCGGCGGAATAGAGGCCTTGTAGCCATCCGGAGGGACCGAACAGCTCCATATCCAGGGTATGGTGTTGTCGTCCTTCCAAAACGCCGTCCTTGTCCCGATCCCATTCGTATGTGTTGTCCGGGCTCCAGGCAAATTCCAAGATTAATTTAACGTTTTCCCAGTTGTCCTTCAGCCATTGGCTGTTTCCGGTCAACTTCCAATCCCGGTAGATCTTGATGACCGTGGCCATCTGCCCATCTAAGCAGGGATGGAAGGAACTTTTGCTCCGCCCCAAGGGCAAATGAGTGCGAAATCGCATCAGACCGCTTTCCTCGGTGTCATAGCGGAACTCCGTATCCCGCAGGCTTCGTTCCAGCTCCGGGAACAGATAGCAAAGTGCATAGGCATAACTCCAAACGTGGGTGCAGGTACCCTCGCAACTGCCCTTCTTTTCGCTGACTCCTTCCCAGCCGTAAAAGGTGCCATCTTCTAACCGCAGTACCGTGGGGGATTTTAAAACCTCCAGGGAGGCGGTGGCGGCATCAATGGCGACGGGATCCAGGGTGGAGCCGTGCATGGCCTTACGGAACCGATCCGTTTCCCGATAAAGGCGGCTCCAATGTTTCAACCCATAAAAAGCGGAGGCAACGGAATTTTCGAATTGGGTGGCATAATAATTCTTCCAGAGGATATCTTCGCCCGCTTCGTTGGTGTAGGGCTTCCAGTAGTTATAGCAATTAGGACAGCTCCAGGCGAGGATAAAACGGAACTTTTTGCTCCTTCCCGCAGCAATGACCGCCTCTGCACCCACGGTGCAATGATCCTTTTGACCCGGTTCTTGGTAATGGCGGGGGATCAGATCTCCAGTGGTCAGATCGTACCAAAAGGCAGAAATTCCATCCTGCCAACCACCCCGATACCAGTATTCCTGGCAGATCCCCTCCGGCTGATCCACCGCAACGGTCAGTTCACCGTAATCCCGGTCTGCAGGGGAGAGGCCGGCGTGCTTCAGGGTCACGGCGGTGTATTTTTCGTGATTCACCAAGTGATTGACGGTGCTTTCAAAGGGATTCCCTACTGCCATGGCAACGGTGTAGCGTACCCCTTCGACCTTATTTTTGATCTCGATTTCAAAAAAAGCGGCGGGAATGCCGGACTCCTCCGCATTCAGGGGGATAAAGGGGTTAAAGGCTTTCAGCACCACCTTGGCAGGAAATTTCCTATCTTCAAAGGTCAAGGTCGCAATGGGAAAACTGCCGTCAAATTTCACCTTTTCAAAATGGGGTAACCCGGCCAGGGTGCCGCCGTCGGGGCCATAGCCAAAACCGCTGTGCCCCTTGGGGCTGCAATAGGTGCCGGAAAGCTCCTTGTTCCAATCCCCCTGTAACACCTTGGTAATGACCGTTCCGTCGGGGAGCTCTGCACGGAGGGCAAAAAAAGTATATGGATTGATGCTGCCCTTATTGGGGCGGTTGAAGATCTCCCAATCCACCAAGCAACCGTAGCCATTGAGGCCGATGGAGCCGGTACCGATCCCACCCAAAGGAAAACTGATCTCGTTCAGATGTGCTTTTTGATAAATCATTGCCCTTTCTCCTTGGTATCGTGTACATACACGGTGTTATGTTATCTATTATAATGATGTTCATTTAGCGTGTCAACTTACACAATAAAAAAGGCTACGAAACATTTTCGTAGCCTTTTAAACTTAAGATCAAACAGTGGGGATCTCTACTTCGATTTCCTTGCCGGCGTTGGCGCTCTTTACGATGCCGTCCAAAATAGCCTGATTGTTGATGATCTGGCTGGAGGGAACGGGAGCCTTGGTGCCGTTCTTATGGGCATCCACAAAGGAACGCAACTTCAGATAGAAGAGGTTCTCCTTGGTCTTCAGGATGGGAATTTCGGTCTCAACGCTTTCACCGGCCACGTCGTGGTAAACCTTCATAGCACCGCCAACGGTACCGTTCCAGCATTCGGTGGAGGGGATCCGCAGGGAGCCCTTGGTACCCATAATGATGGTATCGCCGGAGGTATCCAGGTGCATCGCCCAGGCAATTCTAAAGTCCAGGGTAATGCCGCCTTCCAGACGGATGAAAGCAGCGGCGAAATCGTCAACGCCGAAGATATCGGCATATTCAGCGGGCTTGCCGCGGGCGATCCAATATTCCTTGCTCTTGCCGAAGAAGTCGGACTTCATGGCAGAAACAGTCAGGGGCTTGGGATTGCCCAGAGCGTTCATCACCATATCCAAAGAATAGCAGCCGATATCGCCCAAAGCGCCGATGGCGCCCTTGTCGGCTTCAATAAAGGAGGTGCCGTAGGGAGCGGGAATACCCTTGCGGCGGCCGCCGCCGGTCTGAACGTAGTAGATATCGCCCAGCTCGCCGGATTCAACGATCTTCTTGATCATCTTCATGTTCTCGTCCATTCTGGGCTGGAAGCCGATGGAGAGCAATCTGCCGGTTTCCTTTTCAACCTTCATCACTTCGATGGCCTCTTCCAGGGTCACGGTGAAGGGCTTCTCCAGCATAACGTCTACGCCGGCTTTCATTGCCTGAATGGCGCAGGGGGCATGCTGAGAGTTATAAGTACAAACAGAAACGATGTCCAGATTTTCTTTGGCCAGCATCTCTTCGGTGCTCTCGTAGCAGGCGGCGCCTTCCACTTCCATCTTCTCGAAGAACTTAGCAGCCTTACCGGGGATGATATCAGAACCGGCAACGATCTCAACGTCGGGGCAGAGCTTGTAATTCTTTACGTGTGCTTCTGCGATCCAGCCGCAACCGATAATACCAACGCGAACCTTTTTGGAAGCGTCAACGGCGGGGCCTTCCTGTTCAATGTTAAAGTCCAAAGCTTTATCTTCAGCCATGTTTCTTTACCTCTTTTCTAAAGATTTGATACTCTAAGTTTAATACGAAAAAGCGAGAAAGTCAACGGTTATTTCCTTAAACTTCGGCGATTTTTCTATATTTTTTCTCATATAGATAAAAAGAAAGGAGTGTGTTATTTAAAATGATGGTCTATACGATCCAACCGGGTGATTCTCTGTATCAGATCGCCCGGCGCTTCGGAACTACAGTGGAGCGATTGGTGGAGGCAAACGGAGTCGATCCCAATAAATATCTGGTGATCGGTGATAGCCTGGTGATTCCGGCACCGGTGGGTCAGCGCCCGCCTCTGACTGTGAACGGCTATGCTTATCCTTTTGTCGATCGCAACAATCTTTCAAGGGCGTTGCCCACTCTGACCTATCTTTCCTTATTTAGTACCGGTATTACTCCGGACGGGGGGTTGATCCCCCTAAAGATGGAGGAAGAGGTGATCCGCATTGCCCGTTCCCAGAATACGGTCCCCTTATTGGTATTGACTTCCATTGACGAGACCGGCGGATTCAGCGGGGAGCGAGCGGCGGCACTTCTGGATAATACCGCCGCCTGGCCGGTGCTGATCGAAGCCTTGAAAAAGGCTTTGAACGAACGGAACTACGGCGGCGTAGACGTGGATTTTGAATATCTGCCGCCCCGATTGGCCGCCACTTATGCTGAATTCGTCAACCGCCTGCGTCAAGAACTGGCACCGAAACCGGTGTTTGTGGCCTTGGCACCCAAAAAGAGCTCCGACCAACGGGGCCTTTTGTACGAGGCCCACGACTATGCTGCCTTGGGTGCGGCGGCCAGCGGAGTGCTGGTGATGACTTATGAATGGGGATATACCTACGGTCCGCCGATGGCGGTGGCACCTTTGGATCAGGTCAAGGCGGTGCTGGACTATGCGGTTACCCAGATTCCTGCTAACAAAATCCTGATGGGTCTGCCCAATTACGGCTACGATTGGCTCTTGCCCTATGAGGAGGGGCGTCCGGCTCGCTCCATCGGCAACTATGAAGCCATCGCCCTGGCGCGAAAATACGGGGCAACCATCCAATTTGACGAAAAATCCCAATCGCCCTGGTTCCGCTATTACGATAGTCGAGGAAACCAACACGAGGTCTGGTTCGAAGATGCCCGCAGTTATCAGGAAAAACTGCGCCTGGTGCAGAATATGGGGCTTAAAGGGGTCAGTATCTGGAACGTAATGCGCTGGTTCCGCCCGCTTTATACCTTGTTAAACGGGATGTTTGAAATACAAAAGTTTTAATTGCTTTTATGGGGATAAAGGTATATAATTCCCCATAGGAGATGAGGATATTGAATTTAGATAAGAGTCAAAAACGGTTATGCTACAGCATGATATTTCCGGCCCTCTTTGAGATGATCCTAAACCAATTGTTTCATATGGCGGATAGCATTATGCTGGGGCAGATGCCCAACTCCACTGCGACGGTGGCGGCGGTTGGCCTTTAAAGCGGCGCTATATTGATGGCCAAGGTCGTTGCTCTTCTCCCTGTGGCCCATATAGCCGCAAATCAGATCGTTGTTAACGTAGAAACCTTTGCGTGGGCCAGCGGTGGCGCCTGCGCCGTTGCGGCAACCTCTCTTTTCGGCCGCTCTATTGGCGAAGGAAAACCGGAGAAGGGCAGAGCCTATCTGCGATTTATCATTAAGTGGGCGGTTTTGTTCGCCATTATTGAAATGGTGGTCTTCACGGCCATGGGTCGTCCGTTGGCCGCGCTGTTTACCAACGACCAAAGCTTATATCCAATGATTATGCGGATTCTGCTGATCTCCGCAATTACTTTACCGCTGATCGGCACCCATCAATCCGTCAGCGGCGCTCTGCGGAGCGCCGGTGATACCGTTGCGCCGCTGGTGGCCTCTGTTATCAGCCTTTGGG
>JAZQAR010000081.1:0-2562 GCA_045545315.1 Eubacteriales bacterium | reverse complement strand
GTCGGTCAGCGCCTGCTTAAAGCCCTTGGTGGCGGCATCCAAAGCATCGTGCTGAACCAGCTGGCAGATACCAACGGTGTAGGTGTCGTCCTCTACCTTCCCGCAGGAAGCCATGGAAAGACAGCAGGTGATCATCATTGCTACAACGGCCAGAGCCGCAATCAATCTTTTAGCGTTCATTGTTCTAATCTCCTTTTGTTCTGTAAGTTTTTAACGCTTTATGTGTTTTAGACTTTAACACTTTTATTAGTAAAAGTCAAGTCTTTTTTGAAAAAAGTTTAAAAAAATTCCGGAATTGACATTTTTGGCCCTGAATATTATACTTTTTTCAAGGAGGGAAGCGGATGTATACTTATAAAAAAGAAGATTTTTTTCATAACGGCATCGGCCTTGCGGTGTGTCATCCTCGGATGACTGCCGGCGAAAAGGAGCACCTCCACGAATTTACCGAGATCGTTTATGTGGCGGAGGGCAGCGGGATCCACGGCATCAACGGGGTGGAATACCGGGTACAGCGGGGGAGCCTTCTGTTCATCAATTATCGCCAAAGCCATTACTTTAAAACCGATGCAGAGATGCGGTTTTATAATATTCTGTTGGATCCGGAGTGGATCAGCGAACGGCTGATCGAACAGGAAAATGCCTTTGAACTTTTGACCCTGACCGCCTTTTCCGATTTTCAGGCGGCGGTGGATACCGATCACCCCCTGGTGCAGTTCCACGGCGCTGACCGCACCCGGTTGGAGCGATTGATCCGGGAGATGGAGGCGGAGCAAAAGGGAAAAGAGATCGGCTACGAAACAGTGCTGAAGGCCCAGACCAATATCCTGTTGACGATGATCTTCCGTAAAATGTCCCGAGCCAGCGAGAGCCGGGAGCAGTTCCGGCTGGACGGAGAGTTCTTGGATTATATCCGGGCCCATTGCGCCGAAAAGCTGAGTCTGGAAGAGCTTTCTCGCAGTTGTTTTTATAATCCTTCCTATTTCAGCCGGATCTTCAAGGAGCATTACGGGATGACCTTGACGGAATTCATCAACCAAAGCCGGCTGGAAAGAGCCATGCAGCTACTGCGGGAGACGAAGCTGGCCGCCGAGGAGGTGGCGGAGCAGGCGGGCTTCAGCAGCCGCTCTGCCTTTTATAAATCATTAAAGGAAAAAACCGGTCTGACACCCCAGGCCTACAGAACGATGAATCAAAAATAGAAGTGGGCGCCCTTGGGCGCCCACTTCTGATTTATTATTCAATTTCGTTCAGATTCCAGCGAACGGAATGGATGGAGTTGAATTCATCACCGGGGCATTTTTGGTAAAAGACCGTCAGGAGATCGCCGTTATCCAGTTCCACCGAGGTGGGGTAGCCGTGATCCCAGTCGATGGGAGTGGGGCCCAGCCGTACCTCTTTTGCCCAGGTCTTGCCGTGATCGTAGCTGATCCGGGCGTATTCGCCCATGGGTTCCACCCGGCGGGAATAGGTCAGGATCAGAGCACCGGAGGAGTGAAGGATCATATGGGGCGGAGCACCCTTGATGTCCAATAACTGAATATCGTACCAGGTCTTGCCCATATCCGAAGAGCGCAGGGTAAAGAGCTTCAACGTCTCCCGGGAGGGTTTATTCTCGCTGCGCACCGTTACGAAGAGCTCGCCGTTTGGTAAAACGATGGCATAGGGCTCGCTGAAGAGATCGTCGCCCAGTTCCTCCGGCCAGGGGAGCTTGCTGCGATGCTCCCAGGTTTTTCCTTCGTCGTAGGTCACGTAGGCGTGGATGTCCTGATTGGTGCGCTTGAGATCAAATAACCGTCCCACGTAAAGGATCCCGCCATCCGGAAGCAGGATGGGGCCGTGGGGAGCAAAGACCGGGGCATCCCGTCGCTCTGACCAGGTCTTGCCGTTATCGTGGGAGACCCGGATGATGGAGCGGCGTTCCAGCTTTTCCGGGGGAACGGTCTCCCAGTGGGTGCGCATCCCCATGGAAAGGGGCGTACGGATCATATAGTGGGGGCGGGTCTCCGCCAAGGGATCCCAGCCGGCGTATTGATCGGGGGAGTGGCTGGCGGTGCACATCAAAAGATTTTCTTCCCCCCAGGCCAGGAGCCCCACGTCTCGGTCGTCTAAGTAAGAATCGTTGATGATCCGGGGGCCGATCCAGGTCTCGCCCTCGTCGTGGCTTTCATAAAGATAATTTTTGCCAAAGGGACAAAAATGCCCCTGCCGATTGCCGGATGCCCCCACGAAAAGGGTGCCGTCCTTGGCCTTGGCTACCGTGGGCCAGGCCTGGTAGCGAAAGGGGCCGTCCTCGGTGCGGGCAACGATGCGGTGCTTCATTTCTTTTTCCTGCCTTTCATTTGTTAAGATTATTATAGTATAGCGGTTAGGGTAGAGCAAATAACCCGAACCCGCCCCAAAGGGGCATATTTCGGCACTTTTTCCCCAATTCGTTCTCACCAGGCGGCAGCCTGCTATCGCCCTAATTGAGAAAAAATTCCTCGAAATCTGCTCCCTTTGGGGTCAAGGATTTTAAAAAGAGCGGATTTTTGCTCAGCCAAGGCACAAAACGCAGTTAAT
>JAZQAR010000080.1:0-5064 GCA_045545315.1 Eubacteriales bacterium | reverse complement strand
TTGATCAACTCGTGCACCGGGATCTGCTTCATTTTTGCAACCTTGTTCCGCTCCGATTGTTTAACGGGGGTAAAGCTTCTGGCCCAGGTGGGGGTATATTTAATGAAGGCGCGGGCAAAGGGGATACCGCTCTCGTTGGCGTAACCGATGGCGTGGGGCGTTCCGGAATCGGGCACACCACCTACGTAATCAATGTCATGGCAGGTGCCGTTTTCCATATCCTGCTGGGCCAAAAGTTTTCCGTTGCGGTACCGCATAACCTCTACGTTCATTCCCTCGTAGGTGGCGGTGGGGTAGCCGTAATAGCTCCAAAGGAAGGAACAAATTTTCATTTTTTTGCCCGGGGGAGATAATTGGGTCATCGTGTTTGCGCTCAGTTCTACGATCTCGCCGGGACCCAATTCTCTTTCATCCTCATAGCCTAATTTTTTGTATGTAAAAGATTCTTGGGTCACGCAGTAACCGTCTTCGCTTTTGCCGATAAAGACCGGCAATCTTCCGAATTTGTCCCGGGCGGCGATCAGGTTTCCGCCCTCCTTCAGGATCAGGATCGAAGCAGTACCTTCAATTTGATCCTGGGCAAATTTGATCCCATCTATAAAATTATTCTTTTGATTGATTAGGGCTGCTACCAGCTCGGTGTTGTTGACACCGCCGCCGGTCATGGCATCAAAGTGGCCATTATTGGACGAAAGATATTGTTCGATCAGTTTATTGGCATTATTAATGATACCTATAAAGCATATAGCAAAGGTGCCAAGGTTGGATTTGATTAACAACGGCTGGGGATCATAGTCGCTGATACAGCCAATTGCCGCAAACCCGGTCATTTCCTCAAAGATATGTTCAAATTTGGTACGGAAAGGGGAGTTTTGAATGTTATGGATCTCCCGCTGAAGGCCGATCTCCTTATCGTAAGCAGCCATTCCGCCTCGTCTTGTTCCTAAATGTGAATGATAATCGGTGCCAAAGAAGACTTCATAAATCGCATCTTCCTTGTTCACAGCGCCGAAAAAACCGCCCATAGTGTTCCTCCTGATTGAATGTGGTGATTAATTGTTGAATTCTGCCGCAAGGCGGGCATCTTTTTCCAAAACGACCTTAGCGTCAGCAGCTCTTTTAGCATCCAGCCGAGCAGCCAGGTCTGCATCCTCAACGGCGATGATCTGTGCCGCCAGTAAAGCAGCATTGGCTCCGCCGTCAATGGCAACGGTGGCAACGGGAATGCCGGAGGGCATCATTACGGTTGAAAGCAAGGCGTCCAACCCATCCAGGTTGGAGGATTTACAAGGGATCCCGATCACGGGCAGGGTGGTGTTGGCCGCTACGGCGCCGGCCAGATGAGCGGCCATCCCGGCGGCGGCGATCATAACGCCAAATCCGTTGTTTCTTGCGTTTTTAGCAAAGTCTCTTGCTTCCTCGGGGGTTCTGTGGGCAGAGAAAACGTGTACCTCAAAGGGGATCTCCAATCCGTTCAAGGTGTCGATCGTTTTCTTAATGATCGGCAGATCGCTGTCGCTACCCATAACAATTCCAACTTTTTTCATCATCTTTCCTCCTTCAAAAATAAAAAAGAGCGCACTTACTCTATGCAAGTAAATGCGCCCAGACGGTCGGCAAATAGCGGAATGAAATTCCGCGCATCCCTCACTCCTCTGTGGTGCTCCACTTGTCCGTCAGTTGTAAGGAATGGTCCTATTAATATCGTAAAAATTATATCATACGATATTCTTTGTGTCAAGAAAGTAATCTGAAATAATCGGCGTTTTAAGTGCCAAAAAATCATGGTAAAAAATAGATTTTTTTGACGTTTTATTCACCGTTGTGGAGTTTTTTGGTCTGCTCGATGGCGATTTTTGCATAGATTGCTGCACCAAGGGGAAGAACCTGCTCGTCAAACTCAGCCATCGGATGATGCTGCGGATATTTATATTTGTCTTCATGGGCCCCGGCTGTAAGCACCAACATAGCGGAAGGAATAATTTGGGAAACAAGAGCAAAGTCTTCCGATCCGCCACCGCTGTTATCCTCTGCTTGTTTGATTTGAAGGGTTTTATTCTCTTGTAAGATTTTTGATATATCTTTAATTAATGTTTTGTTATTTTGAAAAACAGGACATTCGGCGGTATATTTGATGATTGCATTACAGCGAAAGGTTTTTGCAACAGACTCAGTCATTTCTTCCAGCCGTTTTTTGATATAATCGGCAGTTTTTTCCTCGTTGCTGCGTAAACTACCCTTTAAAATCACTTCCGCAGGGATAGCATTGGGCGCGGTGCCACCATTGAACGCCCCGATTGTTAAGGTAGCTTTTTGGCTTGCACTCAGCTCTCTTGATTGTATTTCTTGTAGGGCGATAACAAGATGGGATGCGGCTGTTATGGGATCCACTCCGGTGTGGGGAGATGCACCATGGCAACCGATTCCATTAAGATGGATCTCAAAATAGCGAACAGCCGTTGCGCCTTCTCCCGGCTTAGGGAGGATTAGTGTTCCGGTAGGAATGGGAAGTTCGGTGATGACGTGGATCATTACCCCACAATCAGGCTTGGGATCCTTCAAGATCCCACTTTCAATCATATCCTTGGCTCCCTCTAGCGTTTCTTCTGCGGGCTGAAACATCAGGATCACTTGACCTTCGAGTTCTTGCTCGTGGTTCTTTAGCAGCTGTGCGGCACCTAATAACATTGCTGTATGCAGGTCGTGTCCGCATGCGTGCATATTACCGTTTTGAGAATGGTAGGGAAGATCGGTTTCTTCCGGGAAGGGGAGGGCATCCATATCAGCCCGTAAAAGGATCGTTCCTCCGGTATTCGGCCGCCCGATTACGGCCTTGATCCCGGCCTTCCCGCATTTGGAATAAGAACACCCTATTTCTCCTAATCTTTTTGTGACGTAATCGATTGTTTTATGGAGTTCGAAACCTGTTTCTGCATTTTTGTGAAGATACCTTCGGTCTTTGATGATCGACTCGCTGATCGTTTCTGCTTCTTTGAAAAAATCCATTTAATTCTCCTTTTATAAAACAGCCTTGCAAAATTTGTTGTAATCGTCTATAATATATTTATTGGTCAAATGAATGGAGAATAATCATGAATCGCGAAGAAAGATCTGTTAAAATTTTAGAGCGTCTCTCAGCCTCGGACGTTCCTGTTTCCGCAACGACCCTTGCCAATGAGCTTGGCGTCAGTCGCCAGGTGATCGTGCAGGACGTAGCTCTTTTACGTGCCGCCGGTACAGAGATCCAGCCCCTGGCACGTGGGTATGTTTTGCCTCAAAAGAACGTACATCACCGTACCTTTAAGCTGATCCATTCCGATGATGAGGTGGAGGCCGAACTGAACCTGATCGTTGATCGGGGTGGTACGGTAGAGGACGTGTTTGTATTTCACCGCACCTATGGAATCATACGTGGAAAAATGGGGATCCAGACTCGGATGGACGTGCAGCAATTTCTCAAAGATCTGTCCTCCGGAAAATCTGATCTTTTGAAAAACGTAACTTTTGGATATCATTATCATACAGTCTCCGCAAAGGATTCAGCGACCCTGGATCTGATCGAACAAGCCCTTCAGGAAGCGGGCTTTATCGCACCTCTGCAGGAATACGAACCCGACGAAGTTCTTAAATAAAAAAGCCGCATCTTTTGATGCGGCTTTTTTATTCGTTTTAGAAGCCTTTTACGTTAAATACGATGACTTCTGTTGCGGATCTGTCTTCTCTCTCCTCGGTCATAATGGTCATAATGCTGCCATCGTTGAGCAAGGTGGAGGCACAGAACCAGGGATAATCGGTGCCAAACAATTCGTCGCCGGAGATCTCGGCTTTGAAGGAGCCGTCGGCGTTCCACAGAAGAACGTCTCTCATATTACCGTCGAAGCCGATGAAGCCGTTGGCGGACTGTGCTATAAAGGTAATGCTACCCAACCCTTCGCCTTCGGCATCGCAAAGGGTCTTTTGAAGTGCGCCTGCTTTGTTATAAACGAATACCTTGTGGCCGCTTTCGTCCTTGGCGCTGCCGCAAACGTAGATATTGTTTTCGTCCACGTTAACGTACATAATGGAATCCACCTCATTAAATACAATGGGGGTGGCAGTATATGAATCGCCGGCGAAGGTTACGATCTTGCATTCATTAGAGGTGAAATAATCAACGCCCCATGCACCGGAGGGATGAATAGCAACGTTATAAAGATCCTCATAGGTGTTGATAGCGGCGCCGTCCTTAATACGGATCACGTCGTTCATAGAACCGCTGAGCCAAAGGGAACCGTCGGCGGTGGAGCAGATCGATTCATAATCATCCTCGGGGAGTTCAATTCCTTTAATGAATGCCAAGGTCGCTCCGTCGCTCTGGCATTCGCTGAGTTCACCGTTTGCAAGAACGTAAATCTTATCGCCAACGGCGGCAATGGCGTGGTTAAAGGTTTCAAAAGTAGAGATATGTTGCTCAAAGGGGATAAACTTTGAGGTCAAGGTAAGCCCACCGGCATTTACGGTATGATCATCGGTGGTAAAGCGTGTGCCTTCCCATTCCCAGGGGCCGTCCACGTTGCCGGTGTCTGCAAGAGTAAAGTTCAGACCTTTAACAAAATCGGCAATGCGGCTGTCACCCGTGGATTGTGCATCGAATTTTACGTATACACTGGCACCGGCGCCTTCAATGCGGTTAAAGTAAACCAGGGTGTCATCCCCGTCGTCATACTTCAAGAGGTCAATGCCGCCGATTTTAACGGTTTCGTATGCCTTGTTTACCTTGTATTCGTTTTGGTTAAAACCGTAATATACAAGGTCTTCACGGAAATCATAGGGATCTTCAATAGATACTTCGACCTCTGCATCAATCAGATAATATTCGTTGTCTTCGGGATCCAGAATCTGAAGATTAGCGGAGCAATAATCCTCTTCGTTGCTGAATTCATCTTCAACGTTTTTCCAAACGGCACCGTCATAGTTTAAAGTGAAGAGCGCAGTTTTGATCTCTCCACTACCGCTACTTGTGCCGGGATCGTCGGTCTTGTTGGGCTTTTTGCCACAAGAAGACAAAGACAGAATCATCGTTAC
>JAZQAR010000079.1:0-9152 GCA_045545315.1 Eubacteriales bacterium | reverse complement strand
TTTTTCTATTTTTTTTAAAAAAAAAGTGTACATAGCAACCCCCGGCGCGTAGCATTGATCGGCTACGTGTTTTTATGATTGAGTGGCTTGGGCAATTTCTTGGGCGATTGTTTGTGGGTTGGGCGAATACACGACGGATTCTTTAGGGCTTTTGTATGAACCATTTTCGTCGGCAACGAAATATCCCTGATCCTCACCCGTAACGTAATACCCTTCCTGATCGGCCTGGCCGGAATTCAAATAATAAAGGGCGATAATACACTCCTTCCCGACCTCTAAATCAAACCGAATTAAAGGTTCTGCCAAAACTGTAACATCATCTTCGCCATAAAGAATCAAATCCGGCGATAGGCCCAATCCGTTTGAGGTCATAACCGAAATTGTCCCTTTATCATAGGTTCCTTTGTATAATTCATCGATCGCAACAGTATAAACCGCGAGCTGCTCGTTGTTGACCCCTTCCCGCGTTCCGTCCGGGTTGGTCATAAATTCCCGATCCTTGGACACAACGGTTCCCTTCAAAATGATTTCCGATTCTTTTAATAAAGTATCCCGATCATAATAGGCTTCAGAGTGTGTGATTGATAAAATATCTTTTGCTTTTGATTTTTCTTTATCACATGCAACTAATGTGAGTGCTAATGTGAGTAACAAAAAGACTGAAATCCATCGTTTTAAATTTTTCATAAACATACTCCTTTCAATTCAGTTCATACAATCGAGTTATAGATTGAATATCATAAGAATGTAATGAACGTTTTTTGGTTTCGCCGGCGGTTGTTTTTCCGTACATAGTCCATTCCCAAGACAGGGAACGGTTCATCTATAATACGATTCAAAGGGGCAAAATGTTGCATTAATTTTATTTGTGTAGAAAAAAGACAGGGGACGGTTAGCGTGAAAACCGTCCCCTGTCTTACTCCCCCACGTAGATCAGGGGGGATCACGCTAACCGTCCCCTGTCTTCTGTCTTCTTAATTAGTCCCCTGTCTTACGGATTAACCGAGCGGGTAATAATGACCGTATTGATAACCGTTCACCATAACTCCCACATAAAGGCTGTATTTCCCCAGTTCATTAACAACGTTGACCTGCAAAATCTCAAACGGCGTATCGGGATACTTTTCTTCGATAAATGCTTCCATATGCTCCATAGTGATGCCGTCTAACAAAGATTCGTCCACATCAGCCAGGGCTTCCCGATTATACATTACACAAGTGGCGATCTGGCCGTTCTTTGCCACACAAACGCGTATGGCACGGGCAATGGCAAAATCGTCTTTCCCCCATTTTTCATTGAATTCTACAAAATAGCTTTCATCCTGAACTCGTTTTGCAATTTGAGAAAAGGGAAACTTTTCATATTCCTCGGGGTACATTCTCTTGGCTTCGGCTGTTGCGATCTTAATGGCCTGTTCTTCCGTTACGGCGCCTTTGATCACGATCTTTTCGGTTTCATCAAGAGAAACAGCTTTTTCCTCTTCCGGTTCTTTTTTCAGCGAATCATTATCAAAATATCCAACCACTTTTCCGGTCTCCGATTCCACTTGATATTCCACGTTATTTTCGTCGGTGTAAATGTCGATCACGTCTTCTGCAGTTTGCTTTTGTGATTCCTTATACGTCACGTTCACATCCCCGTGGGAAGGTGATTCGACCCTTTTATCCGGTTCAGCCTCTTCCCGTTCGTAGGGGAAATGCATACTGATCATTTCCTCCTCGCTGTGAACGATCTTTTTTCTTTCTATAGATTCTACCCCCGCGTAAACGGAAAATCCTATGGCAACAATAGTCAGAATAATGATTGCCGGTATTACAAATTTCTTCATAACCTTTACCTCCTTTAGCCTAAAATTAAACTATTCAAAGGGCTTGTGCCGGAATATGTTGCAGTAGCTGTTATCGGAAATCGCACAGAAGTGGAAGCCCAATTATTAGCAGCATTCATAGCAACGCCAACGTTTACTCCCGTACTTAGAGTAGAAAAGAAAATATTCATCCAGTTTTGGCTATCATAAAAATCTGTTATTTCGGTCCATCCAATTACACAGCGAGCCCCACTGGCTCTTGCTTGATTCACAAGATTTCCATATGCTCCCGCGCTCGCTCCTGATAGACAAGCTTTTAATAAAATTAAATCACACGAGGTCAACGAGGTACTATAATACTGAGACATTGCTCTATTGGAACTGCCAGAAACAAGGAAGACAGGGGATGGTTCATCTATAATACGATTCAAAGGGGCAAAATGTTGCATTAATTTTATTTGTGTAGAAAAAAGACAGGGAAAAGACAGGGGACAGTTCCTTGTCTTTTTTTTACAAAAAGGCCGCGGATTCTTTTGAATCCGCGGCACTTTTCAGAATCGCTTTTTATTTTTTAAGAAAGGGGATAATGAAATTCTTCTATCGAAGTGAAACCGTCAGTTGTTTCCACCAATGCCGGCAACAACAGATAAAAACTACCGTCCTCATTCTTTCTCAGCCAAACGTTATCTTGCAACTCAACCGATTGATAGGCTTCTTCAGAATTCAAGGACGCTTGCTGTTCAACGTACGCTTGCAAAGATTGCATCGTTATGCCATCCAATAAACTTTCATCAAAGCCTTCCACAAGTTCAGGTCTCGGAGCCCGGCTAAAAAGGATCTGTCCCTTTTTTCCGACATATACCGAACAGAAATCAGCAGAAATAAAATCATTCACTCCATATTTCAACGTATATTGAACATCAATATAGATATTCCCTTCATTGTGATAGCAATAGTCAAATTCATACCCTTCCGGCAGATCATAAAACTCGGCAATATGCTTGCTTGCAATTTCAATGGCCTGATCTTTATCAATCAGCCAATCACCTGCGCCGCTGGAATTTTTCAAAGTAAAATAGCTAATAAAATTCCCATCCTGGTCAAACCAATATTCATCTGTTCCATTCAGGTAAATATCTGTGTACTTATCGCCTTCTTGCTCTGTTTGCTTGTAAACCAAGTTTACTTCGGTATTATTATTCAACGTGATTTTTCTCGTTTGCGGGGCACCTATTCTGGAATAGGTACCGTTTTCGGCAGCAGGATAAGCCTTTTTAAGATCCCGATTCAAATTTGCAAAAGATACAACGCCAAAAATCGACGATAAGATCAGCACCGCAGCTAAGATGACGGGCCATTTTCTTCGTTTCCCATGCGCAAGCCGCCGAGGTGCGGCGGAATCATTTTCAATAAGCAATGCCCTGCCCGCCATTGCCACTTTTTTCTCATCGACGTCGCCGATCAAGTCAAAAAAAGCCTCTTTTTTCATAGATCATAGCCCCTTTCTGTAAGATATTTTTTCAGCTTCGTCCTCATACGATTCAACGTTACGGACACGTCATTCTCGCTTCTTCCAAATCGGCTTGCGATCTCCGGAATCGGGAGCGCATACCAATACCGGCAAAGGAAAATGTCGCAGTTTTCCTCGGAGAGGGTATTTAAAAAAGCGTTGATCTCCTCCAGGAGCTGCTTTTTCACCACCTCGTCCTCCACTCGCTCAATGCCGGAAACGCACTCCGCCAATTCATCGAGAACGACAGCGATCTCGCCGCCACCCCGCTTATCGGCGTTTTTACGCCTGAACCGGTCGAAGGCAAGGTTCCGGGTGATCTTGCCCAAATAGGTGGAAAGAATGCGGGGACGATGGGGTGGGATCGAGTTCCAGGCCCGAAGATACGTATCGTTGACACATTCCTCTGCATCTTCTTGATTCCCCAGGATGCCCATTGCAATGGCTCTGCAATAGCCGCCGTATTTGGAGGCCGTTTCACGAATAGCATCCTGGTTTCGTTGCCAATATAACTGAATGATATTTTGATCTTCCATAAATACCCCTCCTTTCACCCTTATACACGCAATCCAAGCGGAAATCTTACAAAAAATGACGGTTATTTTTTAAAAAAATGCACTGACCGATTCTATTATGACATAAAAAGCGTCAAATTCCTCGTTTTTTTACAAAAAGGCCGCGGATTCTTTTGAATCCGCCGCGCTTTTCTTCATTTTTATTTCCACTTGGGTTCCGTGGGCAGGAGGGTTTCGAAATAGGCGATCTTTTCGGCCTCCATACCGTTGGCGTAGGTGCCCTTCAGGAAGGCATCCATAGCCTCGCCGAATTGGGCCCAGCTTTGAGCCTCCTGATCGGGGCAGATGGGATAGAAAAGGGCGCCGTTATCGTGGGCAGCCTTCAGGTCGCCGGGGGCATCGCCGATCATCAGCACGTGGCCTTCGGGGTATTGATCCTTCAAAGAGGCAATGATCTCCTTTTTGGTGCCGCTCTCCTGCCCCTTTACGGCAGAGACCAGTTCCAAAAGGCCATGCTCGCCCCATTCCCGTTCCAGCGCCAATTGCTGGGTGGCGGAAACGATGACGATATCGGCATATTGGCTCAATTTTTCCAAATTCTCCCGCAGGTGGGGGAAGGGCGGCACGTTGCGTACCAGCTCGCCCACCCGCTCATTGACGTTCACCGACCAATTAAGGGTGGTGCGGATATCCTCGGCTTCGGGGTGCTCCTTCAGGTAATCCTCCAGCCCGCCGTTGCTCAAGGGTTTGCCGGCGGCTACGTAGTCCCGCAGTTCCTGCAGGGCAGGAGGGGTAAAGTTCCGCTCCTGTACCTCCTTACGCTCCGCCAGAACCTCCAGAGCCTTCAGCAGAGCCAGGATCCGGTGGATCCCCCGATAGCAGGAATACAGATTGGCAAAATCCCAGGCATCCCGGGCATATTTGGAGACTGCCTGCAGATTAAAATAGTTGATATAGGCGGGGCAGAAGCATTCCTTATGCTTGACCTCCATAGTGTCGAAAACGCACCCGTCGGAATCGATACAGACTAAAAAAGGCTTATTCATCGGTTACTCCTTAAAACAGATATTTCTCAAAGGCTTTGGCCAGGCCGTCCTCGGTATTCAGGTCGGTCACGTCGTCGGCGGCGGCCTTGATGTTATCGGGGGCGTTGCCCATGGCGATGCCCACACCGCAGGCCTTGATGATCTCCAGATCGCTGCTGCTGTCGCCGATGGCCAAGGTCTCCTCGTAGGAGATGCCCAGTTCCTTCAATACCACGTCCACAGCCTTCAGCTTATCCAGACCCTTATGCAAAAATTCCAGGTTGGGGCCTGCGCCGGGGCGGGTATGGCCGATCGAACCGGTGGCGGTAACGGCATCGTAGATCTCTTGTTGCATTTCATCAGGGATGCCGTAAATATTCATTTTCTCCAGCCCGATGTTGTTCTCACGGAAATAAGCAGAGGGCTTTTCCACGGCGGTATGGCAATTATCCCGCACGTACCAAACGTGGTGCACGGGAACCAGGTTCATATCAAAGGGCTCGGTAACGCTCTTTTCAAAATAGATGGTGGCATCGGCGGCGACCTCGTTATAAAGGCCCTTGCCCTCCAGCATCTCCATCAGCTTGGCGCCTTCTTCAGCAGGGATCAGATCCTCGTAGATGCTGTTGCCGGTATCCCGGTCGTAAACTCTGGCACCGTGGCTGGTGATAAAATAGCGCAGACCCGGTTGGGTCAGCAATTGAGGGGGCATCATATCAAATACCCGGCCGGTGCAGGGAATCACCTTGATCCCCATCCCGATGGCCTTTTGCACGGCAGCCATATTTCTCATAGACACCGCCACCTGGCTGGTGCCCAGCAGGGTGCCGTCCATATCCATTAATACTGCGCGAATCTTTTTCATTTTCTTCATTCTCCCCTTTTTGTTGATGGCTTTATTATATACCAAATCCCCCTTGTCTGTCAATGCGGGTTCCGTTATAATAGTATAAAGAGAAGCATCCAGCTTGTCCCCCATCAGCGCCTGCAGGCAATCCGGCTCCCGGATCAGCCGCTCCTTTTGGGGCTTTGCCAGCCGCTTGATGCGGTATTCCAGCCGGGAGGCGGCCTCCCGTCCTTGGGTCCGCCAAAGGGCCTCCACCCGCTCCGCCCGGTGGGAGCGGGTAAACTTAGCACCCCGGGCGCCCCGCTCAAAATGCTCCCGGAACCGCCGGGCGGGATCGGTGGTGATCCCCGTATACAAAATGCCGCCCCTGCAACGGAGCAGATAAATAAAATAAATATCCATAAGAATATTTTAACATTTTTTTGAAAAAATGCAACATTTTGGACCTGTGAATCGTTTTATAGAAAAAGAGGGGGTGGAGCTTTGAACAAATACCTCTATCCTGCCGCCCACGGGGCGGTGGATTTTGCCTGCGCACTGTTACTCTTTCGGTTTTTTCGGGGTTGCCCCGATTACGGAGCGGTACTGCTCCTTTATAATTTTTGCGCCTTTGCTCTGCAGATGCCCTTGGGGATCCTGGCAGACAAATGGAACCGCAACCATACCCTGGCCGGTAGCGGAATGATTCTGATCGGCCTGAGCTTTTTGTTGGTCGGCCAGCCCTTGATGGGGGCGGTCACTGCCGGGCTGGGCAACGCCGCCTTCCATCTGGGCGGCGGTCTGGAGGCCATGAACGAAGGTGCCGCCGCCGGCCCCTTGGGGCGGTTCGTGGCGCCCGGGGCTTTGGGCCTCTTTTTAGGCACCCTTTACGGCAAGGGGACCCTATCCTACGTATGGGCACCGATGGTGATGCTCCTTTGGGGGCTATGGTTCTTTTTACGGAACAAGCCCTGCCGCAACGCACCCCTCGCCTTCCCCGCCCGTTGGCCCATCCTGTTGGGGCTTTTTGCGGTGGTGGTGCTCCGCTCCTACTTAGGCTTCACCTTCCGGTTCCCCTGGAACAGCACCCTCTGGACGGGGCTGGCCCTGGCGATTGCCACGGTGCTGGGTAAATTCGCCGGCGGGTATCTTTTGGATCGGTTAGGTTGGCGCAATACGGTACTGGCCACCATGCTCCCGGCGGCGATCTGCCTGCTCTTAGGCTTTATCCCGCCCTTGGGGGTGCTGGGGGTGCTGCTGTTCCAGACCACCATGCCCCTGACCCTTTGGGGCGCCGCCCGCCTTTGCCCCGGGCTGAAGGGCTTTGCCTTCGGTCTATTGACCTTCGGGCTGTTTTTAGGCTTTTTGCCCGTGTTTTTCCAATGGCCTCTGCTCCAAAGCAGCTGGCTTTGGGGATTGGGCGCTCTGCTTTCCGGCGCTTTACTGATCCCCTGCGGAAGGGGGCTTGCGGTGTGACGCTATTGCTCTCTTTGGGTAGTTCCTTGGTGTTAACGGAATTTTTTGAACTATTGCTTGCCCTGCTTTTTAAAAAACGGGGCAGAGATCTGGCGGTGGTGGCGTTAGCCAACCTATTGACCAACCCGCCTTTGGTGCTCCTTTGGCAGCTTTCCGGCAAGGTGCTTTGGCTCCTTTTGCTGATGGAGGTGCTGGCCGCGCTCATCGAAGGCTTTTGCTACCGAAAATGCACCGATTTCAAACACCCTTACCGCTTTTCTTTCATTTGTAATTTCATTTCATTTATGATAGGAGTTCTGCTATGAAACGGATTCTTGCTTTTTTACTGATCCTTTGTTCCTTAACCATCACCGCCGCGGCGGATATTGCCTACGAGCCCCCGGTCACCGATTTTTATCAAAAGGTAGCGGACAAGGTAGATCGGGTCGAGCGCTATTACTTAGCCAATGCAGAGGCCGGTTACGTGGCCATGCTGAACAAGCCCGACGGCAACGTTTTATCCTATTATAAAAACGGCGAACAGCTTTTCCTTTACGGAACCTATTTCGATGAGGGCGCTGCCTGGGGCTATATCGCCCGAGATAAGACCGGCGAACTGGAGACCCCGGGCTGGATCAAAATAGAGGATTTGAGCCTGCTTTACACCCACCTTGAATTCCGGGCGGATCACGCCGGCGAGCAATACAAGACCGATCTTTCCACCTTTGAATGGCCGGCGGAAACGGAATATATTTATCTTTTCAATTATCCCGGTTGCGGGGAATCGCCCCGGAAATACGAGCTGGGCGGTGAGGATCATAAGAAAATGGGCAGCTCCCTATCCTTCCATTGGCGGGACGGACAAAAGCGGCAATGGGCCTTTTTAGGCTACTATATGGGCCGGCAAAACGCCTTTGTCTGCCTGGACGATCCCCAAAATCCCACCCCCTTCACGGAGACCACCACCAATAAATTGGTTGGCGACGCCGTCCTGCGGCCTGCCAAAGAGCCTCCCGTTGTTAAGGAAGCCATCCCCAAAGGCAACCTGAAGCCCCTGGCCGGCGGCTTGGCGGCTGCGGCTGTGGGGATCGCCATCGGCCTGCTGGCCGCTATTTTCCATAGTAAAAAGAAGGAAGAACGCAGATGACCCGAACCCAAAAACGCATTTTGATCCCGGCGGTCAGCCTGCTGGGGGTTCTCCTCCCGGTGCTGATCTGCGCCGCCCTCCTGCTGGCTGACCGCTATAACCTGCTCCCCCAAAAGTATTATTACGGCGCCGATTTCGGGGTGCAGACGGTGTTGAGCGGTTGCGATTTCAACGGCAACGGGGTGGACGATTACGCCGACCTGGTGCTGGGCGCCCGTAAGGATGCCAAAAATAAGCCCAAATACGACGGTGCCTACCAGGCCGGTGGCTACCCGCCGGAGGATATCGGCGTTTGCACCGACGTGGTTTGGCGGGCCTTTCGGGAAGCAGGCTATTCCCTGAAGGAGATGGTCAGCAAGGATATTGCCGCCCGCCCCCAAGCCTACGGCATCGAGACACCGGACGGCAACATCGATTTTCGCCGAGTGCCCAATTTGGAGGTCTTTTTCCAACAATACGGCCAGAGCCTGACCACCGACGAGAATAAGATCCACGAATGGCAGCCCGGGGATATCGTGATCTTCGGCCACGGGCTCCATATCGGCATCGTCTCCGATCGGCGGGACAAAGAGGGCAAGCCCTACATCATCCATAACGGCGGACAGCCCAATCGGGAGGAAAATTACTTAAAGCGGGACGACCCCACCGGTCATTACCGCTTTAAACCCCAATCGGTGCCGGCAGAAATTTTAAGCGAATGGAAATGAATATGAAAAGAGCAAGCTTCCTGCAGAAGCTTGCTCTTTTCAGCGTGTCAAAAAACTCTAATTGTTATTTTTGACACGCTGGCAGACGAACAAAAAAGAGTGCCGATTTCGTCAACTCGACCCGAAGTTGTACAGAGGTACTACGAGAGGGAGAGTTGG
>JAZQAR010000078.1:0-10644 GCA_045545315.1 Eubacteriales bacterium | reverse complement strand
ACCAGGCACCAAAGATCCCCGGCACGGAAGGTAAAGTAGGTGCGCCCCTCCTTATGGGGAGAGCAACAGCCAAACTCCTCCGCAAAGGCACCCCGGCAATCGTGGTTTCCACGGGCGAAAAAGGTCGGAATCTCGCCCTTGGTGACGGTGCCGGCCAGCTCCAGCAGGTTATAGGCACCGTTGGCACTATTGCAGGAATCGGAGATATCCCCCAGCAGCATCAATCCGTCGATGGGCTGATCTGCCCCTGCATAGGCCATCAAGCCCCGGGCAGGCTTACTATGAACGTCCGAGGCACAGAAGAACCGCACCTCACCCGTCGGCAGGGGGCGGAATTTGAACTCCACGCTGACGGTATCTTCGCTTTTGGGGAAATAGGGGGTTCGCTCGATCACCTGGCGGATATGTACGGTATAGGCCTGCTCCCGATCCAGCAGCGCCTTGGGCACGGTAAATTTTCGGATCAAGCCCTTGGAACGGAGCACCCCTGCAAAATGATCGGCGAATTTTTGCCCGCCCACGGTGACCCAGGCCAGGCTTTCTTTTTCCAAATGAACACAGATCTGATACTCCTCCTCGATGGGATAAACCACCGGGTAAGACACGTATTCCTTGGGTAATGGCATTATAAAATCCTCCTATTTCTTGTTTTGTTCCAGTATACCACGGCTTGGTTCAAAAGAAAAGAAGAATTTTTGTAAAAATATAGGCCAACAGCCCGCAAAAGGGAAAGGTGATCAGCCAGGACAAAAACATGGTCCCGGCGATTTTTTTATCCACGAACCGCTCCTCGCCTCCCAAAGCCGCCCCCATCAGAGCGGTGGTCTTGGCGTGGGTGGTGCTGACCGGGAAGCCCTGCAGGGTGGAAAGCAAAAGAGTCAGGGTGCCCGCCAGATCGGCGGCAAAGCCCTCCTTCAGGTTGATATGCACCATCTCGCTCCCCACCTTTTTGATGATCCGCCCGCCGCCCAGCAGGGTGCCCAGACTCATAATAAAACCGCAGAGCAAGGGGGCCCAAAGGGGCAAGGTAAAGGTGCTCTCTTCCCCCCAAAGAGTCATACCCAAGATCAGGATGGATGCGAATTTTGGCGTATCCTGCAGGCCGTGGCAAAAGGCCATAGCCCCTGCGGAAATAATCTGTCCCCAGCGCCAAAATCTACCCTTGGCGGGAGCACCGCTCAACAGCCTGGAAAAGGCCCAGCCTCCCAACAGACCCAAACCGATAGAAAAGATCAGCCCCGCCAGCACCTTACTCAAGGCCGGCAAAGAGATCCCGGCGGTATTCAAGGCCAAAGCCGAGCCCATCAGCCCCGCCATCAGTCCGTGGCTTTCACTGGTGGGGATCCCGAACCGCCAGGCAATCACCGCCCACAAAATCACCGCCGCCATACCCGCCGCCAGCCCCACGCTTCCGCTATGCCCCGGCGGAAAATTCCCCAAAGCAAAGACGGTATAGGCCACCTGCCGGCCCAGGGTCAAGGTCAATACCCCACCGATCAGATTCATAAAAGTGGCAAGGAAAATACCTTGACGCAAGCTGACGGCACGGGTGGCCACCGCCGCCGCAATGGCATTGGGGGCATCGGTCCATCCGTTCACAAACAATAATCCTAAAGTAAGTAAAACAACGCTTGCCCCTAAAGGGGAGGAAAACGCTGCAGTAAAAAATTCTGTCATCTAAAACACCTCTGGAATTTATATGCTTTTAACAGTTCAAATATTGTAAATAAAAATAGGTTGTGATATAATAACTGCAATTTAGAAAAGGGGATACCGTTATGAAAGAACGCAACTATCAATTCCGAGAACGAATGCTTCAGATTCATAAACCGGGCCGAAAGATGCCCTTTGCCCAAAAGGGAGAACATCAGGTGGAGATCACCGCAAAATGGAGCATCTGGATCCCGTCTTTGGAAAATCGGGTTTTATATTATGCCGCCCGGGATCTGGAAGATTATTTTGCGGTTTCTATGGAACTTTCTTTGAAATTGGAAATCGGCGGAGCAATACCGTCGAAGGCCATTATTTATGATCCCTTCGCTAAATTAGAAAGCAATCAATATCGCCTGTTGGTGGAAGAAGAGCAAATTTTGCTTCAGGGCGCAGATGCTCGCCAAGCCGCCCAAGCCGGTTATTTTTTGGAAGACTTAATGAATCGGGCGGAAGGCCCCTATCTGGATCTGCAGGATACGGTGCATACCCCGCTCTATGAAACCCGGATGACTCACAGCGGTTATGGGCTGGATCAATTTCCGGATCAATATATGCAAGCCCTGGCTCACGCCGGATTTACCGCTCTTTTGCTATTTGTGAAGGGAGATCATCAAACGGCCACCCATTATCAGGATTTTAACGATCTGATTTATCGGGCTGAAGGGTTTGGGCTGGATGTTTATGTTTATAGTTATCTAAAAAATGAAGTCTACCCGGAAGGGGAAGAAGGCTTGGCATTTTATGATCGGTTGTATGGCGATCTGTTTCGCCGTTGCCCCGGCTTTAAGGGAGTGATTCTGGTTGGTGAATCCTGCGAGTTCCGAAGCCGGGATCCCCGTACCACCGGGATGATGCGCTTAGAAAACATTCTGCCCAACGGAGAACTGAAAATCAAGGATAAGCCTTCTCCCGGATGGTGGCCCTGCTCCGATTTTCCATTGCTTTTAGAGATGATTAAAGGGGCGGTTCACAAGGTCAAGCCGGAGGCCGAGATCGTGCTTTGGAGCTATAATTGGGGCAGGCAGCCGGAGGAGCCCCGCCTGGAGCTGATTCGAAATTTGCCCAAGGATATCACGTTGGAAGTCACATTTGAAATGTTTGAATTTCTGGAGCGGGAAGGTGTCCGGGATCGGATTGCCGATTACGCCCTTTATTTTGAAGGCCCCGGTCAATATTTCATCAGTGAAGCACAAGAAGCAAAAAAGCAGGGCTTAAAGCTTTATTCTATGACCAATACCGCCGGCGCTACCTGGGATATGGGGGTGATCCCCTACGTGCCCGCCCCCGGGCAATGGTTCCGCCGCTATGCAGAAATGCGTAAATACCACGATGAATGCGGTCTTTGCGGATTGATGGAATCCCATCATTTCGGGGCATACCCTTCCTTTATTACCGAATTGGCAAAATGGATGTATCATTCTCCCGATACACCCCAACAGGAAATTCTTCAGCACCTTGCGGTTCAGTATTTTTCTGCCGAAACCGCCCCGCAGGTATTGGAAGCCTGGGAACTTTTCAGCGAGGGAATCCGCCATACGGTCACCAATTCCACCGATCAATACCGCACTTATCGGATTGGACCGGGCTATCCCCTGCTCTTTGAAAAGGATTATGATATCCCGGAGGTGCCGTGGGCCCACTTTGGAGGCAACAAGATCTGTTACCCCAAGTATCAGTATTCATTGAAAACCGAAGAGGATCATAAGCGGATCCGCCACGAGCTACGCTATGCCGAAATTGCCCGGGATTGTTATGACCGGGGCGCCGCCCTTTTAGAAACAGCGATCCCCCTGATCCACCCCAACAAGCAGGAAGATGCCCGCCGGATGGCAGCTTTAGGTCGGTTTATGGCTCGCACCGTGCAAACCACGATCCACGCCAAGGAATGGATCCTGGCAAAGAACCAACAGGATTATGCGCAGATGCTGAAGATCGGCGAAGCGGAACTGAAAAACACCGAAGCCGCTTTGCCGCTGGTGGAATTCGATTCTCGCTTAGGTTGGGAGCCCTCTATGGAATATATGGCCGATCCTGCCCATCTGCAATGGAAAATGGAAACCACCCGCCGGGTGATGGAAGAAGAGATCAAGCCCTTACTTTAAAATACCGACCGCCCGTTATTGGGCGGTCATTTCATTGATGGGTAAGATCTCGTACCCTTCCGCCCGCAGGCGGTCGATCAGGGTGCCCAAAATCTTCTCGTTGGTGGCGGAGGTGGAATGCAAAAGTAAAACACAGCCGTTATGCATCCGCCCCATGATCTTCTCCAAAGCCGCCTCCGGATCGGGCTGATCTTCCTCCACCCAATCGTAATAGGCAAAACTCCAAAAGACGCTGGTCAACCCCAGCCGTTCGTTATAATCCAGCGCCCGGGCGGAAAAACGACCGCAGGGGTACCGAAAATAGGTTGAAGGCGTAATTCCCAATTCTTGAACCAGTTCGTTCCAGCCGGTGATCTGCTTACTGTAGGTGGCGAAATCTGTCAGTTTCGTCATATCCGCGTGGTTCAGGGAGTGGTTGCCCACCGTATGCCCCTCCGCCGCCATCTGCTGCACCAATGGTCCGTTTTGCCTGACGAAATTGCCGTCTAAAAAGAAGGTGGCCTGCACCTGCTTTTCCTTCAAAGTCTTTAAAATTCCCGCATGGGTGCCCTTATCGTAGCCCGCATCAAAGGTGATGGTCACCGCCTTGCGCTCCGCCGACCCGCAATAAAGCGCCTTGCGCCCTGCCAGGGGCACCGTTTGTACCACCTCCGGCTGGAGGTGCTCCTGATTGGGCTTAAAATACCAATCCACTCCGTCCGTTTCTGCTGCACTGCCCCCGGCGGTCATTCCAAAGAGCAGGGCGATCACCAATATGGGAGTGGCAATAAAAATCATCGTATCCTTAAAATTCATTCCGAGCGCTCCTTTCTCACTATATTGTTTGTAAATAGGGGCAAAATCATACGGAATTTTGGCAAAAATGGATATAGTTTTTTAAGCCGCATTTTGCTATAATTTTAAAGTTAGAAAATAAACTGAGATTGAATTTTGAATTTTTAGAGGGATTGTATGAAAAGAGAAGATTTAAGAAACGTTGCCATCATCGCCCACGTTGACCACGGTAAGACCACCCTGGTAGACGAAATGCTCAAGCAGGGCGGTGTGTTCCGGGATAACCAGGTGGTGGCCGATCGGGTCATGGATAATAACGACCTGGAACGGGAACGGGGCATTACGATTTTAGCCAAAAATACCGCCGCCCATTGGCAAGATACCAAGATCAACATCGTGGACACCCCGGGACACGCTGATTTCAGCGGTGAGGTGGAACGGATCCTGAAGATGGTGAACGGCGTTCTGCTGTTGGTAGACAGTTTTGAGGGTGCTATGCCCCAGACCCGCTTCGTACTGGAAAAAGCCCTGGAGATGGGTCACAAGATCATCGTGGTAGTGAATAAAATCGACCGTCCGGATGCCCGTCCCAACGAGGTGGTGGACGAAGTATTGGAGCTGTTGATGGAGCTGGGCGCCAACGACGAACAGCTGGACAGCCCCATTCTGTTCTGCTCCGGTCGGGAGGGTACCGCATCCCTGGATGCCGAGACCCCCGGTACCGATCTTTCTCCCCTGTTCGATAAGATCCTGGAGCATATCCCCGCACCCGAGGGCGAGATGGAAGAGCCCCTGCAGGTGCTGATCTCCTCCATCGACTACAACGACTTTGTGGGTCGGATCGGCATTGGCCGGATCGAGCGGGGTGTGATCCACCAAAACGAAGAGGTGCTGGTTTGCAACTATCACCATCCTGAAGAGGTGCGCAAGGGCCGTGTGCAGGCGCTATTTGCCATCGAAGGCCTGAACCGGGTACCGGTGAGCGAGGCCAAGGTGGGCGATATCATCTGCTTCTCCGGCATTGAAAATATCACCATTGGCGAAACGCTGTGTGCCGCCGACTGCGCTGATCCCCTGCCCTTTGTAAAGATCAGCGAGCCCACCCTGGAAATGAACTTTATGGTCAATAACAGCCCCTTTGCCGGTCGGGAAGGGAAGTTCGTCACCTCCCGCCATCTGCGGGATCGGCTGATGCGGGAGCTTTTGAAGGACGTTTCTCTGCGGGTGGAGCAGGGCGAGACCGCCGACACCTTCAAGGTGGCCGGTCGGGGCGAAATGCATCTTTCTATTCTGATCGAGACCATGCGGCGGGAGGGCTACGAATTCGCCGTTTCCATGCCCCACGTCCTTTATAAAGAGATCGACGGCGTGAAATGCGAACCCATTGAACAGGTGTTCATTGACGTGCCCGAGGACAGCGTTGGCTCCGTAGTAGAGCGTTTGGGCTCCCGCAAGGGCGAGATGATCTCCATGGAGCCCAACGGCAGTCGGATGAAGCTGCAATACCTGGTGCCGGCCCGGGGTCTGATCGGCTACAAGAGCGACTTTTTGACCGCCACCCGGGGCGAAGGGATCATGAATTCCATCTTCCACGGCTACGAGCCCTATAAGGGTGAGATCCCCGGCCGTTCCAGCGGCTCCCTCATCGCCTTTGAAAGCGGTGAGGCCGTGACCTACGGCTTATTCAACGCCCAGGAGCGGGGTACCCTCTTTATCGATCCCTCTACCCCCGTTTACGAAGGAATGATCGTGGGGATGAACCCCAAGGGCGACGATATCGCCGTGAACGTTTGCAAGCGCAAGCACGCCACTAATATGCGGGCCAGCGGTGCGGATGAGGCCCTGCGGCTGATCCCCCCCAAGAAGATGAGCCTGGAGGAATCCATCGAATTCATCGCCAACGACGAATATATCGAAGTAACCCCCAAGAACATCCGCCTGCGCAAGCAGACCCTCAGCAATACCCTGCGGCTGAAGGAAGTTTCCAAAAAGAATAAGTAAGAAATCGGGGCGTTGCCCCAAACCCCATTAAAACCCCCTTTTTGCAAAAAGGGGGTTTTAAAATCCCTCAAAAACACTCAATTTGACAAACAAAAAAGAACTGTTTTTCAACAGTTCCATAAATTGAAAGTTTTCGAAGGGGATCAAAAGGGGGAACCTTTTTCAAAAGGTTCCCCCTTTTTGTTTAGAAGTTCAGGTCGGGTGCGATGGGTTGCAGCGTTTCGGCGGATCTTACGATCGCCTGGCAAACGGCAACGGTCTTGGCACCCTCCCGGGCGGTGGTGGAAACGGGCAGATCCTCCAGAATGATCTTACAGAATTCGTTGAATTCGCCCACAGTGTTATGGTTGTTCACCTTGATGGGCACCTGCAGAGGGGTATTGATGCCCTTAAGCTGCTTGCTCCCCAAAAGACCCTCGGGCAGTTCGTTTTGGAACACCAGCATATGGGTGCTGGTATTATCGGTGATGATGGTGCCCTTGGTTCCGTAGAGAACGGTTCGCATGGTATAGTTCCGCTTACAGCCGATGGAAACGAACACCTTGCCGATCACGTTGTTGGGGAACTGCATAATGGCAACGGTGGTATCGTCATATTCCAGATGAGGGAAGGCCTTACGGTTGGAATAGGCTGTAACCAGGCTGGGGTCTCCGGCGATCCAACGCAAAAGATCCACAGCGTGGCAACCGCCGCCCACAACGCCGTTACGCAGGGGATCGGCACGCCAGGTACCGGGCTCGATAATACCGGTATAATCGTGGGCATATTCGCTTTCCACAAAGGTTAGCTCGCCGATCACCCCATCCTCCACCAATTCCTTGGCGGCCAAAAAGCCGGGGGTATAGCGGCAGATCTGCCCCACCATAAACTTTTTGTTGCTCTTTTTGGCGGCAGCCACAATGGCGTCGCAATCCTCACGGGTCAGGGCCAAGGGCTTTTCGCACAGCACGTGCTTACCGGCCTCCAGGGCGGCGATGGCCTGCTCCCGATGGATCTGGTCCGGGGTGACGATGATCACGGCATCGACCTCCTCCATGGCCAAGAGCTCTTTATAATCCCGGAAAACGTGCTCCACATTAAACTTTTCGGCGGATCTTTTCGCCTTTTCCAAATTGATATCGCAAACAGCGATCAGATCTGCATTGACGTTTTTTTCAACGGCGGTCATATGGCCTTCTGCCATCCCGCTACAGCCGATCACACCGATTTTCAAACGTTCCATAAGAAAAACCTCCGTTTTTATTCTTAACTATAGTTTAGCAGGATAAAATTCAAATGTAAAGTTCAAATTAGGGCATTTTCGTTTGATTTTGGGCAATTATTTTCCTTTTTTGGGAGGGGTAGCGCCTTTGAGAATTATTTTAAAAAAGGGGTTGACATTTTGCTTCTTCCGTGATATCATATATAGGCTTTAGAAAAAGCAAATGCGCTGGTAGCTCAGCTGGATAGAGCGTCTGACTACGGATCAGAAGGCCGGGAGTTCGAATCTTCTCCAGCGCGCCAAAGAAAGGACATTCAATCGAATGTCCTTTTTTCTTTTTAACTTGACTTTATTTTGTTTCTAACCTAAAATAATGTAAGAAAACATCCAATGAATAAGGAGATCCTATGAAAAAGTTCGTCAAACCCATTTTGATCGTTTTTATCATCACGATGATCGCCTCCTGCATTACCGTCAGTACCTCGGCGGCCGTTATCCAGAACAACGGCTACAGAGGGATCACCATTGACATCCATTCCGGCCCCTACAGCAGGCTTGCGGCCGATCCAAATTGGGGGCAATGGGCCTATACCACCAGCGGCTGTGCCTGGTTTGCCACCGCCCGTGTGGAGGAGCTGACCGGCAAGTGGATGCCCACCATCTACGCCGGCGAAAACTGGTATACCGCCGCCTACAGCCGGTTCGGGTTTACCCGAGGCGGACGGGGCGCACCCCGTGCCAAGGCGCTGGCCTGCTATAAATACCACGTTTCGGTGGTGGAGCAGGTCAACGGCGACAACGTTTTGATCAGCACCGGTGGGTATCGGGCCGGGAACAGCGGCACCGGATATACTGCCATCTACGAGATGACCGTTAGCCAATTGGAGAGCAACAACGGCTACACCGGCGACTTCCTGGGCTACGTTTACCTGGGGGTTGGCGGCTCCTGGAAGACCGGGCTGACCAAAAGCAACCCGGGCAACGAGTTCCACGGGCGGATCGTGAACACCGCCGCCAACAAAGCTCTGCAGGTACAACCGGACGGCAACGTGGTTCTTGCCACCAAAAGTAATTCTCTCCAGCAGTACTTTCACTTTACCCGTAACTCCGACGGTACCTACAAGATCATCAGCGACTATAACAAGCTTTCTATGGAGGTTCAGCACGGTACAAATGAAAATACCGCCAACCTATCCACCTACACCTATCATGGCGGCGGCGGACAGCGTTGGAGCATCTACGGCAGCTTTTTGACCGCCGATTGTACCGAATGTGTCATCGATCTCAGCAACGGCTCCACGGCCGACGGAACCAATATCTGGCTCTATTACAAAAACGACAGCGCCGCGCAAAAATTCAGCCTTGAAATCGTCTCTGCCCCCGCTGCGCCGGTCGTGAACGTTTCCGAAAACGGGAAAACCAGCGTATTTACCTGGAAGCAGGATGCCCAGGCCGCCGGCTATACCATGGATCTTGCCAAGAACGGAAGTCTTGTATCCTCCGATCTTGCCATCAAGCCCACCGTTCAAAACGGGATCTGCACCTATTCGACCGCTCTGGGGGACGGCGATTACACCCTTGTACTGACCGCAAAGAACCAGTTTTACAGCACAAGATCTACCCGGGTCTCCTTCTCGGTAGGTTATAATTCTGCCGATAGCTGGATCTATACCAATACCCTGCCCGCTTCGGTCACCGCAAGCAATTACAAGATCGAATACCGCCACACCTACGAGCAGATAGCGAAGGCCGCACCCGGTGCCGAATGGACCAAGGGTGCCCTTGCAAAGACCGAATACGAGAACAGCGGCGCCACCTATACCTCTGCCCTGCCCCTGGCCACCTCTGAGACCCGGGTTTTGGCAGACTACTATTACTATCATTACTGCGGTGCCGGTACCGGGAACAACGCCAATTTTGCCCAGACCGGCTCCTATAACCACTACGACGGCGTTGGCAAGGAAAACGTTTACGAAGCCTCCTCGCACCAGGATTACGATGATAGCCGCTATACCTATTATCGCCTGAAGGATAAGAACGGCAACGATTTTTACTGCCGTTCCTCCGTGACCTGCGACGGCGCCTTCGGTAGCCACGGTGCCCGCACCTGCTACTGGTACAAAATGTACGTTTACCAAAACAAAGCGGCTGTAAATTACTATAAGTACACCAAGACCGGCAGCTGGACCTCCGCCAAGGATGCCACCGCCACCTCCGTTCAATACCGCTATAAGCCCCTGACCGCTGCCGTCAAAAACCCCTTTACCGACGTCAAGAGCGGGAAGTTCTATTACGATGCGGTGCAATGGGCGGTGAATGGAAAGATCACCAACGGCATGACCGCAACCACCTTTGCCCCCGATGCAACCTGCACCCGGGGTCAGATCGTAACCTTCCTATGGAGAGCCGCCGGCTCCCCCAAGCCCAAGACCACCCAAAATCCCTTTGCCGACGTAAAGAAGGGTCAATTCTATTTCGATGCGGTGCTGTGGGCAGTAGAAAACGGTATCACCAACGGTACCGGCGCCACCACCTTCTCCCCCAATAATCCCTGTACCCGGGGGCAGGTGGTCACCTTCCTATGGCGTGCCAAGGGCAGCCAAAAGGTCTCTGCAACCAATCCCTTTGCGGACGTGAAGGCAGGTGCCTTCTACAAGGATGCGGTACAATGGGCGGTAAAAAATCAGATCACCAACGGTCTGAGTGCCACCTCCTTTGGTCCCAATGCGGCCTGTACCCGCGGTCAGATCGTGACCTTCCTATACCGAGCATATAAATAAACAAAAAAGAACCGGGAAGGGGCCATTTTCTTAAGGACAATGCTTTATAAAAAGCAGAATTTGATTATAACGC
>JAZQAR010000077.1:0-15439 GCA_045545315.1 Eubacteriales bacterium | reverse complement strand
GGATTATTACGGCGCTTCCAGTAAGATCAACGAAGTTGCTGCCATCAGCGTTCCTGAACCTCGTATGTTGATGATCCAGCCCTGGGATGCAAGCTTGGTGAAAGAGATCGAAAAAGCCATCCTGGCGTCTGATATCGGCATTACTCCCACCAGTGACGGTAAAGTGATCCGTCTGAGCTTCCCTCAGCCCACCGAAGAGCGTCGTCGTGAGTTGGCTAAAGACGTTAAAAAGTACGGCGAAGAATCCAAGGTTGCTATCCGCAACGTGCGCCGTGATGCTCTTGATAAATTCAAGAAGCAGGAAAAAGCTCACGAAATTACCGAGGATGATCTGAAGGGTATTGAGAACGATATCCAAAAGTTGACCGATAAGTACGTTGCCGAAATTGATAAGATGGTAGCAGAAAAAGAAAAAGAGATCATGGCTGTTTAATTTATTTTTGGGAGAGTTCAATGGGTTTATTTAAAAAGCAACAGCAAAAACTCGATCCAACCTGCTTGCCGAATCACGTGGGTATCATTATGGACGGCAACGGGCGATGGGCACAAAAACGTGGACTTCCTCGCTATGCAGGTCACGTTGCAGGAGCAAAGGTGTTTAAAACCATTTCATACTATGCCCGGGATATCGGATTAAAGAATTTGACCGTGTATGCCTTTTCAACAGAGAATTGGAAGCGCCCGCAGGAAGAGGTTTCCAGAATCATGCAGGTTTTGGAAGAATTTATTGACGACGCTTTGAATACCTTTGAAAAAGAGAAGGTTCGGATTCGCTTTTTAGGTGACTTATCGGTATTTACCGGAGCTCTTCGTGAAAAAATGGATCGTATTATGGATTTGACCTCTAAGTTTAGCGGTTTGACTTTAAACGTTGCAATGAACTACGGCGGTCAAAATGAAATTGTTTACGGTGTTAAACAAGCGATTCAAAAGGTTCAATCCGGGGAAATGTCTATTGATGACGTTGACCCGGAGACCTTTGGTAAAATGCTGTATTACAGCGATTGCAGTGACGTTGATCTGATCATCCGTCCCAGCGGAGAAAAACGCTTGTCGAACTTTTTGCTTTGGCAGGCTGCATACGCTGAATTTTGGTACTCCGATATTTTATGGCCTGATTTTAAACCGGAGCATCTTGATCAGGCGTTGATTGAATATCAAAAAAGAAACAGGAGGTTTGGCGGGGTATGATTAAAAATTTTCTTCAGAGATTGTGGACCTCGTTTATTGTATTGGGTATATTCGGTGTGTTATTCCTGGTCTCGGGGATTTCACCGCTATTTGAGATTGCGGTTGCAATCTTAATTTGCCTATGCATTTATGAGGCACTTACTTGCGCCGGATGCGCAACAAAGAAGAAATTACTTTTACCCTGCTTGGTTTATGGAGCCGCAGTTCCTTTGTCTTTTGTGGTAAGGCCTTATCTGTTTCCGACCCGAAACCCGTATTTCGGTGTGGTCATAATCTCCTTTTTCTATCTGGTTGCATTATTTGTTGTTTTGATGGCAAACTTTAAACAAACCAAATTCAGCGAAGCAACCGTGGCGATGTTCATTACCGTTGTCATCAGTTGCTTCCTATCCAACATCATTTTCATCAGAAGAATGGAACATGGCCTGCTTTATATGGTCCTTTGTATCGTATGCAGTGCTTGGTGCACCGACATTTTTGCATACTTAACGGGTATATTGATCGGTAAAAATCGTCCGTTCCCTAATATCAGCCCTAAAAAATCCGTTGAAGGTTGCATTGGTGGGGCTGTTTTCTCTGTTGGTGCTTACTTTGCGGTTTGCGCTATTTACCAAAGTATCACCGGCGCAACCGTAAATTGGTTGATCGTATTGCTGTACAGTGTTTGTGGAACTGTGATCGGGCAGATCGGCGATCTTTCCTTCTCGTATATCAAACGTTCTTATGGGGTTAAGGATTTTGGTAAAGTCCTTCCCGGACACGGTGGTTTTTTGGATCGGCTTGATAGTCTGATTTTTATTGCGCCGATGTTTTATATGTTATTGAATACACAAACTTTAATCGGGTGATCAAATGAATAAGATTGCAATTCTTGGTTCCACCGGTTCCATCGGCACCCAAACCTTACAGGTTTGCCGTGATCTTGGAATTCAGGTGGGTGCTTTAAGTGCAGGGTCCAATATTGACTTGCTGGAGAGACAGGTTCGTGAATTTAACGTTCCATTGGTCAGCGTTTATCAACCGGATGCTGCACGTATTTTAAGAGAGCGATTAAGCGGAACCGATTGTGTTGTATACGAGGGGCAGAGTGGCAACTGCAAAGTTGCTTCTGCCCCAGATGTGCATTTGGTGGTAACTGCGATGATGGGTATGATCGGTTTAGAACCCACAATGGCCGCCATCGCCGCCGGTAAGGATATTGCCTTGGCGAATAAGGAAACCTTGGTATGTGCCGGGCAGATCGTGATGAAGGCTGCTGCTGAAAAAGGTGTTCGTATCCTTCCGGTAGACAGTGAGCACAGTGCTGTCTTTCAATGCATTCAGGGTGCCGCTCAAAATAAAATCAATAAACTTCTTTTAACAGCCTCCGGAGGCCCATTTTTTGGAAAAAAGAGAGAGGACCTGAAGAATATAACGGCGAAGGATGCGCTTAAGCATCCCAATTGGAGTATGGGCGCAAAAATTACCATCGATAGCGCCACCTTGATGAATAAGGGCTTGGAGTGGATGGAGGCAAAATGGCTGTTTGATCTTACCGACGAGCAAATTGAAGTTGTTGTTCATCGGGAGAGTATCGTTCATTCGGCTGTTGAATTTGCCGATCATTCCGTGATCGCTCAAATGGGTGTACCCAGTATGTATCTGCCCATCAAATACGCATTAACTTATCCTGATCGGGTTGCAAGTGGTGATTACGGCTTATCTTTGTTTGGAAAAACCCTTCATTTTGAGGCGCCCGATGAGGATACCTTTGGATGTTTAAAACTGGCGAAGCAGGCCAGTAAGCTTGGAGACTTATATCCCACGATGCTTAACGGTGCCAACGAGCAGGCGGTTGCTTTGTTCCTGGAAAATAAGATTCGTTTTTTAGATATCGAAGCACTTGTAGCATCGACGATGGATTGTGTGCCCCAAGGTTGTGCCGAAGATCTAGATTGTATTTTGCAGACAGACCGTTTTGCAAGAGAAAAAGTATTGTCAATTTATAGAAAGAGTTCGATTTGATGCAAACAATTATCAACATAGCAATTACGGTGCTGGTGTTTGGTGTATTGATTATTTCCCACGAAGCGGGACATTTTTTTACCGCTGTATGGGCAAAGATCAAGATACACGAGTTTTCTATCGGTATGGGACCTGCACTTTTCAAACGACAAGGTAAGCTTTGTCAATTTTCTCTGCGCGCTTTTCCTATTGGAGGTTACGTGCAGATGGAAGGTGAAGATGGAGACAGCGACGACGAGAACGCTTTTTCCAATAAACCCCGCTGGAAGCGCTTTTTAGTACTTGTTATGGGTGCTGCGATGAACATTTTAATGGGTTTTGTGTTAATATGTGTCATCTATGCTACCAGCTTTTCGGCCTTCCCCTCCACAACGGTTGCCCAATTTGATGAAAATGCCGTTTCCTTAAATCACGGACTTAAGGAAAATGATAAAATCATTTCCATTGACGGTTACCGCATTTTCACCTATACCGATATTTCTTACGCTCTTTCCCGAAACAGTAAAGCAGTTAATTTTGACGTTACAGTTTCCAGAAACGGTAAGCGGGTAGTTTTGAACGACGTGGAATTTCCTAAAATCGAAGTTCAAAACACCTCGTTCTACGATACTGATTTTAAGGTGTACGGTCTTAAAAAAACGCCAATCAGCGTTCTGCGCTATTCCGTTGGTTCTACGATCTCGATCTCCCGGTCGATCTATTCTTTTGTGGGGTCAATGTTCACGATGAAGGCAGATTATTCCCAGGTCAGTGGTCCTGTTGGCACGGCCTCTGCAATCGGTGAAAGCGCAACGACCGGCGGTTTACCGTCCTTGCTGATGATCGTAGCGATGATCTCAATCAATCTGGGTATTATGAATCTGTTGCCTTTTCCGGCGTTGGACGGTGGCAGGATCTTGCTTTTACTCATTGAGGCGATCCGAAGAAAGCCCTTAAATCCAAAGATCGAAGTTTGGATCAATGCGGCAGGATTGGTTATTTTGATGGGTATTATGATTTTAGTAACTGCAAAGGATATTATTAATTTGTTCTGATAACGGAGGAGTGTCCGGTGGCAAGAAAAGTTCGTGTTGGAAATTTAATATTAGGCGATAAAAGAATCTATGTGCAATCAATGTTGAATACACTTGCCGGCGATCACGATGCAGCGGTTGCTCAAGCAATTGCTTTGGAAAAGGCAGGATGCGAAATTATCCGCCTCAGCATTCCGGATATGAATTCCGTTGAAACGATTCGTAGATTAAAGAAAGCTGTTTCCGTGCCGATCGTTGCGGATATTCATTTTGATTACCGCCTGGCTTTGGCTTCTATTGAGGCAGGCGTTGACAAAATTCGCATTAACCCCGGTAATATTGGCTCCGAAGAAAAGGTCAAGGCGGTGGTTGATGCCTGTAAAGAAAAGGGAATTCCCATCCGCATTGGTGTGAACGGCGGTTCTTTGGAAAAGGAATTGTTGGAAAAATACGGTTCACCCACACCGGAAGCCTTGGTCGAAAGCGCTATGCGACACGTTCGTATTTTGGAAAAATATCATTTTGAAGACATCGTTATTTCTATTAAAAGTTCGGACGTTCATAAAATGATCGCTGCCTATCGGCTTTTAAGCAAGATTTGCGATTATCCCTTCCATTTAGGCGTAACGGAAGCCGGAACCAAGCAAATGGGGATCGTAAAAAATGCGATCGGTATCGGTAGCTTGCTGTCTGATGGTATCGGTTCCACGATTCGTGTTTCCTTGACAGCGGATCCTGTTGAAGAGGTCGCGGCCGGCTTCCAAATTCTGGAGGCGTTGGATCTTGTGGAGGGGGCTTGTCAATTGGTTTCGTGCCCCACCTGCGGAAGAACCCGCATCAACGTAATTGAAATCGCCGAACAGGTTGAAAAAGCTCTGAAGAATAACCGTTGTGGCCTGAAGGTCGCCGTTATGGGTTGCGCTGTAAACGGTCCCGGCGAGGCTCGTGAGGCGGATATTGGAATCGCCGGTGGCAATGGGGAAGGACTGATCTTTAAAAAGGGCGAGATCATTAAAAAAGTTCCAGAAGAGCAGTTGTTTACTGCGCTGATGGATGAAATCGAAAGAATGACTAAGGAAGATATTAATGACAAATAAGGATTTGTTATCATATTTTAAACGCTGTTCCTTTACTGATCGGGAGCGTGAGATGTTTCAATCAGCCTCGATCACCAAGGTAGAAGCGAACCAGCAACATAGAATTATCAAGGCACATGCCTCCTTTGCGAGCTATGTGTCTTTTGCTGATATCTTAAAGCTTGAGGATAAGATCAGAGATACCTACGAGTTGAACAACGTAGAAATTATTCCCGGCTTTGCTAACGTAAGATTCGATGAAACTTATTGGTTGGACGTTATTGCCGGTGCAAAGCGCAAAAACGGCGGTGTAAACGGCTTTTTAAATGAATCCGATATCCACGTTGGGGATGGAGAAATAACCATCTCGCTGAAATATGGCGGCTTGGATATTATGGAGGCCCTTGGGGTTCAAAAAACGATCAGTGAGATTTTGTCGACCTGGTTTGGGGTTTCCTATAGAATGAATTTTGATGGAAATCTGCAGGTCGAGGAAGTTGAAGTTCCCGAAGTGCCGGAAGTAGTCGAAGAGCTTCCTCCGCCGCCTCCCGAACCGTCTCCGGCGCCCAAGGTTCAGGAAGCACCCAAAAAGGAGTGGAGAAGACCGGTTCAGGCTCCCACTGAAATGCCTAAAATTCCCTTTAAATTGACTGATAATATTATCTATGGGGATCGAGTCAACCGTAACTTTTATGCTTTAAATAACGTGAGCCAGGTGAATGGTACTGTTTCGGTCATGGGTAAGATCTTCAAATGTGATTCCAGAAACACTTGGGATAATAAAAATGTACGCTTTTCGGTTTACATAACTGATTTTACCGGCTCGATAATTATTAAATTTATGGTCCCTGCGGAAAAAGCAGAGGATCTTGGCGGTAAGCTCAAGCCCGGTAAATGTATCGGTGCCAGCGGTCAGTCTATGTATGATAAATACGAAGAGGACTATGTGATCAATGCTAAATGCATTTTTGAGACCAAGTACGTGATTCGTACCGATGACGCCCTTGAAAAGCGGGTAGAACTTCATCTGCATACCAATATGTCTTCTATGGATGCGGTTAATACCATCGAGGATTACGTGAGCAGAGCTGCATATTGGGGACATAAAGCCATTGCGATCACCGACCACGGTAATTTGCAGAATTATCCCAGCGCCCAGGCTGCATCCGAACAGTATGGCGTTAAAATGATCTACGGTGTTGAGGGGTATCTGGTGGACGATACCGTGCCCGGCTTCGATCCGAAGGAAACCTATAAAGATAAGAACACAAAACGTTACCATATTATTATTTTGGTTAAGAATAAGGTCGGTTTAAAGCATTTATATGAACTGATTACTTATTCCAGCATTAACCACTTCTACCGTCGCCCCTTGATGTACCGTTCTGAAATTGAACGTTTAAGAGAGGGTTTGATCATCGGTAGTGCCTGCGAGGCAGGGGAATTGTTCCGTGCAGTGGTTGAAAAACAACCTCGGGAACGTCAGTTGGAGATTGCATCTTTTTACGATTATTTAGAGATTCAACCCATCGGAAATAATGAATATATGGTCCGTAACGGTACCGTTGCAAACGTAGAGGCTCTGCAAGATCTTAACTTACAGATCGTTGAACTGGCTGAGGAACTGAATAAGCCTGTTGTAGCGACCTGCGATACTCATTTTCTGGATGCAAAAGACGAGGTTTTCCGCCGAATTTTAATGGCTGGTAACGGATTCCAGGATGCAGACAATCAACCGCCTCTTTATTTCCGCAATACCAAAGAGATGCTGGATGAGTTCGATTACCTCCCTTATGAAAAAGCCCATCGCTTTGTGGTGGAAAATCCCAATATGATTGCTGATATGGTAGAGGAATTGGTTCCCATTCCCTTTGGGATGCACGCCCCTGAAATGGAGGGTGCGGAAGAAGAATTGCGAACCATCGCCTGGCAAACAGCTCACGATATTTATGGCGATCCCTTGCCGGAAATCGTTGAAAAACGATTGGCACGTGAACTGGAATCTATCATTGGTAACGGCTATTCCGTTATGTATATGATCGCACAGAAGTTGGTAAAAAAATCTAACGAGGCCGGGTATTCCGTTGGTTCCCGTGGGTCGGTCGGGTCCTCTTTTGCCGCTTCTATGGTCGGTATTTCCGAGGTTAATCCTTTGGCGCCTCACTACGTTTGTCCTAACTGCAAGCATAGTGAATTCTTTGAGGATGGCTCTGTTGGTTCCGGGTTTGACTTACCGGATAAGGATTGCCCCAATTGCGGTACTGCCATGCGAACCGACGGTCATGATATTCCCTTTGAAACCTTCCTTGGCTTTAAGGGGGATAAGGTGCCTGATATTGACTTGAACTTTTCCGGTGAATATCAATCTATTGCTCATAAGTACGTTGAAGAACTCTTTGGCGAAGGCTATGTTTTTAAAGCCGGTACCATCGGCACCTTGGCGGACAAAACTGCTTACGGTTACGTTAAAAAGTATTTGGAAAGCCGTGAAATGAAGCTGAACAAGGCCGAGGAGCAACGATTAGTTGACGGTTGTGTTGGGATTAAGCGTACCACCGGGCAACATCCTGCAGGTATGGTCGTTATCCCCAAGCAATACAGCGTTTACGATTTTTGTCCGATTCAACACCCTGCTGATGATCAAAATTCTGATATTTTGACCACCCACTTTGATTTCCATTCTCTTCATGATACGATCTTGAAGTTGGATATTCTCGGACACGACGTTCCGACCCTTTTAAAGCATCTGGAGGACTTGACTCCGCTGAAATTCGCGGATATTCCTATGAATGATCCTCAGGTTTACAGCTTGCTGACCAGTCCCGCTGCTTTAGGGGTCACTCCGGAACAAATTGATTGTGAGACCGGTACCTTGGCTTTGCCTGAAATGGGCACCAAGTTCGTGCGGCAGATGATGATGGAAGCCAAGCCCAAGAACTTTTCTGAATTGTTGCAGATCTCCGGTCTTTCCCACGGTACCGACGTGTGGATCGGGAACGCCCAGGATCTGATCCGCGAAGGAAAATGTGAAATCAAAGACGTTATCGGTACCCGTGATAACATTATGGTTTACTTGATCCATAAAGGGCTTGAGCCCAGTATGGCCTTTAAGATCATGGAGATCGTTCGTAAGGGTAAGGCGAAAAAACAACTGACCGATGAAATGATCGAGGCAATGAAAACCCATGACCTGCCCGATTGGTATTTGGATAGCTGTTTGAAGATCAAGTATATGTTCCCGAAAGCTCATGCCGCCGCCTACGTTATGGGCGCAATGCGATTGGGATACTATAAGATTCACTATCCCGTGGAGTTTTACTGCGCCACTTTTACGGTTCGGCCGGAAGGCTTTGATGCAGTTGACGTTGCTAAAGGTCCGGAGCATCTGCGGGGTGTCATTCGAAAATTAGAAGATCTTGGCAAGGCTAAGACCGCCAAAGATGACGGTACGATCAATACCTATCAGGTGGTTATCGAAGCAATGATGCGTGGCATCGAATTCTTGCCGGTAGATATCTATAAATCCCAGGCTAAAAACTTTACCATCGAAGATGGAAAGATCCGTATGCCCTTCAGCGTTTTGAGTGGCGTTGGAGAAAACGCAGCCGAAAGCATTGTAAAAACGCGCGATGAGGGTGATATTCTTTCCCAGGAGGAATTCCGTGTTCGGGCCGGTATATCGACCACCAACGTGGAATTGATGAACAGGGAAGGGGTATTCGGCGATATTCCGGTGAGCAGCCAAATGTGTTTATTTGATTTTTGAGGGTTATATGACTGATTTTAAAGATTATCTGACAACTGAATCCATTCCTTTTCGTACGGATTGTACCTTAAAGGAGTTGACCACCTTTAAAATTGGCGGTCCTGCCGATCTGGTGCTGTATCCGGAGTCTGTTGAGCATTGCCAAAAGATCTTGGCTTACGTGAAACAAAAAGGAATCAAGCTTGTTTATATCGGCAACGGCTCCAATATTTTGGGTTCTGATGACGGTTGTAGATATGCTTTGTTAAAAACTGATCGTTTAAGTTGTTTAGATTTAGATGATACCGGTTGTATCACTGTTGGTGCCGGTGTGCGCCTTGTCAAGGTTTCTTCCTTTGCGGCGGATAATGGCTTATCGGGATTTGAATTTGCCCATGGTATTCCCGGAACCATCGGTGGAGCGGTATTTATGAACGCCGGGGCCTATGGCGGAACAATGGATCAGGTGGTTGTGTCAACTGATTATTTGGATGAAAACGGCGAAATCCATACTTTAAAAGCGGATGATCATGCATTTGGTTATCGCCACAGCTATTTTATGGAGCACCCCGAACTGCTGATCCTTTCCACGAAAATTCGGCTTTGTCCCTGGGACAGGTTACAGATTCGTGACACGATCAAGGATTATCAACAAAGAAGAATCGATAAACAACCCTTGGAATACCCCAGTGCCGGCAGTACCTTTAAACGGCCGGAGGGTTATTTTGCTGGTAAGTTGATCCAGGATGCCGGTCTGCGTGGGTTTAAAATCGGTGATGCTCAAGTCAGCGAGAAGCATTGCGGATTTGTGATCAATAGCGGAAATGCAACGGCGGCAGACGTTAAAACGTTGATCGATCATATTCGTAACGAAGTGATCCGACAATTCGGCGTTGAGATGCATTGTGAGGTTCGCTTTTTAGAGACAGAATGAAGGGAGTTTGAACAGCTTGTCGTTCAGCTTTGACGTAAAAGAAGAATTGTGCAGGATCGATGAAAAGAATCCGGCGCAAATAATATCGGAACTTGCGGGTATGGTTTTGTTCGGCCAGGTAGTAGATGCGGATCAACTGAAGATCGCTACGGAAAACGTTTTGGTAATCAACCGGCTGCAACGCCTGAGCGGTATCGTAAAAAACACCTTCTTTATGATGGATGAGACTGCAAATGCATATACCGCAAGTATGGAAGGGGAGTCCGCGCGCCATTTTTACGAGGCGCTGGGGATCTATAATGATCAAAAGCTTTCGCTACAGGTGCCGGATTCTTTGGTTAAAAACGAAAAACAGTTTGTTTCCTTTTTGCGGGGAGCTGTTTTAGGTGGCGGATATCTGAGTGATCCGGCATCTGCTTACCACTTTGAGCTGGTAACACCCTATTATTCTTTAGCTAAATCAGCATTGTCGGTTCTGAATAAGCATCGCCCGGGTTTTCGGATGGTGGTGCGAAGATCCAATTACGTGATCTATTTAAAGGACAGCCAAAAAATATACGATATTCTTTATATTCTTGGTGCCCGCTCAGCGGCCTTTGAATTAATGAATATTAAAATTGAAAAAGAAACCAATAATAATAACAATCGGATCGATAATTGCGCATCTTACAATATGGATAAGGCGATGAATAAATCCGTTGAACAGATCAAAGCCATTAACCATATTGAAAAGACCATTGGTTTAAGCGCATTGGCTGAGGATCTTGCCTATGTTGCACAACTACGTAAGGATTATCCGGAGGAAACTTTAACGGTGCTCGCAGAGCGTTGTGAACGTAAAATGAGCAAGCCCAGCCTTAGCAGAAAGCTGAATAAAATAATTGAAATCGCCAATAAACTGAAGGAACAGTCATGAGAGATTTTGTCCATTTACATCTTCATACCGAATACAGCCTTTTAGACGGCGCCTGCAGAATCAAGGACGTGGTTGCCCGGGCAAAGGCTTTGGGTCAGCGCGCCCTGGCGATCACCGATCACGGTGTTATGTACGGCGCCGTTGATTTTTATAAGGCTTGTAAAGAGGCCGGAATTAAGCCTGTTATCGGTTGTGAGATCTATATGGCTCCAAACGGACGGCTGGACAAACAATATGATCTTGACAGCCGTTACTATCATTTGATTCTTTTGGTCAAAAATAAAACCGGATACCACAATCTGCTCAAAATCGTATCCAAAGGATTTACCGAAGGTTTTTATTTTAAACCTCGAGCTGACTTTGAACTTTTGGAGCAGTATCACGAGGGGTTGATCTGCCTTTCCGGATGTATCGGCGGTTCTGTTCAGCAACGTCTTTTGAGAGATGATTATCAAGGTGCTAAAACCGAGGCTCTACGGTACCGTGCAATATTCGGCGACGATTATTATCTGGAACTTCAGAATCACGGTTATAAAGAGGATGCCGTGATCCTGCCCGGATTGATGAAGATCCATAACGAAACCGGCATTCCGGTGGTTGCTACCAATGATACCCACTATATTGATAAGGAAAATGCATACACACAAAAAGTTTTGATGTGTATTCAAATGAATAAAACTCTGGATGACGAGGATGCGCCCGGATTCGATACGGATGAGTTTTATTTGAAATCCGGTGATGAAATGGAAGAGCTCTTTCGCCAGTATCCGGAGGCATTGGAAAACACCGTAAAAATTGCTGAAAGCTGTCACTATGATTTTGAATTCGGTGAATTCCATTTACCAAAATTTCAATTACCCGAGGGCGAAACAGATAGCTATGCCTATCTGAAAAAGCGTTGTTATGATGGACTGGAGCGCCGTTATAGCTGCATCAACGATAATTTGCGGGAACGATTGGAATATGAATTAAACACGATCCGTGATATGGGATACGTGGATTATTTTTTGATCGTCAGCGATTTTATTGCCTATGCGAAAAATAACGATATTCCCGTTGGTCCGGGGCGGGGAAGTGCCGCAGGTTCTCTGGTTGCTTATTGCCTGATGATCACTGATATCGACCCCATTGAATACGATCTTCTGTTTGAACGTTTTTTGAATCCGGAACGGGTGACGATGCCGGATATCGATATTGATTTTTGCTACGAAAAACGGAATCAGGTTATCGATTACGTCATCGATAAATACGGTGAAAACAACGTGGCGCAGATCGTGACCTTCGGAACGATGGCTGCCAAGCAGGTTGTTCGTGACGTAGGCAGAGCTATGGGTCTTGCATATAGTGAAGTGGATGCTGTTGCAAAAATGATTCCCTTTAGATTGGGAATCACCCTGAAGGATGCCATTGATTCCGTTCCGGCATTAAAAGAACTGTATGAATCCAATCAGACCGTTCATCGGTTGCTGGATCAATCTTTACTGCTGGAGGGATTCCCGCGTCACAATTCGACCCATGCCGCCGGTGTTGTGATCACCGAACGGGAAGTGAGCGATTTTGTACCCATTTCTCTGAATGGGGAGTCTTTTGTTACCCAGTTCACCATGACGACCCTGGAAGAATTGGGGCTATTGAAGATGGATTTTCTCGGCTTGCGAAATCTGACGATTATTCGCGATACCGAAAAACAGATTCAACTTACAGACCCTTCGTTTTCAATCAAAAAAATACCCCTGGATGATCAAGCAACTTTTAAGACTTTAGCGAGTGGTAATACTATGGGGATCTTTCAGATGGAAAGCGGCGGAATGCGGCAGGTTCTTGCCCGTCTGAAGCCCACGGTATTTGAGGATATTATTGCGGTGATCTCCTTGTACCGTCCCGGCCCTATGGATTCGATTCCCACCTTTATCGAAAATAAGAATCACCCGGATAAGGTGCGCTACGTAATCCCTGAATTAGAGTCTATTTTAAAGGTTACTAACGGATGCATCGTTTATCAGGAGCAGGTGATGCAGATCGTTCGCAAACTTGCCGGTTACTCCTATGCAAGAGCAGACCTGGTGCGCCGTGCTATGAGCAAGAAAAAGACCGATGTTATGGAAAAGGAACGGGCTATTTTTCTGTACGGTACGGAGGGAGAGAACGGCGAAACGGTACCGGGCGCTATCCGCAACGGGATCGGCGAACGGGAAGCGAACGTGATCTTCGATCAGATGATCGACTTTGCTAAATATGCTTTTAATAAATCCCATGCCACCTGTTATGCACGCGTTGCCTATGAAACCGCTTATTTAAAGACACATTATACCAAAGAATATCTGGCTTCTTTGATGACCAGTGTTATCGGTGCCACGGAAAAAACAGCCGAATATATTGATGAATGTAAACGGCTGCATATACCCGTTTTACCGCCGCATATCAACAAGAGCTATTCCCGCTTCTGTGCCACGGAAAACGGTATTGTATTCGGTTTATTGGCCATTAAAAACGTGGGTATTAAGATGGTGGACGAAATTGTTGCCGAACGGGAAAAGAACGGGGAATATAAAGATTTTGTTGATTTTTGTAACCGTGTTGTCGGTTTTGATATCAATAACCGTGCCATTGAAAGTATGATCAAGGGCGGTGTATTTGATTGCTTTGGCTTCAGCAGACGGCATTTGACAATGGTATTTGAGCAATTGCTTGAAAGTATTTCTGCCGAAAAGCGGGATCAGGTGGAAGGGCAGATCGGCCTATTCTCCTTTATTGAAGAGCCGGTTGACGTTGGCGCAAGGTTTTTTAAAGACCAACAGCCGGAATTTGATCGTGCTGATAAGCTGGCTTTTGAAAAGGAGATGCTCGGTATCCATATTTCTGAAAATCCCTTTGACCGCTTTAAGCATATCTATAATCGAAAGGATATCACTTTATTCAATCGTTTTGATGAGGATACGCTTCCGGACGGCAAAGAGGTGTGGTGCTTTGCTCAACTGGATCATTTTCGATCCGTTAAAACAAAGACCGGTAAGGAAATGGGGTACCTGACCCTTACGGACTGCTCCGGCGGTGTGGAGGGAATCCTGTTTCCGGGTCCCTTTACAAAGTGGCGCAGTAAATTGGTGAAGGGAAGCTTGGTTTTTGTTCGGGGCAAAATTCAATACGATGAGGTTCGCGGAACAAAACTGTTGGTGGATGAGTTGCGGTATCCGGATCCTGTCGAGTTGGATGAAAAAACAAGAAAATTGTATATCAAATTACCCTCTCAAATTTCCGGTGAAATGAATACGGTATTAGAACTTTTGAAACAGTATCCCGGTGTCAACGAATGTATCCTTTATTTCAGCGACACAAAGAAGAGTGTATCTACTTTGAATCAGTTTGGTGTAGATCTTCATCCCGAATTGATCTCCGGCCTGAAAAAAATCCTTGGTGAATCGGAAATTGTCGTAAAATAGGATTGATTTTTCTGAACAGATAGTGTATAATTGCAAAAGTTATTATTGAATTATATTAGTTGAGGTATAGATTATGGAGTCCAAAGTTAAAAAAATTGCAGTTTTAACCAGCGGTGGCGATGCCCCCGGTATGAACGCCGCAGTACGTGCCGTTGTTCGTGCGGCCCTGTCTCGCGGTATTGAAATTGTTGCTGTCAGAAGAGGTTATGCCGGCTTGATGGAAGGCGACTTTATCCCCATGAAGGCCAGCGACGTTTCCGGTATTCTCAGAAAGGGAGGTACCGTTCTGTTCAGCGCTCGCAGCCCCGAGTTTTGCACCGAAGAAGGCATTCAGAGAGCGGTTAAAACCTGTAAAGAAAATAATATTGAAGGTATTGTTGTGATCGGCGGTGACGGTTCCTACCGCGGTGCAGGGGATCTTTCTTCTCACGGTATTCCCTGTATTGGTGTTCCCGGTACCATCGATAACGATATCTCTTCCACCGACGTTACCATCGGTTTTGATACCAGCGTAAACTGCGTTTTGGATATGATCGACCGTTTGCGTGATACTATGACCTCTCACGACCGTTGTTCCGTTGTGGAAGTTATGGGTCGTCATGCAGGTTATATCGCTATCCATGCCGGTATTGCAACCGGTGCCACCTTTGTAATGGTGCCCGAAATTGAAGCCAATGCAGACGATTGCGTTAAGAAGATCAAGGCCGGTCAGGCTCTTGGCAAGAAGAGCTTTATCGTCGTTGTTGCCGAAGGCGTTGGCCATTGTGAGGAACTTGCAGAAAAGATCGAAAAAGAGACCGGTATCATTACCCGCGCTACGATCCTTGGTCACGTTCAGCGTGGTGGTTCTCCCACTGCAAGAGATCGCGTTTTGGCCAGCCGCTTGGGGAGCTATGCCGTTAAGCTGTTGGCAGAAGGGAAGAGCAACCGTGTGGTTGGTACCTATAAGGAAGATCTGGTGGACTATGATCTCCACGAGGGTCTTGCAATGAAAAAGCCCTTCCCGCAGGATGCTTACGAGCTGTTCAACGAAATTAATATCTAACTATAAAAGGCGGCCAAACGGCCGCCTTTTTATAAAAAATATCATTTTATATATTGACAAATATAAAAAATATGA
>JAZQAR010000076.1:0-3153 GCA_045545315.1 Eubacteriales bacterium | reverse complement strand
CATCTGCTTCCGCTTCTGCCGCTGTTACCCATGTGAATATTGGTCCTGTCCCCACCTTCACTGCAGGTGATGTGAACCAAGATGGTGAGGTGGATCTGATGGATGGCGTTATGGTCATTCAGGCTCTGAAGGATACCATCTATGAGTCTCAGAAGGCTTCCTTCCAGATCTGGGCTGCTGATGTAGATGGCGATAATACCGTAACCGTGAACGATATCACCATTCTGTTGAAGAATGCAACCGGCGATGAGGTGACCCTCGTGAAGGCCACCACCCTGCCCACCATTATCGTTCCCACTGTATAAGAAACCTTAAAAGCGCTGACCGAAAGGTCAGCGCTTTTTTATTTTTTGTCTAAAAAGAAAGTCACAAAATGTTCTATAAAAACAACATAAAACTATGCCAATAAAGGCGGGTTCATGCTACAATAATGGTGTGCCTATATTTATATATATTCTTATATCGATTTATAGGTCTCATATGGCAAAATCTTTTTAGGAGGTATGAACCTTGAACAGAAAGAATTGGGTTTCTGCACTGTTGGTAGTGATGATGGTCCTTTCTATGGCCGCTATGATCATTTTACCTTCCGGTGCGGCAGCAACCTTGACCGATGAAGAGATTGCGGCTCTGCCTTTGGCCAGCAAAGCCACCAAGTCGGATGCTTATACCGAGTATAAGATCGACAGTGTGGGCGAGCTGATCGCTGCATCCCACAACTCCATTACCGCTGCAGCAGATGCAAACGCCGACAGTAACTTCAGTAGCGGCGATGTTGTGTATCTGACTGCTGATCTGGACATTGCCGATTGGGATACCACCGATTGGGCAACCTATGATGAAGAGACGGGTAAATATACGACCAAGGGTCGCATGATCCCCAACAGTAAGAAGACCTCTTACAACATTTACTCCGCCTCTGCAACCGGTATTGAGTGCGACACCAAAGCCGAAGTATTTGCAGCATTATTTAATAGTTTTAACTCTCGTAATGCCAGATATACTTATATCTATTTTGATTTCAACGGTTTGGGTCACACCATCAAAAACTACTATGCTTATGCGCCCTTCTTCGGCGGCTGCTTCTATGGCGGCATGACCGTAAGCAATGTGATTTTTGAGAATGCCTTGGTTGAAACTGCAAAGCAGGATACCATCTGGACCGGTACCTATGCCGGCTTGGTCGGTGGTGCGGCTGATATTGATGGCGGTGTAACCTTCAATAACGTGCATGTTAATAACTCCAAGCTTTTGACGCACGCAGCCGGTAACATTGGTGTGTTTCTGGCATTCTCCAACAATAGTAACATTGCTAACCACAGAGATGTTCATATTCTCAACTGCTCGGTGAACAATACCGTTGTTGAGAGTACTGCTGCCACTGCTGCTTCTACCTGCTTGCTGGTTGGTGCCGGTGATCAGTATGTTAGTGTGAAAAACACCCTGGTGATGAATTCCATCGTTAAGGTGAATGCCATTGATCCCAGTTATGGCGGTGGCTTCATTGCTTCCAACCGTTATGGCAACTTGGTAGAAAGTGACGTTTGCGATGTGGCAGTTGTTAACTGTCAACTTCAGACTAAAGAAACCGTTACTCCCAGCTACGCCATCGGTTTGAACTATAACGCTAAATCCAAGAGCACTACGAAGATCAATGGTTTGTATGCCACCGGCAATACCTGGGCAACCATCGACGGTGAGGGCAACTTGGTTGGCGATGCAAAGCCTTTGACCAAACTGGTTATCGATAAGACGAACTCCTTGGGCGGCGCTGCAGATGGCTTTATTTGGGGCGATCGCTTCATGGTAGACAGCAATGTAGAGTATTTGTTCTACGCTGTGGCTCCCACTGCCGGTTTTGCAAGACCCAGTGTGGCTCCCACTGCTGAGCAAGTAATTGCACCCATGGATGCTACCGGCGCCATGAGCCTGCTGAACAACCAGACCGGAGACGGTTATTTCATGTGGGCCTGGACGCAGGATATGGGTCTGATCACCACCGATAATCCCAATGCCGGCCCCAAGCTGGTTACCTTCAACTTTGCCAATGAGACTATAACATATATTACCGACTACGAAAACAAATTGATCACCACCCCCACTGAGCGGTTGCAACTGAAGAACTGTGAATGGGATGCTGAGGTGGGCAAGAACATTGCTCCCGGCACCGATTGGGGCGAGAAGACCTTCTTGGAAAACACTTCTTTCACAGAACTTCCTCATGAAGTGACCTTTGTGATTAATGATGACGGTACTCATACCGCCACCTGTAATACCTGCGACGAAGAGATTCATAATCAGACTGTGGCTTGCGCCGATATCGTTCCTGAATCCTTCTTTGTGGAAGGCAACTTCTATTATCCCTCCGTATGGCAGTCCACCTGTCTTTGCGGACATTCTTGGGAAGATATTGATGAGGCAGCTACTGAAAAGATCGAGTCTCCCATTTCCGTAAACTTAGATCAGGATTCTTATTCTCCTGCCAATAAAGAGATCGTTTTGGTCCTCAGCGTGAAGGATGGTTCTTCTCTCAGCGCTTTCACCACCGAGCTGACCTATGATGCTACCAAGATGACCTTGGTTGGCTATGAGCCCATGGTTCCCGATTACGCCTGCGTGATCAACGATGAGAATGCTGCAAACGGCAAGCTGATCGTGGCAGTTCCCAGTGTGAACGGTACGGTCTTGGTCGGCGATGTGGCTGCTCTGACCTTCACTTATACCCCCGGTGTTACCTTGGATGCTCCGGAATCTGCGATTCGGGTAGAATCCAATATGACCGGTGCGATCGTAACCAACGATGAAGAGGGCACCGTCAATAAGTTCAATAATGTGGTGAATAAATTTACCTTTGTTGAAGCTTTGGAATTCTTTGTTGAGATCAATGTCATTCCCGGTGATGTGGATGCCAATGGCGCTGCTGAACTGTTGGATGCAGTGTTGATCACCGAGAAGCGCAACGGCACCATTCATGCGGATCAGGATGGTTATAACTTCCAGATCATGGCTGCCGATGTAAACAACGATGGCGTTGTAAATGATGCCGACGTTGACCTGATCATGAGAGCCCAGAATGGTGTTGAGCAAATTGATTTGATCAATTGCGATGCCATTCCTGTGGTTGCTTAATCCTTTAAATAAAAACACCCGACA
>JAZQAR010000075.1:0-1870 GCA_045545315.1 Eubacteriales bacterium | reverse complement strand
GCCACCACGCTGGGCTCCCGCAGGATAATACCCTTACCGCTACGGTAGACGATGGTATTGGCAGTACCTAAATCGATCCCGATATCGGTGTAGTTGGCAAATTTGAATTTATGCAAAAAATGCATGATCTTGTCTTTGTTGAAATCCATTGTTTATATCCTTTCCGCTTCTTCCTGAAATTTTTCCGTGGGAAATCCCATAATATTGTTAAAACTGCCTTGATAGCCGGCCACAAAGCCGCTATCCTGAATGCCGTAGGCCCCCGCCTTATCCATGGGAGAGCCGGTGGCGATATAGGCTTCGATCTCTGCATCGGTCAGGGTGCGGAACCGCACCTCTGCTCCCTCAACGAAGATCCGCTCTTTGCCCTGCTTCGCCAGATAGACCCCGGTATAGACCTGATGGCTTTGACCGCTCATGGCATTCAGCATCCGGAAGGCCTCCTCCGGGTCAGCGGGCTTGCCCAATACCTTCCCCCGGAAGACCACCACCGTATCCGCTGCCACCAGCAGCCCATCCTCGGGCGGCTGAACTGAACGGCCCTTGCCGGCGGCCAGGGCCTCCACCAGTTTTTTTGGATCCGGCTCGGTGACCGTTGCTTCGTCAAAATCCGGCTTGACCACCGTTACCCGATGGCCCAGTTCCTCCAGCAATTGCCTGCGCCGGGGAGAGCCGGAGGCCAACAAAATCCTCATTGATCAAAGCCGATCTGCCCGGCCTGATATTGCTGCAGCTGGTTCCGCAATTCTTCGTTTTCCCGCTCCAGCTGCGCCAGGCGTGCCTGATCGGCACTCATCCCGTTCAGGGCCTCGATCTGCTCAAAGTAAAGGCGGATCTCATCCCGCAACCGGGCGCAGGAAAGTTTGTTTTTCTCGTTTTCGTCGCAAAGATCCAGGCAGCTTAAAATAGCCGCCATGGCAACGCTCAGCTTGTCGTTGCCCTTGATGATCTCCCGGATCTTTTGATCCACGGTCTGCGCCAGAGCCAGGGTATACTCCCGCTCCTCCTCGGTGGTGACGATAAATTCAAAGCCTGCTACGGAAATACTGATCTTATTTCTGCCCATGGGGTTCATCCTTTCCCGTTAACTTATTACTTTTCTATTATATAAGAAAGTAAACGATATTGCAAGATGATATTTTGCCGGAATTGTAAAAACATTGACAATTCGCTTTACAGCAGGTAAAATAAAATCAATCTTTTTACGTTTGAGAGAGGAATTCGGGATCCATGAAAAAGATCGTTGCATTTTTATCCGTTATGAGCCTGATGCTGACCTGCCTTTCCGGCTGCGGAAAAAAGCAGGAGATCACGGTGGCTACCTATAACGTGAAGCGCTTTATCAGCGGTTCCCAATACGATGAGATCGCCAAGGAGATCTTATCCGTTGGGGCAGAGATCATCGGCTTTCAGGAGGTGACCGGCCCCACCGAAACGGTGATCTATTACGACGACCAGATGGAGCTGATCGCCAAGAAACTGGGCTACGAATATTATTACTTCGGCACCTCCCTGGAGGATGCGGGCTACGGCCACGGGATCGTCAGCAAATACCCCATCACCAAGGTGGATACCACCATGTTCGAGGCCCAACACGGTGAAGAGCGCTCCTATGACCGGGCGGAGATCAAGGTGGGACGCAAAAAACTGGTATTTTATAACACCCACCTTTGTCTGGACGGCACCGGCGCCACCCAGGCCGCCCAGGTCGGTGAGATCATGGAAAAAGCCAAAAAGGATCGATATTCCATCCTGGTGGGCGATCTGAACGCCCAGCCCTATAACTTTATCGAGGTGATCGATACCGAAAAGTTCACCCCCCTGAACGGCGGTAAGGATTTTGACCGGACCTACCCCACCTTCCCCTGTG
>JAZQAR010000074.1:0-5546 GCA_045545315.1 Eubacteriales bacterium | reverse complement strand
GCTTTGATTGCCGCAATGGCACCGGAAAGTGCAAAAGAAACCGTTCCAAGAATCTCCAGTATCCACAGAATCATGTCCGGCATTTCATTCCCTCCTTCGCAGATCCGATTATTATTCAGAGAAAAAGCACCTGCAAAGCAGGTCCTTTCTGGTGGGCCATCGGGGACTCGAACCCAGGACCAACCGGTTATGAGCCGGGAGCTCTAACCAACTGAGCTAATGGCCCGTACAATCAAGTATTCTAACACTTTAGCGCTAAAATGTCAAGATATCACTGTCTTTAGTTTCGCATTTCGTCCAAGGTCAGTTCGAAGGCGGGGAGGTATTCCTTCAGGAAGCAATCCACCTCCGGCAGATTCATTTTTTGAAGGGAGCCCAGCACCGACTGTTCTGCTTTAGCGAATTCGCCGTTACCGGCCTTACGCTCTTCGATACACTTGATCAAAGCGGAGAGTTTATCCGCCGCCTTGACGATGGGGCGCAGGGCTTCGTCCGCCTCGCAGACCAGGGGCTCATAGGTGAGCCGCAGATCCTCCGGCAGCATAGAAAGCAGGCTTTGGTTGGCCGCCTGTTCCACCCCCTTAAAGGCGGTTTCGATCTCGGGGTTTTGGTATTTTACCGGGGTGGGCAGATCGCCGGTCAAAATCTCGTGGGCATCGTGGTAAAGGCCCAAAGTGGCGGCCCGGTCGGCGTTATGGCTTTTGCCGAACCGTTGGTTGCCCAAGGTGGCCAGAGCGTGAGCCAGCACTGCCACCTCCAGGCTATGTTCCATCAAACTCTCCTGCCGGGAGTTGCGCATCAAAGACCAGCGGTCGATATACTTCATCCGAAAGAGCATAGAGAAGAAATTACTGTTCATCCGTTGTGCCCTCCCCTATTTCAATTTTGGCTTCGCCGCCGTTCAGCACGAAGTTTTCATCCAGGATCACCTTTTTGACGTTTTCCATAGAGGGGACCCGATACATTACGTCCATCATGGCACCCTCAATAATGGAGCGCAAGCCCCGGGCGCCGGTCTTTTGCTGAATGGTCTTATTGGCGATGGCCTTAAGGGCATCTTCGGTAAACTCCAGTTCTACCCCATCCAGGTCAAAGAGTTTTTGATACTGCTTGACCAGGGCGTTTTTGGGCTCGGTCAAAATCCGCAGCATAGCCTCCTCGTCCAGTTCGTCCAGGGTGACCAGCACCGGCAAACGACCCACCAGCTCAGGGATGACACCGAATTTGGTGATATCGTGGCTTTCAATCTTTTGATAAATTTCGCTCAGGCTGGGGCCATCCTTACTTTGCACCTGACCGCCGAAGCCCATATTGGACTTGCCGATCCGCTTTTTGACCACGTTTTGGATGCCATCGAAGGAACCGCCGCAGATAAACAGGATATTGGTGGTATCGATCTGAATAAACTCCTGGTTCGGATGCTTACGGCCGCCCTGGGGAGGTACGTTGGAAACGGTGCCCTCCACGATCTTCAAGAGCGCCTGCTGAACCCCTTCGCCGCTGACGTCGCGGGTGATGGAGACGTTCTCGCTCTTACGGGCGATCTTATCGATCTCGTCCACGTAGATGATGCCCTTTTGGGCCCGTTCGATATCAAAATCGGCGGCCTGGATCAGTTTTAAGAGGATGTTTTCCACATCCTCGCCCACGTAGCCGGCCTCGGTCAGGGTGGTGGCATCGGCGATGGCGAAGGGCACGTTCAAAATCTTGGCCAGGGTTTTGGCCAGGTAGGTCTTACCGCTGCCGGTGGGACCCACCAGCAGGATATTACTTTTTTGCAGTTCCACGTCGCTGGGAGCGGTTTTTTCCAGGTTCAAAATCCGCTTATAGTGATTATACACCGAAACGGAAAGGGCGATCTTTGCCCGCTCCTGGCCGATGACGTACTCATCCAAAAAAGCCTTGATCTCTTGGGGCTTATAGACGTGGATCTCCTCGGCCTTTTGTTCCTTATGCTTTTTACGGCGGGGCGGCTGATCCAGCTGGGGCTCGTAGCCGTTGCCGATCAGCAAATTCATACAAAGCTCCACACATTCGTAGCAGATCATTCCGTCGATCCCTTCGATCAGGTTGACCTCGCCGGCGGGACGGCCACAAAAGGAGCAGCTATTCTTTTTCTTTTCAGACATACTTTTTCTCCTTGGGTTAAAAAAACCCGGCCGTGGCCGGGTTTTTATAATCATCAGCGATGGGCAATGACCTCATCGACCAGGCCGTAGGCCTTGGCTTCATCGGCGGAAAGGAAGTTATCCCGGTCGGTATCCCGCAGGATCTCTTCATAGCTTTTGCCGGTGAACTCCGCCAGCATTTTGCTGAGCTTTTCTTTGGTCTTTTTTAAGTGGTTTGCGGTGATCTCGATCTCCGAGGTGCTACCCGCAAAGCCGCCCAGAGGCTGGTGGATCATCACCTGGCTGTTGGGCAGGCAGAACCGTTTTCCCTTGGCACCGGCGGCCAGCAAAAAGGCACCCATACTGGCGGCCATACCGATACAGATGGTGGATACGTCACACTTGATGTAATTCATCGTATCAAAGATGGCCAGGCCTGCACTGACGGAACCGCCCGGGGAATTGATATAGAAGCTGATATCCTTATCGGGATCCTGGGCTTCCAGATACAAAAGCTGGGCGATGACCAGGCTGGCAGTAGTATCGTTGACCTCTTCGGTCAGCATAATGATACGGTCGTTCAGCAGGCGGGAGTAAATAACATAGCTCCGCTCGCCGTGGCCGGTTTGTTCCACTACCATTGGTACTAAGCTCATAAACGGTCTCCTTTAAAAATCAAGCAATTATTCAGCTGCTTCTTCCTTCTTGGCAGCCTTTTTGGCAGCGGGCTTTTTGGCCTTCTCTTCGGTGATCTCGGCATTGGCACGGATCAGCTCAACGGCCTTGCTTACTGCGCAATCCAGGGTGATATCGTCCTTGGGCAGGTACATCTTAACCTGATCAACAGGCATATTATATGCATCGGCGATATCCTTATATTCCTTTTCGATATCCTCTTCGGCAACCACAACGCCTTCCAGCTCAACAACCTTTTCCAGAGCAAGGCGAACCTTGATCTGCTTGAGAGCGTCGGCTTCGAAGCCCTTGCGGAAGTTTTCCATATCCATACCGGTATACTGCATATAGGTCTGCAGGTTCAGGCCGGAACCAGCCAGGCGCTGTTCAAATTCAGCAACCATACCGTTGATCTTTTCCTCTACCATAGCGGCGGGAACGTCCATCTCGGTCTGCTCCAGGAGAGCATCGATCAGAGCGTTATCCAGCTCGCTGTTGGACTGGGCTTCCTTCTGGGTCTTGATCTTCTTGCGGATATCCTTCTTCAGGTCAGCCAGGGTATCAAACTCGCTGACGTCCTTGGCAAATTCATCGTCCAGCTCGGGAACCTCGGTCTCCTTGACCTCGTTCACCTTGCAGGCGAATACGGCGGCCTTGCCCTTCAGGTCTTCGGCGTGGTAATCTTCGGGGAAGGTGACGTTCACGTCAACCTCTTCACCGGCCTTCTTACCCACCAGCTGCTCTTCGAAGCCGGGGATAAAGCTACCGCTGCCCAGAACCAGGTCGTACTTTTCGCCCTTGCCGCCATCGAAATGAACCCCATCTACGGAGCCATCGAAATCGATGTTCACAGTATCGCCTTCCTTGGCTTCACGCTCAACGGTGATGGTTCTTTCGTTCTGCTTTTGCAGGCGCTCCAGCTCGGCCTTTGCTTCGGACTCGGTTACACTATAGACAGTTTTGGTGGCCTTTAAACCCTTATATTCCTTAACGGTCACTTCGGGCTTAACGGCAACGATTGCCTTAAAGGTGAAGCCTTCGGCGTCTACGGAAGTGATCTCAACCTCAGGGCGGGCAACCACCTTCAGGTCGGCCTCCTTAACGGCATCCTCATAAGCCTTGGGATACAGTTCATTCACGGCATCTTCAAAGAAGATCCCTTCGCCATACAACTTCTCAACGATCTTACGGGGGGCCTTGCCCTTCCGGAAGCCGGGTACAGTCATTTTAGACAGATTCTTTTTGAATGCGGCGTCAACGGCGGCTTTGAATTCTTCGCCCTTTACTTCCACGTTCAGTTCAACTGTGCTGTTTTCCAGATTTTTAACTTCTTTAACAGTCATCCTTTTTTTACCTCCATATGAATATACTTCATAACTATCATATTTTATCGTCAAAAGAAGAAAATGTCAACTCTTTCTAAGGAAATGAGAGAGAACTTTCGCCCAAAATCGGCGGATTTTTTGGCCAATTTGATGAGAAGCGGCCGTTTTTTGCGCCAATTGTTCCAAATCGGCGGTAACGGAGCGGGGGCAAAAGCCCAAGGCATCGGCCGAGATCAGCCGAAAAACCATACCGCCATCTTCCACCTGCAGGGTGCGGATGGCCGGATAGCCGTGGAGATGTCCGTAGTAGCAAAGGGACACGTTATATTGCTTTAACAAAGGCAAAAAGGGGTTGGCCTTCCCTACCATAGGCGGGTAATGAAGAAAGACCACCCTGGGAAGCCCGGGCTCCGCCGCCTGCAGGGAGCGCTCCAGCCGACCCAGCTCCCGCTCCAGCATCTTTTGATCCCGGGCAGTCTCCGGTGCGGCCTCCCAGCCGCGGGTGCCGCAGACGGCTACGCCCTCTGCCGTAATGGAATTATTATAGAGAAGCTCAAAGTCGTTCCAGCCCCGTTCCGCAAAAAAGCGCCGAAGCTTGGAGGCGGTCTCCCACCAGTAATCGTGGTTGCCCTTGAGCAGGATCTTTTTGCCGGGAAGAGAATGCAGAAAGGCAAAATCCGCCTCTGCCTCCTTCAGGGAAATGCCCCAGGAAAGATCCCCCGCCAGCACCACGGTATCTTCGGAGGAAATATTTTCCAGCCAGGCTTTTTTCAGTTTTTCAGGATGGTCGGTCCAGCGGCCGCCGAAGATATCCATGGGCTTATCCACCGAAAAGGACAGGTGCGGATCGCCGATCACAAAGAGGGCCAAAAATAATTCCTCCTTTCTGTATATTTTACTTTTCCGCGGTTAGAATAATGAGCGGAAAGGAGTGTTTTTCAAGCATGAATCAGAACAACAATATTTGCTGTAAGGTTGAAAACTGTGTGTATCACGCCACCGGCGACCAATGCACTGCCGCTAAGATCGAAGTAGGCAATTGCGAAGGCTGCTGCTCCAGCGCCGATACCTTTTGTAAGACCTACAAGGAACAGTAAAAACTTTCCGAAAAAGCGCCCTTAAGGCGCTTTTTTACTTAAAAAAACGATCCAAATAAGTCTTGAGATTTTGATAGAAACATTTTTCTGTAAAGGCTTTTCCCTTGGCAGCAATCAGTACCTCGGCCAGGGCGGGGATATCCCGGGAGGAGCAAAGATCCCGAGGGGTGATTTTGATCCCATCGAAATCGCTGCCGAAGGAAAGGACCCCGCCGGCACCTAATTGATCCACCCAGTCGATATGAGCCAGAATATCAGCGATGGCAGCCTCCCCTTCTGCCCTTAAAAAGGGTGGGTAGAAATTGATGCCCATCAAGCCCTTTTTCTCCTTTAAGGCCAGG
>JAZQAR010000073.1:0-28772 GCA_045545315.1 Eubacteriales bacterium | reverse complement strand
TCTGCCGGCGCGGAGGCTACCGAAATCGTTAGCCAGAGCGGTAATTGTCTTTTTCATCTTGTCTTCAAATTCAGTGTAGTTAGCCATTTTTATTCTCCTTTATTATCAATCGTAGTACCAATATCTTCGCCGGTCACTGCTTTAACGATATTTGCAGGATCGGACATATCAAACACGTAAAACGGCAGGTTATTATCATTGCAAAGAGCCGCTGCAGCACTATCCATTACACCTAACTGATTCTTCAAAATGTCAATATAGCGGATATGATGCAATTTTTTGGCATTAGGATCCTTTTTGGGATCAGCAGTATAAACGCCGTCAACGTTGGTTGCCTTAAATACAACGTCCGCATTGATTTCGGCAGCACGCAATGCTGCGCAGGTATCTGTGGAAAAGAACGGATTGCCGGTACCGGCTGCAAAAATCACAACCTTCCCCTTCTCCAGATGAGAAACAGCGCGGTTACGAACAAAGGGTTCAGCAACCTGGCGCATTTCAATGGCACTCATCACACGGCAATCAACCCCGGTTTGGATCAAGGCATCCTGAACAGTCAATGCGTTCATCGTAGTGGCAAGCATGCCAATATAGTCTGCTCTGGTGCGATCCATATGTTGGTTACTTCTGCCACGCCAATAGTTACCACCGCCAACAACGATCGCAACTTGTACACCAAGATCCACACACTCCTTGATGTAAGAACTGATCTTTAAAACGTAGTCAAAATCAATACCGAATTTCTTTTCTCCGGCCAGCGCTTCACCGCTGAGTTTCAGCAAGATTCTCTTGTAAGAAAGATTCGCCATTTCTCATCACTCCTAACGGGCATAGTTTTTTATTATTATAATATATAAGTGCCCCTTTTGTAAAGTAAAATATAAAAAAAGAGGCGATCAAAATTGATCACCTCTTACAGTTATGCATCTTGTTTCTTAACTACGATCCCGGGAATTCTTGAAATCAGGAAGGCTGCAATTGCAGTCAGAATGATTTCGGGAATCATATACATCCCGTTATAGACAACGCTATAGATAAATCCTAACAGGTTGGGACTTGTTGATTCCACAAGCTTTGCCCCCCAACCGGGGAAACCTTCTTGCGTGAAAAACCATTCCGCCCAACCGGAAAACAGAATATATCCGGAGAAAATATGCACCAAATAACGAAGTGAAAGAGCCACAAGACTACCGCACATCAAAGAGATGCCGTTATTTTTCAATTTTCCTCTGAATACTCCACCGAATCCAAGCGCAGTATAAGCAATAACGTAATCCAAAAGGATCATAATAATCGCCTTAAAAAGCATCGCTTCGTCACCAAAATAGCCGGGTTGAAAAGCGGCTGTAACCGTATTCATCCCCAAGGCCATTTGCAAAAGTGAATAGACAAAACCAGAAAATAGCCCCCATTTTACACCGTAACGATAAGAAATCAGAACCAAAGGAAGCATACTAACCAAAGTTAATTGCCCACCAAAAGTCATTGGTGGAATAATCATTCTTCCAACGATTTCTAAAACGATGCCTAATGTTAACAGCATCGCACTTTCTACCAACATAAGTACTCGTGTTTTTCTCATTTTTTACCTCCGATAAATAAAGCGCCCTGCGCGGAATGCGCAGGGCGAAAGAAAATACAAGTACTATTTTTCCTACGTCGGCATTACCAGCATCAGGTTCATGGGTTAGGCAGATCCATCTGCCCTCTCAGCCGAGTACACTCAGCACCCCGTATTATTTGAATTTTAAAGGCCTTTAGTTGTATTATATCATCCGTTCCAATTTTGTCAAGATATTTTGAAAATATTCCGGTAAAGGACTCTCAAAATATAGATGCTCACCTGTTACAGGATGATCAAAGCCAAGGACTCTTGCGTGCAAGCATTGTCCTTCAAATTCCAAATTCAAATTCGGAACAGTTCTACCATAAACGGCATCACCGAGAACAAAGTGCCCAATAGAAGATAAGTGCACACGAATCTGATGGGTACGTCCGGTTTCCAATTTACAGGAAAGATGCGCAAAACCGGGATATTGTTTGATCACGGTATAATGTGTTACCGCTCTTCTCCCCTGCTGTACACCGGCCGCCATCCGCTTGCGGTCTTTGGTACTGCGACCGATCGTTGTATCAATTGTACCGGAATCATTTTTCATTTTTCCGAATACAATCGTCTCGTATACACGGTCGATGGAGTGACATTCAAACTGCTTTGCAAGTCCTCTGTGGGCAATATCATTTTTAGCGATCACCAGCAAACCACTGGTGTCTTTGTCAATACGATGTACAATACCCGGACGAATCTCTCCGTTAATGCCGGATAAACTATCGCCACAATGTGCCAAAAGACCGTTAACCAACGTATCGCCTGTGTGGCCGGGCGCCGGATGAACCACAACACCCTTCGGTTTATTTAACACCAATAAATGTTCGTCTTCATAAACGATATTCAACGGCATTTCAGTAGCGGCAGGCGTACTATCCTCGGGAGGCGGTATCAACACAGTTATACAATCGCCGCTTTTAAGTTTATAGCTCTTTGAAACCGATTCATCATTTACTATTACAAGGCCGTCGTTGATCAAATTCCCAATTCTTGAGCGGGATAATTCCTCAATCTTTTCCGAAACGTAGGCATCGACCCGACCACCGGTTTCTTCAACCTTGAATTCAAACCGCTTCATCTTGCTTTTCCTTTTTGGGAGAATCAAAATCCTTACTCAAAAAGACGTAAAATGCCAACACAAAGGTGCCACAGCATACAAAAATATCGGCAACGTTGAATACCGCAAATTGATAGCCCCAGAAATTAAAGGCAAAAAAGTCGACCACTTCACCCAAAAATACACGGTCAATCATATTACCGATACCACCACCCATGATCAAGGCAAGGGAAAATATCCCCCAACGATTACGAACACGACGGGATGCCAGCAAAAATACACCAACGGCAATTACAACGGCGGTAAAGACCATAAAGATCCATCGTTGATTAGAAAGAATACCAAAGGCGGCACCGGTATTACGGACGTGAGATAGCGAGAAAAAACCGGGGATCACAACAACGGATTCATTGATCGCTATGGTTTGATTTACAATCCATTTTGATATCTGATCCAAAACAACCAAAACCAACGTGAGAATGATCCAATAATAACGCTTTAAAAAGTTCAAGAATAGCTCCTTATTCGTCTTTATTAATATCGTAATCTACGCCAAACTTAAAGTTACTGTCAAATTTAACGTCAGGAACAACTTTAGAAGACGCCTTGGAAGCAACTTCCTTCTTTTCCTCTTTGGGCTCAATTTTAAATTCAACGGTATTCTTATCAATAGGGTCAGCTTCGATTTCTTCGTTTTTTTCCTCTACAGCAACGGGTTCTTCCACAGAAGGTGCCTCTTCCTTTACAGGAGCAGCAGACGTTTCTGCACGAACAGGCTCAGTTTCTACAACGGAAGCAGGCTCTTCAGCCGCTTTAAAATCCGGCAATTGAGAAATCGAGGTTACGTGAGCACGATAAATTTCGATGATGGTATTCTTAAATTCAGAGACCTGGGTCTTTAAGTAATCCAGTTTCTTTTGTTCTGCTTCGATCTCGGCACGGATCCCCTTGATGGCATCATTAGCAATCTTTTGTTCAGCGTCAATTTCTGCTTTGGAGCGCTCGCGGGCAGCACGAACAGCATCGGCACATTCGACTTCAGCATTATGCATCAATTCTTTGGCGTGGTTTTCGGCATCGGCGATGATCTTAGCAGCCTTTTCCTTGCTGGTGGTCTCGGCTTCCTTTTCACGGATCTCTATTTCACGCAAAGTGGTTTCGTTCAATTTTTGCGCATTGATGATGGCAGTCTTTAAAAACTCTTCGTCTTTTCGATAATTCTCGATCTTTTCAAGACAAGCTTCCATTTTCTCTGCCAAAGTCTTATTGTCATTGTACAGTTTACGGTAGTTCTCTTCTACCTCATCTAAAAACTTGTCGACCTCGTCACGGCGATAACCACCGATCACACTCTGCTCAAATTCAATATCTCTGATTTTATCCGGACTCAACATCAAAACATCCTCCTAAATATATTTCCTGGCAAAAATAATAATACGTCCTTTTTTAGAAACGTCGCTACAATTGTCAATTATCCATTTACCGCGTCTGCGGATAGAAATACAATCCCCTGCAGCAATGTCCTTTGTTTTTTTAAAAAACTGCGTATGATTCAAATAAACAAAGCCATCTTCAATCAGGGTTACCGCCTGATCCCGGGAACATTTACACAAGGAAGCCACGACCGCATCCAAGCGTAATGAAGCAACTGTTGTTCTACACTCCTCAAAATGCGGCGGTGGAATTTTAAGATCTTCACTCGCAACATTCAAAGCTACGGTATTCCGTCCCATTGAAGTGATATTTTGGATCAGATAGTCTTTGATATGATCCGCAACCACAACCAAAGCAACACCGTCGCGCACGATAATATCCCCTAATAATTCCCGTTTAATGCCGGAAGCCATTAACGAACCCAGAACGTCTCGATTCGAGATCGCATCCGGATTTGCCGTTTTTATTTCCAGGATGGCAAGCGGAAAACACATAGCCAATACCTCCGGTTCCATATCGGACACCGCAAGAATCTTTCGTTCTGCATCCGAATACCCGCCGTAAAGCATATAACGGGCGCCGGCATTTTTGCAAATACCGGCCGCTATTTCGCTCTCCTCAGCTGTTAAAAATCCCGAAAAAGCCATTCCGGAAGCATTCGATCCTCTTTGGATCAGATCCCGTATTTTTCCCTCAAAATAATTTTGCTCGTTCATATTACAATCTCGCTAAAATATTCAAAAGTAATCTCAGCAGCAAAAATAAGATCAACGAAGAAAAATCAACAGGAGAATTGCGAAAATATTCATAACGATTTAAAAAGTTACGAATCGGCTTTAAAAGAGGCTCCGTAAAAATCCCCATAAATCGCATAAATGGATTAGAGGGATCCCGAATAAACCAACTGCACAGACAATAGATCAACAGTACGGTGGCATATAAGGAGATCAGACGACTGATTATAAACAATATAATAGACAATTAAAATTCCTCATCCTTGTTATCATCAGCAAGTTCCCCTTGCAAACCGACATTCTTGGGCGTAACAGCATAAGTGCTATGAGCAATACGCTGCAGATCGCCGCCTTGAGCATATACAACACCACTCAAAAAGTCCAAAATTCTTTGAGCCATCTCTTTATTGCAATTTTCAAGATTCAGCAAAACAGCGCGGTTATTCAGAATATGATCCGCAACGGTTCTGGCATCGCTATAGTCGGTGGACTTGATGATCACCATATTTACCTGCCCGCGAGAAGTCATCGGTGCGCTCGCTTTAGGGGCAGAACGGGGTGCTTCTTTTTTAGGTAATGCTTCATTGGAATAATCAGATGCAGCAGTTTCTACAACATCCTCGTTATCCCCTACCATATCGTTATCGTCAGGAATCCCGATTACTGCCTTTAATTTGTCCCAATTTCCCATTTCATTTAACCTCCGTATAATCTCTTTTACCGAATATTGCAGTGCCTACACGAATGAAAGAACTTCCGGCCTTGATTGCATCCGGATAATCATCGGACATCCCCATAGACAAAATATCCATACTTATATTATCTATCTTTTCTTCACTTATGTCAACCAGCATTTTTTTCATTTCTGTAAAATATTTCAAATTGCTGTGTTTTTCGCTCGCAACCGGTGGTATGCACATCAAGCCGCAAACCTTAATACCTGACAAAGTTGAAATATTCCGAAGCAACGGAATCAGCCCATCCTTCGGTATGCCCCCCTTGGAATCTTCGTTCCCAATATTCACTTCCACAAGGACACGCTGGGAGATCCCGGCCTTCGTAGCTCTCTTGGAAATTTCTTCGGCCAGTTTAAGGGAATCAACCGAATGGATCAAATCAACTTTACCGATGATATATTTAACCTTGTTGGTCTGTAAGCGGCCAATCAAATGAATTTTAACGCCATCCTTATGAAGACCTTCATATTTTTCAAGAAGTTCCTGAACACGGTTTTCCCCGATATGTTGCACACCGTAATCAATAGCACAATTGATCTCATCCACTGTTCTGGTTTTTGTAACAGCGATAAGTTCGGTGTTTGTACCCTTTAACTGTGCATATATTTCATCAAGATTTCTATGAATCGATCCAACGTCCATCAAGTCACCGCCTTTCCGTCTTTCAGGTTAGAGCCTTTATAAACAACCTGGTCATAAAGCTGTAATCCGCTGTTTACGGAAGCATCATATTCAATGATCGCCGTATTACCGTCGCTATACAACACCTTGATTTTTCTATATTTCAGCAACATTCCAACCTTTACGAATACGCCATCTTCGCCGTCAACTTTACGTAAGGCAGATTGGCGTACTTGTATTCCGGAATGAGTGCGAAGAATCACGGTGATATCCTCGCAACGCAGTGTCAAAACATTGGAAGTGATCATCGAGGAGCGAAGGATCATAACGGCGTCGTTCCCGTCTTTTCGGATATCATAAACCGTACATTTGATCTTTTCGCTACTGAAGCCCGGTATTCTGATATACAGAGAGTCGTTTACCTCAATTAAATCAATGTGATTTGCAGGCACTTTGACCGCCACATACCATGCATTATCATAAACGATTTTACCGATCGAGTTTTCGGAAGCTTCCTGGTCGGATTTGGTAAGAGCAATCATTTGATCATAATTATCAACACTCAAAGAATCCATCGCATCCATTGAGAAAGAGGCTTCCAAACCATCGTTTCCTAAGGAAAAATAACCGCTTTCGTTGGTGACGATATTCCGAACGCTGCTACCTGCGGTATCGGTTAATTGCTTTAACCTGGATTTCAATTCATCCAGAACAGCATCATAACTAACCAGATCCCCATTAGCGATCTTCTCTTTCATAATGCTGATGATCAGTTCATCAGCAATGTCAAATGCAGCCCCGGGAGCCCCTTCGTTAACCCTTAAGGAAAGATCGTTCAGATTCTGATAAACAGCATCTGCCAATCCGGTAGAGGCATTTTTATAGGAATCGCTGTTTTTCAAAATATCCTCATAAATCGAAATGCTGGACCGAATCTCGCGGATTTCTTTTTGCAGTTCAGCAGACCGAGCATCCGTATAGGTTCGAGCGATTATCCCGCCACCGGAAACGCGTTCGCCTTCCGAACGAACCACGTCAATAAAATTACTGTTATAATTATCAAATACTTTTTCATTACGAAAAAATATACCGGTAGTGTTCAGCGATTCATCCACTTCCCCCATCACTGCGCTTTCGGTCTTAATAATTACAAAATTATATTTGTAAAGCTGATAACCAATCACAATGATTGCAAGAACCGCTAAAAGACCTATGATAATTTTTATAAACGTAAGCCCGCTGGTCTTCATTCTATCATCCTTTCAAAAAATTCAACGCCAATGCATAGGCCTGTTCTATAAGTTCTTCTTTTGTAAGCTGATCGACGTAAAACCAATGTATTTCCGTGTTCTTTTTAAACCAAGTTAATTGACGTTTGGCATAATTCCTGCTTTTTTGTTTTATGAGGTCTACAGCACTGTCAAGTGATTCGCCTTTCTCTATCGAATCAATCAATTCTTTGTATCCGATCGCCGCCCGTGCCGTCGCCGAAAGTTTTCCATTCATCAACGCACGAACCTCCTGCTCAAGGCCCGCCTCCATCATTAGATCTACACGTTTATTGATCCGCTTATATAGCAAATCCCGATCATCATAATTAAGACCGATATAAAGAACTTGATACATACTGGGACGGATACTTTCTTTTTGGTATGCAGACAAAGTCTTGCCGGTGGCCTCAAAAACCTCCAAGCCTCGAATCACTCTTTTATGATCGTTAGGATGCAATTTTTCGGCCAATTCCGGATCAACTTTTCTTAATGCTTCGTAAAGTTTTTCCGTTCCCTCTTCATCTGCCATTTTTTGATATTTTGTACGAACCTCTTCGGATACAGAAATGTCAAAAAAGTCAGTATTATTCAGCAGGTGATCCACATAAAGTCCGGTGCCGCCACAAATGATCGGCGTGATATTACGGCTTTGTAAATCATCCAAAACCTTTGTTGCATCTTCAACGTAGGAAACGACACTATACGACTCTTCAACAGGCACGTGACCCATAAGATGATGCCGGATACCTTGTCGTTCTTCTTCGGATGGTTTTGCGGTGCCAATATTCATCCGGTCATAAATTTGCATAGAATCGGCAGATAGAATTTCCGCCCCAAGTCGCTTGGCCAATTCAACAGACAAACCGGTTTTACCGGATGCAGTAGGCCCAACGACTGCAATAATTTTTTGCATAACTACTCCTAAATACGTTTGAACGATTTTTCTATGCTTTTTTTGGTTTGAGTAATCAGGATCGGACGACCATGGGGACATTGATGAATATTATCGTTCTTAATTAAATCGACCAATAATTTCTTCAATTCCTCATCGTCATTCTCATCACCGCCCCGAATCGCCGCTTTGCAAGCAAGGGTCTTCATAGCGGCATTTTCCCGTTCGGTCAGGTTATTCTTTTTGCCGTTCATCCAGCTTGTTAAAATTTCGGAAAATGCTTCTGTTGCAGATTCGGCAGTCAGACACAGGGGGCGGCTTCTTAATACAATCTGTTTATCGCCGAATGCATCAATATCAAAGCCGATATGATAAAATTCGCTACGGTTATCCATCGCAAAGACAACCTCTTCCGGTGTCAAGCGAACCCGTTCAGGCACCAAAAACTGCTGTCCATTGTGCTCAAGCGAATCAAATTCACGTTGAATTCTTTCAAAAATCATCCGTTCATGAGCGGCATGCTTGTCAATAAAATACAACTGATCCTCATATTCAACCAGCATATAGGTGGAAAAAACTTCACCGATGTAGCGATAGCCGTCCCTTTTAGCAAGGGGCTCAAGGCTTTTCTTTTCCTCTGCACGCCGATCCATCGCCTTAAGGTTTTCCAATTGCTGATTTACGTGCTTTTCTTCTTTGTGGAATCCGTTGTTTTCATAGAAAGAAAATTCTCCACCCAGTTTAAAAAGATCTCTTCTTTTTTGCACCATTTCTCTAGTGGGCAATTCGTCGTCATCCATAATTCTATTGGACGTTTTAGGTGCAATAGCGGCCTGTTTTTCAAGGGGTCTGCTGGGAAGAGATACAAAAAAGTCGTCGACTTGTTCTACTTTTTCGTTCTTCACCGGTGCTTGCGGAGGGGTCACCTCTTTAACGGGCGGTTGTTTCGGTTCATTTTCTACAACCAATGCAGGCTGCGGCTTATCAAATACGGTCACAGCATTAAAGGGATCCGCTTTCTTGACTTCCGGTACAGGAACAGGTTTATTCTCGAGAACCGGTTTCGGTTCCGGATCTACCTCTTTTTTCAAAAATGTTTGTTGATTCAAGGCATTCTTGATCGCATAATATATTGCCTCGAAAAGCAGTTTCTCGTTTGAAAACTTAACATCCATTTTGTTGGGATGAACGTTAACGTCGATCAAACCGGCCGGCATCGTAATTTTTAAGATACATACCGAAAATCGCCCGTGAAACAATAAATTACGATACGCCTGGTCAATGGCTGCATAAACCGTATGACTTCTGATCAAACGGCCGTTAATGTAACAAATTTGATAGCTTCTGTTTGCACGAGTAACGGAAGGCTCACTCACGTAACCATAGACACGAATCTGTTTAACTTCGCTATCGGCTTTTAAAACCCCGTGTACGATATCTTTACCGTAAACCGCATAGATCGTATCGTGCAGACTTCCGGTCCCATAAGTAGTTAGAGTTTGTCTTCCCTCTTGAATCAAGCGAAAGGATACCGAAGGATCCGAAATTGCCAACCGATCCATCAATGAAGCAATATGGCTCGCCTCGGTACGGTCAGTGCGCAAAAAACGCATTCTTGCGGGTGTATTAAAAAACAGATCGCGTACAATGATCGTGGTCCCCTTTGGAGCACCGACCTCAGAAGTTTTAATGATCTTCCCGCCTTCAAGTTCTACTCTTGTTCCACTACCATCACCGGTAGAGGTGATCAATTCGATTTTTGAAACCGCAGATATGGCAGCTAAAGCTTCACCGCGGAACCCCAGGGTTTCAATGGAATACAAATCGGCAATATTTTGGATTTTACTGGTAGCATGCCGCAAAAAGCAAGCCTTGGCATCTTCCATGGTCATACCGCAACCGTCGTCACTGACCCGCATATAAGTAATGCCGCCGTCTTTGATCTCAACCGTTACAGTTTTAGCACCGGCATCCAAGGCATTTTCAACAAGTTCCTTAATAACACTGCTGGGGCGCTCAACAACCTCGCCTGCGGCAATTTTATTGGCAATATCCTGATCAAGAACGTGAATCTTTGCCACGTGATCTTACAACTCCTTTGCTTTCTGAGAAAGTTCAAATAAAATACTCATCGTTTCAATGGGTGTTAACGTTGTAACATCCAATGATTTTAACTGCTCAATAATTGCATTTTGCTCCATAAAACTCAAACTGATTTGATCCTCATCCTTAGCCGAAGCTTTGGGCGCAGGTGTATACTGATGCTCACCGGAGTCGATCTCCTGCAGGATCTTCTTTGCGTTTCGAACAACCTCGGCATTAACGCCGGCCAAAGCCGCAACCTCAATACCGTAGCTTTTATCGGCCCCACCGGGAACGATTTTTCGCAAGAAAATAACGTCATCACCACGTTTTTTAACGGCAATGTTATAATTAACGATGCCATTTTCCTGATCGCCAAGGGCGCATAACTCATGGTAATGGGTTGCAAACAGCGTTTTCGCGCCTATTTTCTTGGGGTTATTGACATACTCCATAACGGCACGGGCAATGCTCATACCGTCGTAAGTAGAGGTTCCACGTCCGATTTCGTCGAAGATCAATAAGGAAGACGAGGTGGCATGGTCAAGAATGTGGGCAACTTCGGTCATCTCAACCATAAAGGTAGACTGGCCGGAGGATAGGTCATCAGATGCACCCACACGGGTGAAAATCTTGTCAACAACGCCGATATGTGCACTTTTAGCCGGAACAAAGGACCCAATCTGCGCCATAAGCGTAATAACAGCTACCTGCCGCATATAGGTCGATTTACCCGCCATATTCGGACCGGTAATCAAGGCTAAACGATGATCCGTTTGATTCAACAACGTATCATTCGGAACAAACAGCGTATCCTTCACCAAGTTCTCGACCACAGGATGACGCCCGTCAAGGATGCGCAGTTCATCGCTTTCGTCTACCACCGGTCGGGTATAGTTTCTTTCTTGCGCAACGTAAGCAAAGGAACATAGAACGTCCAAGATCGCCAGAGCATTTGCGGCATTTCGAATTTCTTTAAACCGCTCCGCCACAACACCGCGCACTTCGCAAAAAAGATCGTATTCCCTGATCTGACACCGCTGGGTAGCAGAAAGAATCTTTGATTCCAATTCTTTCAGTTCTTCGGTAATAAAGCGTTCCGCATTCACCAGGGTCTGTTTGCGAATGTAGTTTTCGGGGATTAGATCGTAGTACAGCTTTGTAACTTCAATATAATAACCAAAAACACGGTTGTATCCGGTCTTCAAGGATTTAATTCCGGTTTTTTCCCGCTCTTCTGCTTCCCATTCAAGTAAAATTCGCTGCGAATCTTCAGTCATGGCACGGCATTCATCCACTTCAGGATCATAGCCCTTGCGGATAATACCGCCCTCACGGATTGTGAGGGGCGGATTATCTGCAATTGCAGCATGGATCAGCTGATGCAGATCATCCATATTAGATAGATTTCGGTCGGCCTCCTTCAGAAGTCCGGACTTGAATTTGGAAAGAATTTCCTTGATCTGCGGGAAAACTGCGAAGGTTTGACATAAAGCATTCAGATCCCGTGCATTGCAGGTGCGTAGCATAACTTTAGTCAACAACCGTTCCAAATCGTAGGTCTGATCCAGCAAGCTCCGAAGCTCATCCCGAGCCATCATCGAGAAATTCAATTCCTCCACAGCATTCAGACGACGATTGATCTCGTTAACGTTGATCAAAGGCTTTTCGAGGAAAGAACGTAACATTCTGGAACCCGCAGAGGTTTTGGTTTTATCCAAAGTATGGAGCAAAGAACCCTTGCGATCATTACGGCGGATCGTCTCAGTCAGTTCCAGATTACGCTTACTGGAAAGATCCAATTCCATATATTGACTGGGCCGAAAAACGGTAAGCTTGTCCAGATAACCGATATCACACTTTTGTGTTTCGGCAATATAAGCCAGCAAATAAAAGAGACAGCCGATGGACTCGTCATTTTCGGGCAAGCTTAATTCTTCCAGGCTTTGTGCATGGAATTGATTTAAAATAGCTTCTTCTTTCTTAACCAGATCCTGAGGTTGAATATGGGTCACCAAAGCATTGATCTTATCCCGGATCAAAGCTGAAAGGTGGTTGTCTTTATCGTTTTGAATAATCAAAACCTCACTGGGAGAAAAACGACTCAACTCATTGATAATCTCTTTATCAGTAACGTTCTCCGTATAGGTCAGCTCAATATCACCGGTGGAGATATCGGCAAAACCAAAAGCAAAGCGATCGTAATCGCCATAAAGGCAAGCGAGGTAGTTGTTCCGCTTATCATCCAGCATACTGGATTGAGTCACGGTACCGGGGGTGATCTCTTTCACCACGTCGCGGCGCACCAATCCCTTGGCACCCTTGGGGTCCTCCACCTGCTCACAGATCGCAACTTTATAGCCTTTATCGACCAATTTTGCGGCATAGGATTCGTAACTATGAAATGGGACACCGCACATTGGAGCCCGTTCCTCAGCTCCGCAATCCTTACCGGTCAAAGTCAATTGAAGTTCCCGGGAAGCAACCTTGGCATCTTCATAGAACATCTCATAAAAATCGCCAACCCTATAAAACAAAATATAATCTTTATAACGACTTTTTATTTCAAAGAATTGCTCCATCATCGGAGATAACTTCGCCATTTAAAAGCCTCCTGAAACAGAAATTTTAGTGACAGCCACCACAGGTAGAGCAATCGTGGGTACAAGTAGTGGGTTCTTCGCCGGTGATATAATAAGTGAGCACGCCGTTCACCTGACCGAGCAGTTCTTCAACCGCCTTGGTAGCAGCTTGCATTTTGGCAACGTTTTCATTTTCGGTAATCTTGGTATAAACAGCCTTAACCCGCTCTTCAACTTCTGCAATTCTCTCTGCATCCTGTTCTTCGGCGCCGGTCAGATTCATCAAGGTCATCTTATGAAGATTGAATTCCTTCACCAACTTTTGAAGTTCCTCATCGGTATCATAAGCCAGCTTGGTTTGATTATAATTCTTTACAGCCTCGCTCTCCTGAATCAGAGCACCAAGTTCTTTTGTTTTTTCAATAATATTCTGCATTTTACTTACTCCTTTATCTTTCCATCCAAAGACCATGATTTGGCCTTTGTTATAATTACGTCACAAAATTCGCCGATCAGATCAGGTTCACCGACAAAATCAACGGTTTTACCGCCTTCGGTTTTCCCGGTCAAGGTGTTGGCATTATTCTTGCTTACAGATTCAACGAATACCCGAAGCGTTTTTCCTTCTAACGTTTTATTCTTCTTAAGACAATTTGCATGCTGTAATTCCAACAAACGGTCAAAACGTTCTTTTTTAACCGACTCATCGATCTGATCCGGTGCAGTTGCCGCTTTGGTTCCTGTTCGTTTTGAATAAAGGAACGTATACAAATTATCAAATTCCACTTTGCGAACCAAATCAAGCGTAGCCGCAAAATCCTCCTCGGTCTCCCCGGGGAAACCAACGATAACGTCACTGGTAATCACGACGTCAGGCATCACTTTTCTCGCGTATTCAATCAAAGTATAATAGGAATCAGCCGTATACCGACGATTCATTTCATTCAAAATGCGATCGCTACCGGATTGGAAGGGCAATTGCAATTGATGACAAACCTTTTCGCAAGAGGCCATCGTATTCAAAAGTTTAAAACTGCAATCCTTTGGATGACTGGTTGTAAAGCGGATCCAGAAATCACCGGGGATTCCGTTAATCTCTTTTAACAAATCCGCAAAGTCCAATTCACCCGGCAGGTCCTTTCCGTAGGAATTTACATTTTGACCGAGCAAATTAATATCCCGATAGCCTTCCTTTACCAACTCACGGATCTCCTTGAGTATCTCTACACTTCGACGGCTTCTTTCTCGCCCCCGCACGTAAGGAACGATACAGTAGGTACAAAAATTATTACAACCGTACATGACCGTAACCCAAGCCTTACGGGCATCGTTGCGTACAACAGGGATATCCTCAGCGATCTCCATCCGTTCTTCTCTTGTAAACATCCGCTCTCTGGTCAGCAGTGTTTTTTCGATCATAAATGGAAGATTTGGGATCATAGAGGGTCCAAATACGATATCAACGTGTTTATATTTGCTCTTTATAACCTCTTGGACCGATTCCTGCTGCATCATACACCCGCACAAAATAATGAGCATATCGGGTTTTGCTTTTTTCAAAGACTTTAAGGCACCAACGTTTCCAAACACCTTCAATTCAGCGTGTTCACGAACGGCGCAGGTATTAAACAGAATCAGATCAGCTTGATTGGTATCATCCGTAAGCTCATACCCCATTGCCACCAAAAGCCCTTGAACACGTTCACTATCAGCTATGTTTTGTTGACAACCATAGGTTCGAACACAAGCCAGGGGCTTCTTTCCGCCATTTGTAACGATTCCGCGTATACGATCAATGCAGTCAAATCGATTTTGGTCTGTATTCAATTGTTTTTCAACGTTTTGCATTGCACATAATACTCCAGTTTATTTCAATTTATTATAGCACAAACATTATATTATGTCTATAATAAAAATAAAAAAACAACGTAGTAAGTTTTCCCTACTACGTTGTTTTGATTGTGAAAGAAAATTACTCGGTAACTTCTTCAGCGGCCTCTTCGGCAACAGCTTCTTCAGCAACCTCAACAGAAGCTTCTGCGGCTTCCTTCTCTTCCAGAAGAGCACGGATAGAAAGACCAACCTTCTGGGTCTCTTCGTTGATATCAACGATCTTAACCTCTACTTCGTCGCCAACCTTCAGTTCATCGGCAGGCTTAGCAACGTGCTTTGTGCTGATCTGAGAAATGTGGATCAAACCGTCAACGCCTTCGATAATACGGGCAAAAGCGCCAAAGGGCATAAGGTTCATAATCTTAACGGTGGTTACGTCACCAACAGAATACTGGTTGGTGAACAGAACGAAGGGATTATCCTCGGCCTTCTTGTAACCCAAAGAGATCTTTTTCTTTTCTTCGTCAATAGCCTTGATATAAACATCAACCTCATCGCCAACGTTCATAACGTCGCTGGGATGCTTGATCTTATTCCAGGACATTTCGGTGATGTGCAGCAGGCCGTCAACGCCGCCCAGATCAACGAAAGCACCAAAGGTGGTCAGAGACTTAACAATACCGATATAGCGGTTGCCAACAGCGGCATTATCCCAAAATTCCTTGCGGGCAGCCTTGCGCTTTTCAGCTTCCAGAGCGCGCATGGAACCGATTACCTTCTTACGGCCACGAACGGTGGAGATCTCAGCGATCTGCAGTTCAACGGTCTCGTCCATCATGGTATCAAAATCAAAGTTACGAGCTTTACCGGACAAAGACTTGGGCACAAAGATCCGGGAGCCATCAACAACAACAGTCAAACCGCCGTTGGTCACTTCAACAACCTTACCTTCCAGAGTGGCCTTTTCTTCGCAAGCCTTCTCCAGTTTTTCAAAACCGGCCATTGCATCTACCTTCTTCTTGGAAAGAGCAACGGTTCCTTCAATATCATTAACCCGCAGAGCGATGCATTCAACCTCATCGCCTACAGATACGGCAGTCATCAGATCCACAGAAGCGTCTGCAGAGAAATTATCCTTAGTGATGAAGCCGGAATACTTGGTTCCAAGGTCGACCTTAACTTCAGATGCATTCACACCTACAACGATAGCCTTTACTCTATCACCATTGCTGATTACTTTCAAGGAATTTTCAAGCATTTGCTCAAAGGTCATTTCTTCCTCAACCAAGTTCACATTTTGTTCCGACATAATACGTTTTACCTCCTCGATGATACAGACGGGGGTGGAAGCCCCACCTGCAATACCAATCCTCTCTTTATATAATAAATTTATTGGTACCTCGTTTGGTTGCTCGATCAAAACCGAGCAAGGACAAAACCTTTTTGAAATTTCCAAAAGCTTTGCCGTGTTGGAACTCTCGCGCCCGCCAACGATGATCATAGCATCGCTTTCGGCCGCCAAAGCAGCGGTTTCATTCTGCCTTATTTGAGTCGCTTTACATATTGTATCATACAATTTCAGATTTTCAAAGTTTTTTTTGAGAATTTTTTTACATTTTTCAAATTCAGTTAAATTAAATGTAGTTTGCCAAACAACTACTATGGATTTTGACGAAAATTCCTTGATTTTTTCACACAAATCAATCAATTCATCGCTGTTTTTAAAAACAAACGTACGGTCATTTCCGTAGCTGCGGATGCCCACGACCTCCGGGTGGCTTGGATTTCCGCCAATTAAAATAATGTTTTCCTTTTCATCATCCACTATCTTTTGGATTTTTTCCACAAAAGGACAGGTAGCGTTCACAAAATTAAATCCACCTGATTCAAGAAAATGAAGATCCTCTTTGGGAATTCCATGAGCCCGAATTACGGCACAACCATTCTTTGGCACTTCATAAACGCTGTTAACGATGGTTACGCCACGCTCTTCCATATCACTGATAATTTGAGGATTATGAATGATCGGTCCAACCGTAAATATGGGTGATTTTGCATTTTTGATCTCATTTTCCAAAAGATCAATCGCCCTGGAAACCCCAAAGCAAAACCCGGCGTGTGGTATTATGGTAATTTGCATTACTTCAAATTCTCCGTAATTGTTTTAAATAGTAAGTCCAATGATTCTTCAAAGGTAAGTTCAGAGGTATCAACTGTAATACTGTCTTCCGCCGGTCTTAAGGGTGCAATTTCACGATTCATATCCTGATAATCTCTTGCAACAACGTCAGCCAAAACCTGTTCGTAGGCGACTTCTTGTCCCCTTTCGATCAACTCGTTGTATCTTCTTTTTGCACGAACCTCGGCGCTTGCCGTCAAAAAGATCTTAACATCGGCATTAGGCAGAACAACCGTACCAATATCACGGCCGTCCATAACAATATCGTTTTCACGAGCCAGCTTTTGTTGCATTTCAAACAAATATGCACGTACGGCAGGGATTGCGCTCACCTTAGAAGCATATTCGCTCACTTCATGAAGTCGAATTTGATCGGATACGTCTGCACCGTCCAAATAGACGTGCTGATCTTTACCGATGTACTTTAAATCAACTTGAATCTCAGGAAGCAGCGACTGTACGCTTTTAACGTCAGAATAATCAACTTTTGCATTCAGCACCGCCAAACCAACCGTGCGGTAAAGTGCACCGGTATCCACGTAAATATAGCCAAGTTTCTTAGCCAGTTCTTTCGATAAAGTGCTCTTCCCTGCACCGCTCGGTCCGTCAATAGCAACGTTAATTCCCATAGTATTTATTCCTTTCCTGCCGATGATCCGGCCAAATATCCTGTAGAATATGCAATTTGTAAATTAAATCCGCCGGTAAAAGCATCCACATCCAGAACTTCACCCGCAAAATAAAGCCCGTCAACCAATTTTGATTTCATCGTTTTGGGATCAACCGATTTCACGTCGATACCACCGGAGGTGATGATCGCTTCTTCAAAACCGGCTTTCCCCATAATATGAACAGTATAATTCTTAATCACTGTAATCAATCGATTACGCTGTTCTTTGGTGATTTGGTGTACCTTTGTTCGTTCCGGAATGCCGGAACGTGAAATTATTTGAGGAATAATTTTCTTAGGCAACAAATGATCCAATGCGTTGCAAAAATCTTTATTATTTACCTCTTCAAAATCTCGAAGCAGCCGCTTATCAAGCTCTTCTAAACTCAAAGCAGGCTTCAAATCGATCGATACTTCACAAGGAAAATCGGATTTGTTCATTAAAGAGGATGCCGATAGAACAAGAGGGCCCGAAATACCATTGTGCGTAAAAAGCATCTCTCCAAATCCACTGTAAAGTTCTTTGCCTTTACAGTCAAATGCGGTCAATTGAACGTTTTTCAAGGAAAGCCCCATCAATTCGCTGCACGAACTCCCCTTTTCAAGCAATGAAACAAGGGATGGTTCCGGGGCTCGCACCGCATGACCGAACTTTTGAGCAAAGCGGTATCCATCACCGGTAGAACCGGTCAACGGATAGGAACAGCCTCCTGTTGCAATAACCAAAGAATCGCAACGATACGTATCTTTTTCACCATATAATATAAATGGCTCTTTATCAATATCCGAGATTTTGTCTTGAATAATCGAAACGCCTAAACGTTCAATATATCTGCGCATCGCATTTCGAACGTCTGCAGCACTATCAGAAGCCGGAAACACACGGTTCCCCCGTTCAATCTTCAACGGAACACCGCACTCCTCAAAAAAAGCATATGCATCGTAAGCACTAAATGCCGAAAAAGCAGAATATAAAAACTTAGGATTATGAACAACCTGCTGAATCAAGTCGTTTTCATCGCAAAAATTAGTAACGTTGCATCTGCCTTTTCCGGTAATCAGCAATTTACGGCCTAATATTCTATTCTGTTCAATCAACAATACGGTGGCACCTTGTTCTGCAGCCTTTCCTGCCGCCATCATACCGGCAGGGCCGCCACCCAGCACAATTACTTTTTTCAAATCGTACATCCTCATTTTCTAATCAGCAGAGTTCAAACATAATGTATATATTTTAATATTTTTACTATTAAATTGCAAGAGAAAGTTGAAAAAACAGGCATTCTGTGATAACATTAAGAAAAAAACGAAAGGAATAGATTTATGAAGATCACTTTTTTAAATCTCCCCGATGAGTTATCTGCACCGTTGGAGGAAGTAAAAGATCGGTTGTCCTTTGAAACAACCTCCGACGGTATTCCCGTTACCGTTCAAAAAGGAGAATGTGGGCTGAGGATCATTGCCGATCAAGTTCCCGTAGTAATCGAATACCATAAAATTCCTGAATTTTTCAGAGCATTAACCATGCTCCCGGGCAAAATGGAATCCAAGGAACAATACTCCGAGGTTCCTGCGCACGAAGACCTTTGCCTGATGTCTGATAATTCCAGAAACGCTGTTTTCAACATTACTTCGGCCAAAAGAATGATCAGAATGCTTGCAATGATGGGCTTCACCTCGTTTATGCTATATACAGAGGACACCTATGAAGTACCCGAATATCCTTTCTTTGGCTATATGCGCGGTCGATTTACACAAAGCGAACTGAAAGAAATCGTTGCATACGCCAATCTCTTTGGCATCGAAACCATTCCCTGTATGCAAACCTTGGCACATCTGGAAGGCTCTCTTCGGTGGCCCGATTTCGGTAAAATCACCGATACCGCTAATATATTGCTGGTCGACAACGAAGAAACCTATCAGTTTATCGAGGCAATGATCCGCTCTTGCCGTGCTTGCTATACAACCGATCGAATTCATATCGGAATGGACGAAGCACATAGCCTCGGTTTGGGTAAATATTTACAAGAACACGGTTATACCGATCCTGCCAAGATTTTTTTAAAGCACCTGGATCGTGTTGTCGAAATTTGCAAAAAGTATAACTTTAAGCCTATGATCTGGAGCGATATGTTCTTCAGAATTCCTTTTGGCAAATACTATATCACTGAAGGCGAAGTTCCCCAGGAAGTCATTGATCTTGTTCCGGAAGAAGTCAGCCTGGTATACTGGGATTATTACACCTTCAATGAAAAGCGCTTTCGCCATATGCTACACTGCCACCGTCAGTTTAACAGTCCTCTTCTATTTGCCGGCGGTGCCTGGAAATGGGGCGATATTGTGCCTTATAATGATTTTTCTTTAAAAGCAAATGACCTTCAACTAAAAATAGCCAAAGAAGAAAAGATCCCTATGGTGATTGCGACCGCTTGGGGTGATAACGGCGCTGAATGCTCCAACTATTCTGTAATGGCAGTTCTACAGCAATATGCAGAATACTGTTATGCAAACGGTGAAGACCGCGAATGGCTGAAGAAACGTTTCAAAGAAACCTTTCATATGTCCTTCGATGATTATATGCTGTTAGATACACCCGCATTATTAAATGGTGTAGACCACTCCAGGCATCCGCAATATACTGCAAAAGCATTACTTTATAACGATCCTTTAGGTGGCTGGGTAGATCAAATTGTACTTCCCTCTTTTGCCGCTGAATACGAAAAAAAGGAGTCTATTTTGAGTAATGTTACCGATAACCAATTTAATCTCCAATTCAAAACTGCGACTGCGCTTTGTAAAGTTCTAAAATACAAGGCCACCCTATCTATTGATCTCAGGTCCGCCTATAAAAATAATGATGTTAATACCTTAAACCAAATCGCCGATCAACGAATCCCCGAAACAATCAAATCGATCGATGAATATTTGGTCGCATTCCGTAACGAATGGTACGCCGAGCGAAAAACCTACGGTTTTGATGTAATTGAAATCCGTTTAGGCGGCTTAAAAGAACGATTAAAGAGCACACAATTGATTCTGAAATCCTATTTGAACCATGAAATTGAATGCATTGACCAGTTAGAACAAAAAGTTTTGGATACGCATCATAGATACATCAGCGGCTGGAGTTCGATTGCTTCAGGCAATCGCATCTAAAAAAATAAAGACCATCATAAGATGGTCTTTATTTTTTGGAGCTGGTGGCGTGACTCGAACACGTGACCTGCGCATTACGAATGCGCTGCTCTACCAACTGAGCTACACCAGCATATCTCTGCGGCAAAGCCGCAGAAGTATTATTTCATTAAGAAAGCGATCAGATCGGTGTGATATCCCTCTCTGGTCTCAATCAAACTTGCAGTCTCGCGGGAAAGATTGAAAGAAAAATTCATATTCAAATGAATTCTGGAAGATTTAGGAAGATCTTCGTCCTGGGTCTCATCGTAGTAAAGTTTGAGATAGATCTTATCCTGATCCAAAGAATAGCCGTTTTGGTTACGAAGTTTATAATCAACCTCTACAACCTCATCCGTAAACACAGAAGAAACCGGATAAGAAGGATTATAGTACTTCACAAAGGATCCCATTAAGTTATCACTTTTCTCCCCGATAGAGGAAATCTTAACAGTTCCTGCAGGAAGAATAAATTGAAAGTTCTTAAAAAGAACCCGTCGAGTCATCATGGGAACCTGGATTTTAAAACCAACGATCTTATCACCGTCGTAAGCACCCAAAACCATTTCCAACTTATCAGCTTCGATGGTGTGTTCAATAATGGAAAATCTCAATTCTCCATCATATTCTTCATCGATCAGATTAATGCATTGCTTCATCGAATTAACCTTTCTTAAGGAGTTTTAAAACCTCTTCGTAAAAAGAGTTGATATCCCTGAACTGACGATGCACGGAAGCATAACGAACGTAGGATACCTCGTCCAGTTCCTTCAGCGCTTCCATCACCAGTTCACCGATATATTCTGTTGTGATCTCTTTTTCTAAAGAGTTCAAAATAGCAGATTCTGCATCGGAAACGATTTTTTCCATATCAGCAACACTGACAGGGCGCTTCTCACAAGCACGAATCAAGCCCTTCATGATCTTCTCTTTTGAAAAAGGTTCTCTGGTTTTATCCTTTTTAATCACAACCAAAGGAATCGTTTCAATTGCTTCAAAAGTTGTAAAACGCTTGGCGCAACTGATACACTCGCGGCGACGGCGGATCTTTTCTTCATCGTCGGTCGGTCTGGAATCGATCACCTTACTATCATGATAACCGCAAAAGGGACATTTCATGATTTGCCACTTCCTTTCATTGCTACTTGACTGTATTATTGTACTACAGTTTATATTAATTTGCAAGCATTAATTGTGATTCAAGCCACTTTTTAGAATCAATCAATTCACTCAAAGACCCAAAGTTATCACGGTAAACCTCAATCAAAGCAGGGCCTTCATATCTGAATTTTTTCAACATTGAGAAAATAGAGATATAATCAACGTTTCCCTTTCCGGGCAATAAACACAAATTCTCATCGTCGTGATCATTTACGTGAAAATTTACCACAGATTCCCCCATCGCATCCAATAAATCATATGGATCCTGTCCACCCTTATGGGCTTGCTTTATATCAAAAGTAAAACCGATATCAGGAAGATCCTTACGGAGTCTGACTACAATTTCAGGATGGTTCACGCTATTATAGTAAACGTTTTCCATGGAATAAACAATTCCGGTTTCTTTTTGAAGATCCAATAAAGGACCTACGCAAGACAGATAAGCATTATAATCCTTCAATGCAAGACCGCGGTCTCCATGAATATTAATTACCTTTGCCCCCAGAATACTCGCTGCCTCCGCATACCGCTTATAAAAATCCACCGCATCGCGAATGCGTCGTTCATAAGGCATAAAAAACATATAATTTTCAATTGCGCTTGTAAACGGATGGATAGAATGAACCTGTATATTGTTACAATCACAACTATGTCGAACTCGCTTTAAATAATCGATATTCAGCTCGCTGACAGTGTTTAAAAAAACCTCACATTGCTCAACTTTAGCTTGAGCGGCCAACGAAACGACCTCTTCCGGAACCATCGGGTAAAAGCAGGCTAAAGAAATCCCAATGTTCATTTTTAAGCTAAAACTCCGCGATCAGCAAGAATTTTTTCAATACTTGCAATCCGAACGCATACCGTAAATCTCTCCATCGCTACCTTCACCTCTTCAATGGGCGGAAAGGAAGGTGCAAGTCTAATATTAGAATCATCGGGATCGTTGCCGTACGGGAAGGTATCCCCAACCTTAGTCAGAGAAAGTCCCGCCTCATCGCAAAGATGATAAACTCTCTTTGCGCATCCGGGCATCGTATCAAAGTTTACAAAATAACCGCCCCTCGGCTTACTCCAGGTGGCAATACCCTTTTCACCCAGATCAGCCTCCAGCGTATCAAGAACCATCTCAAATTTAGGTCTGAGGATATCAGCGTGTTTTTTCATTTGCTCGATAACGCCATTTTTATCCACAAACATACGAACGTGACGAAGCTGATTCAGTTTATCGGGCCCGATAGTTTGAACACCCATTTGCTTTTTGGCGTGTTCAATATTTGCAACGCTGGCAGCCATCATAGCCACACCGCTACCGGGATAGGTGATCTTAGAGGTAGAGCTGAACATATATACCATATTGGGGTTACCGGCCTTATCACATTCATCCAAAATGTTCAGCAATTCGTGTTCTTCATCATATAAACCGTGAACAACGTATGCATTATCCCAAAAAATTCTGAAATCAGGCGCCATCGGCTTTAAATTGGCAAAGCGGCGTACGACCTCGTCGGAATAAACCACACCGGTCGGATTGGAGTACTTGGGAACACACCAGATTCCTTTGATCGTAGGATCGGAAGACACCAAAGCCTCAACCGTATCCATATCCGGTCCATCCTCATTCATTTTTATGGGGATCATTTTGATATTAAACTGTTGGCAAATGGAAAAATGACGATCATAGCCGGGAGAAGGACAAAGGAATTTTACCTTCTCCTCATGGCTCCAGGGACGTTCGCTATCTAAATTACCAAAGCAGAAAGAACGACAAAAGGTATCGAACATCATATTCAGACTGGAATTACCGCCTAAAATAAGCTGATCGGGCAATACACCAAGAATATCCGCAAACAGTTCCTTCGCTTCGGGAATACCGTCCAACAGACCGTAATTTCGACAATCCAGACCATTCTTCGCAAAACAATCTTCGTTATTATGAACGATATTGAGCATTTTCTCGCTCAATTCCAATTGGTCTGCCCCCGGCTTACCTCTGGTCATATCCAATCTTTTTATATCTGCACGGTAACGCGCAAATTTTACTCTTAAAGGTTCTAATTCTTTCAGTAAGGCTTCGTTAGAAGCTTCCAAGTAGTTCATGATTTATCTCCTTATTTAATCTTTCTTGTTATTCTCGGAGTACAACGTTTAGCAAAACGTTTATTGAACAGAAAAATAAACAAAACTGATATTACAACAGAAACCGCAGTCAATAACCATTCAAAGTCCGTACCGACGCTTAAAACATAAACGAAAAGCGGGACTATAAGCGGCATTAAAAACAAACAGAATAACCCTGTAAACACCGTACTGTTTTTAGATTCTATCTGTACCCAGTCGCCAAGGGAAACGTTCATATCCGTTTCGGCAATTACACTCATCGTTCTTGCATCGCAACCGCCACAATGCGCACAATGATCACCGCACATCCCCTTACGGAGAACCTCAACCGTCACAAAATTTCCATCAATTTTAATTACTTTTCCTTCAGTCTCCAAATTCAATCCCTTCAATAAAAGGATCCGGCCCAATAATCAGGCCGGACCACTTTTATGATACAACAACCGTTAACTGATATTTTCCGACAGTTCCAACCTTGAAGGTCTCCGGATAAATAACATAAGCAGTCAATTTATTGGTTCCCACAGGAAGAACTTGATTTTTAACATCCACGACAACCGTGATATTCTCGGCTTTTAACTTTTTAATATCTTCAGCCAAGCCGCGCACCTTGATTTCAACGCTGGATTCAGAAATTTGTGCCTTGGTGCCTTTGGGCAAATTCTGCAGTTCGATATTATTCACCTTAAAGGTCTGTGTCAGTACGTCATTAAATGAAACCGTGACCTTCACTGTTTCAATATTATCTACGTTCTTAACACCGTTCGGTAATACGACAGCAACTGAGGTTTCGAAGTTCTCCGTTTTTTCAGCAACGTCGATCACGCCTAAATCAATGGAATTGATCGCATCCAATACTTCTTCATTACCGGTAATTTTAATGGTGCCCGGATCTGTTTTTGCAGAGCAGAAGCTTGCTTCACTTCCACCGCTACTGTTGATCAAGCTCACAGTCAAGGGTACGGTTTTCTCTTTGGAAACCGCAACCGTAACGTCAATGGTTTCAACGTCGACCTGCAAAAAAGTCTTCTCAACAACCTTATTGTCTTTATCCTTAAAGACGTAGGAACAATTAAAGGTGTTCGTCTCCAAAAACTGATCCTGCTTAATCTCGATATCCGCAGAGGTAATGGTATTAACGATCGCTTCGGGACCGGTAACGGTTACGTAGTTATTGAGCATGGTGGGCTCTTCACGTATATAACCCTCAGCCACCTCGCCGATAACATTAACGTTTACCTTAACGCTCGATACAACGTTTTTATCAAACTTGACCTTAACCGTATCAACAGTCTGGCTGACAACCTTTACGTTCTGACCGCCCACGTCGATCTTAACGGGCAGTGCATATTCTCCGCTACGGGTCACCTTGCTCATATCAAGGCTCGCAGTAATCTTACTGTTATCCATCAAAGCAATGGTATCTCTGGATCCGCTCACCCGAACGCTTACGGTATCCTCAATCAAAGTCATAATACCAAGGCCTTCTTTTTGCGGCACCGAACCCTCATAATGAACTGTAATCGGAATATTGGATACAGGAGTATCGGTATCCGGATCCGCATACTCACAGATCAAAAACCAAATAAAGAGTGCAAGAACGAGCGACAAAAGCTTTAATGGCCAATCATTTTTGATAAAAGAAACGATTTTTTCTTTCAATAACGAGATCATTTTTTCACCTCCACTTTATGAACATCTTTGTCAGAGGTAAAATTCTCTTTCAGTACCGATCTTAATTCATCCTCGGTAATACCAATGTGAATCTCGCCGTTTTGAGCATAGGAGATCCGACCCGTTTCTTCCGAAACAACGATAATCAAAGCATCGGATACCTCGCTCAAACCGACAGCCGCACGATGGCGGGTACCTAATGATTTACTCATTTCCAAACGCTGGCTCAACGGCAGTAAGCAACCCGCCGAAACAATATTAAAATCACGAATAAACACCGCACCATCATGAAGCGGAGTGTTCGGGAAAAAGATCGTAACCAACAACTGGGCGGTTAATTCGGCATTCAAATGAGTGCCCGTATTTTCAACATCGCCTAACTTAGTGGTTTTTTCCATAACGATCAATCCGCCGATATGACGACGAGAAAGTTCCGAACAAGAGGTACATATATTATCAATCCCATCCAGAATTCGATCCTGAACGGTGCCCCCGTTCCTTGAAAAAGGCAAAACGTTCGACAAATTGATCCGCCCCAATTTTTCAAGCAACGACCGCAACTCCGGCTGAAAAACAATGATAATGGTAATAAAGCTCAACTGCAAAACGTTATTCATCAAATAACCAACAGCGCTTAAATCCAGCAACTCAGCCAAAGCAATTAATACGACCAATATAACAAGACCCTTTAATAAATGACCGGCACGGGTCTGCTTAATAAAGTGCAAAACGCTATAAATCAAGTAAGCAACGATCAAAATATCAATAAGATCTTTTTCAAATTGAAAAGTGCGGAAAACGTTTATGATATGCCCAAAAAAGTCTTTTAAAACAGCCACTTTTCATCCTCCTTTTTTCTGATCGTTCTTACATATAATTATAATTATAGATATTATAGCATATATAGAAAACAAAATAAATAGGTTTTTAAAAAAAATCACATATTTTTTAAGGTTGTAGCCAATACGTCAACATCACGCTCCGTATTAAACCAACCAAGACTGATCCGAACCATCCCCCGTTCAGACGTTCTCATTCGATGATGGAACAACGGTGCACAATGCAACCCGCTTCGCACGAAAATATCACGTTCGTTCAAATATGATGCCACCTGATCGGAGTCCTTTCCTCTTATATTAAACGGTATCACGCTAAAGCATTTTTCCTTGACAGGAAACATATACAATTCCACGGAAGGAATCTTCGATAATGCCTCATATACACACCTTGTAAGTTCCCGTTTCTTTTGCTCGATCTTCTCAATACCGATTTTATTGATATATTTAATACCTGCCAACATACCCGCACAGACCGGCGATGATATGGTTCCGCTTTCAAGCCGTTCCGGAAGATTCATCGGCTGTTCAAATCGAAGACTTTCCGTTCCTGTCCCACCATATATCAGCGGATCAGGTGGACGATTATTGAGCGTTAATAATCCACCGCCCTGCGGCCCTAAAAGACCTTTGTGGGATGGTGAGCAATAATAATCAATATTCATCTTTTCAACGTTTATATCAAGCATTCCTGCTCCCTGAGCGCCATCCACAATTAACAACACGTTGTTGGGTTTACGAATTGCAATGCGCTCAATAGGCATAAGATATCCACAGGCATTGGAGCACTGAGTACATATAATTGCCTTGGTATTATCGCGAATTTCGCTCATCATCTTGTCAACAGTATTTTCTTCGTTGTAGAAATCCACCGAAACGACCGTAACCTCAATACCGTTATTCTTTAAATGCCAAAGTGGACGAAGTACACTGTTATGCTCCAAATCAGTTGTTATCACATGATCCCCCGGCCGAAGTAATCCAAACAGTAATAGGTTCAACCCATAGGTCGCGCCGGGTAAAATGATCACACGTTCCGCATCGCTGACACCGAGTAATGCACCGGCTGCACAACGAGTGTTATATATCAATTCCGCAGCTTCCATTGACAGCCGATGTCCGCTTCGTCCCGGATTTGCACCGTTACGACTCATCCACTCACACATTGATCGAATCACATAATTTGGTTTTGGGTGCGAGGAAGCACCGTTATCAAGATAAATCATGGTCTTCCACCGATCTGATAATCGCATATTTATTTAATATTTTTTCAGCTTCAATCAAGTTGCGATCGGGAACCTTAATATAATACTCACACCCGGAAGAACGAATTCTTTTTGATACGGAAGCCCTGATACCGTGAGCAGCAAGAACTTGCTTTCCCTTCATAGCATAGGTTCCGCTTTTTACAATATATTCCAAAAGGATCACCTCCTTCATCGGCTAATTCATCCTATGAGTATTAAAAATAAAAGTTGAATTTTAATTGAAATAACCGTATAATATTTACAGAATGGAGGTTATTAATATGCAACATATTCATCCCAATGACTTTAATGAAAAGGTATTCCCTTTAATTAACAATGATTGGATGCTTATCACCGCCGGAAATTCTGAAGAGTGTAACACCATGACAGCAAGTTATGGCTCGTTCGGCATCCTCTTTGGAGAATACGTTTCCCATATCTACGTCAGACCCGAACGCTATACCTACACCTTCCTTGAAGAGAATGATACCTATTCCCTTTCGTTTTTTAATAGCGATTATAAAGACGCCCTGGTCTACTGCGGACGTAACAGCGGAAAGGATCATGATAAAATCAAGGAATGCGGGCTAACCGTATTAGTCACTGAAGATGGGACCCCCTATTTTAAGGAGTCTCGATTGACTTTTATATGTAAAAAGGTCTTTGCTCAGGATTTGGATAAAAACCTTCTGTTAGATGATCACCTGAAAGAGAAAGTATATGGAACCGGCGGCCATCATCGAATGTACGTAGGAAAAATACTAGATATTTTTTATAACGAATAAATCATAACCACCAGTAAACTGGTGGTTTGCACAGCCCCTAGAAGGGGCTAATACAGGCTTAGCCTCTGTAAGAGGC
>JAZQAR010000072.1:0-10348 GCA_045545315.1 Eubacteriales bacterium | reverse complement strand
TTTTAGGGGAGCGTTGGTTGCAAAATAGAGCATAGGAACCTGCTCATTCTGCACGCCGAAGGATAATTCGTAAACACCGGGTGTCAGATCCTTGGGCAACGTAACGTTGGTTTTGGAAAGAGATTCGCCGGGGAACCAATCCCGGATGCGGATATCGGTTTCCAAAATCGTTGTTTTTTCGCCGGAAAGCCGGAGTTTAAAGGGAAGGTCCTTATAGATGGGGGCAACGCCGGTATTCTCAACGGCGATCTCAAACTCCATCTCATCGCCGGGTGCCGCCTCCTTGGGGCAGGCAACGGATTTTACCGCAAAATGGTAGCCCATCCGGCTGAGCCAATACTCCACCTTCTCCCGCCATTCCTCGGGGATGGGCATAGACTTAGGATTAAAGGAGGAAATATGCCATTCCAGGGTCTTTTCGATAACCTGATCTACATCCCAGCCCTTTCTTTGCCATTCACACATCCACCAATAGGCCTCAAAGGAAACCGGAGCTTCTTTCCAAATTCCGGAAAGCTTTGCAATCAAGGGTGGATAACGCACTTCTGTGTGGGGCGGATTTCCCAATCCGTCGCCCCGCCAGCCAATCGGCTTACGATCCCGCCCATAATGGATCAATTCCGGCCGGGTCAGCTGACTCATCAACTGGGTTTGGGGGAAGGCCTCGACATAGGCATCCACGATCCGCTCCAAAGTATCTTCGGGGTAAAGTTCCAGCTTATGTCCCTCTCCCCAAGAACCGGGCAGAGAGATATCAATGGCATCAAAGGTAGGGTCGCTATCGTAGCGTTCTCCCAATTTTTGAACAGCCTTGAGGAAAAGATCCAGAAACAAAGGATCCGTGGGGGAATCCTTCACCCGCTTCATGGGCGGCCGTTCCGGGCAAGGGATCAGTTCCTTCAGCCAATCGGGCACGTCGTCCTCTGCCCGGGTGCTGTGGGGCATCAGCCGGAAGATCAGGCTTTGATTATGAGCCTTTGCCTCCTCAATAATACGATCCACGAAAGCGTAGTTATATTCCCCTTGGCGGGGTTCAAATTCCTTCCAAAGGATCCGGATATAGGCAATGGAGGTGTCGGGATAATAGCCCTGCTCCCGCCCCTTTTCTTCCGCATCCGGAGAGGGAGGATACACCTCCACCCGCTCGGTTTCCGTTAACTTATTTTCCGGCAAAACCACAATATCGGAATACATCTTTTCGCCCCGGAAATGCTGAAAGCTCATGATCCCGATATAGGGATTCTGGCCCGCCTCCGGCGCCGGTGAAAAATAATATTTTTCGGTTGATTTTCGTACCATCTGTCTTACCTCTCTTTTAGAGTAATTATACTACTTCTCCTTTATAATGTCAATTGCTCCCAATATGCCAAAAAGACAGGGAGGAACCCCTGTCTTTTTTCATCATTTCGGTGTATAAATTTTAAGGTGCGCAGTAGTTTCTGCCGTTGCATTACTGTTATCCGTATGATAAATATTAAAGGCACGGTAGTTGAAATCACCCCACCAGGCCTCGTCCACCACCACTCGATTGGCGGTTACGTTCCCGGGGCGGGAGGCGGTGGGTGTAATCTCTGTGGTAGAGGTCCACCCCTCCGGACGGTAGCCGTAGCCTTCGTCTATAATGATCACGGTGCCCACGGGCAGTTCTTCACGGGTGAAGATCTGGGTGGCCACAAATTTGGGGCTCCTGGCGCTGTCGGTGATCTTAGACATCACAGGATAGGTGTTACTGTTAGACTGATAAAATGCACCAACGGTTCCTTGTAACGTCACCAAATTATAATCATCCGAATCCACATCTGTACTTTTGGGAATATAAATCTTCAGATGGCCGGCGGTATCAGCCGTTGCATTACTGTTATCCGTATGATAAATATTAAAGGCACGGTAGTTGAAATTACCCCACCAGGCCTCGTCCACCACCATTTGATTGGTGGTTACGTTCCCGGGGCGGGAGGCGGTGGGCGTAATCTCTGTGGTAGAGGTCCATCCCTCCGGACGGTAGCCATAGCCTTCGTCTATAATGATCACGGTGCCCACGGGCAGTTCTTCACGGGTGAAGATCTTGGTAGCCACAAATCTCTGGCTCAGATTGCTGTCAGTGATCTTGCTCATCACCGGGTAAGTGGTGCTGTTAGATTGATAAAACGCACCCACGGTAGGTTGCAGCTCCGCCAGGGTATAATTACTTGCATCAAAATCATCGGGTTTGACCGTATGTTGAGATACCGTAACCGCCAGAGGTGTCCGGACCGCATCCTTCACCGCATCCCGAATGGCAGGCAGGTCTGCCTTCATCAAAGAATATCCGCCGGGGAGCCAATCCACCTTATCCACATCACCGCCCAGCAGATAAGAAAACCAGGTCAAAGCGGCGGTGTATCTGCCCTGACTATGGCTCAGATGATAGCCGTCCCGGGTCAGAGTATCTCCCAGATAAGAGGTACGCAGATTCTGGATCGCAGTTCCCGCAGGGATCACTCCGGCGATCCCGTTGTTGGTTTGAATCTTGGCCCGCACGGTATTGGTGATCGCATTATACATAATCGTCTGATTCCTGTTGTAATCTGCGAAATCGGAGTGGCTGCTGTTCCCCTGGTAAGCCCAGGTCATATGCCAGTAAACTTTGGCCTTCGGGTTGGTTTTGCGGGAATCGATATACGAAAGGATATTATTCAAATTCCCGTACGTTTCTTCCAACCCGCTGTCACCGCTGGCTTGCTGAACGGTGATAATATCCCAATCCTCATCGGCAATGGCGGTGGAAAGCGCCGTATTTTTAGTCCAGCCCCAGGTTCCGGCGGTGTTCTTATAATAGGTATAAGAAGCGTTGTTGTTTTGCATATTGGACCAATGGGTATCCAACGTACACCCACCAATATACATATTCCCCAGCACCACGTTTTCTACACCGCCGTCTTTGCAAACGTCCCAAAGGTATTCCATCGCGTCACTGCTGAAGCTGTTTCCGATAGCAAGGATTTTGATGCTCTTGGTGGCAGGGATCGGTTCGGTATAGGAATACTCGCAGGTCGGGTCCTTACAGGTATACCGCATAACGCCATCCTCAAAAACCGTTGCTTCCTTTTCGGGGGTGGATGTGAACGCCAAGTGGTTGCCGGTGGCAGGCAGAGGAATTCCCGTTTCGGTATCCTTGCCGCAAACGTTGCATACCTTTTTGCCCACGCCGTCTGCACCGCAGGTGGCGGGGGTTACGGGCACGATCTCGTCCTTGGGAGTATGGGCTCCGGTGGCAGACAGGGGGATTCCCGTCTCTGCGTCTTTTCCGCAAACGCTGCATACCTTTTTACCCACGCCGTCTGCGCCGCAGGTGGCGGGGGTCACGGTCACGATCTCGTCCTTGGGAGTATGAGCTCCGGTGGCAGGGATCGTGCAAGATTCCATTGTTTCTCCACACAGCTTGCAGACATAATGACCGCTGCCGGCTGTTCCGCAGGTGGGAGCAGCGTCTACCGTTGCCGTATCACTCTTTTGATGGGAACAGGGTATTTCTTCGGCAGTTTTGACAAAGCGTTCAAAAATAGCGGCCGCTTCGGCACGGGTGGCGTTTCCACGGGGGCGGAAATAACAATCGCTTCCTACCACCTCACCTTTGATCATCCCGCTTTTTTGACAAATTGCAACGGCGCTTTTGGCATAGGAGGATATTTTGGCGGCATCCTTAAAGGTCACCGGGGCTACCGTCTCCTTTAAAGAGAGCTTTGCATAATCGGCATAGCGCACCATTAAGGTGCACATCTGCTCCCGGGTGATTTTTTGGTTTGGGCCGAAGGTGGTAGCCGAGGTGCCGTTTACGATTCCATTCTCCTGGCCCCATTTAACGTAGCCGGTGTAATATTGATTTTTCTTGACGTCTGTGAATACGGTGGGTGCGGTATGATCCACCTCCACTCCGTTCAAGCGGCCCAGGATCGTCACGAACATCCCACGGGTCAGGGTCTCCTTGGGAGCAAAACGTGTATCCGAAACACCGTTCATCATGGAATGCTCATAAACATATTGCACCGAACCGTAATACCAATCCTTTTGCTTTACGTCGTCAAAAGGCAGGCTGATGTCGGCAGCGGCGCTGCTGAACAGCATGCAGCAAAATAAGATGCCGCATAATAACCATACTATTTTTTTCATATGTCTTCCTCCTAAAACAATATAACCATATTGTACCCCCCCCCGAAAATTTGTCAACATTTTTTAAGCAATACCAACAGCGTTAATACAAAAGTTTTTGATGCAGAATCCTTACCGTCAATCTCATATCACCGTATCTCTCGCACCTTCCGCCAAAGATGATCTCTTCCTTTTTACACACATATTGAATTTTTTTCAAAGCTATGTTAAACTGAATAAAATAAGCGAGGTAGCAAAAATGTTTTTGAAGAATAACAAAGAGCGATTTATGATCGTAGGGCTGGGGAATCCCGGCAAGCAATATGAACAGACCCGCCACAATGCGGGCTTTTTGGCGCTGGACGTTTTGGAGGAGGCCTTCAAGGCCGGCCCCTCCAAGGGCAAGCCCTCTGCCGAATACCGGGTGGCCAAATGGGGCGACAAGGAGCTGTTGTTCGTGCGGCCCATGACCTTTATGAACCTTTCCGGCAAGGCGGTCAACGAGATCGGCTCCTTCTATAAGATCCCCATCGATCATATCATTGTGATAGCGGACGACGTTTCCCTGGACGTGGGGCGGCTCCGGATCCGGGATAAGGGGAGCGACGGCGGCCACAACGGGCTGAAGGATATTCTGCGGGTGCTGGGCACCCAGCAACTGATGCGGATCAAGGTGGGGGTCGGGCAAAAGCCCCATCCGGACTACGATCTGGCCGATTGGGTGCTGGGCAAGTTCTCTGCCGAGGATCTGAAGGCTTTAGAACCCCTGTTCAAGAGCCTGCCGGACTGCCTGGAACTGTTAATGAACGGCGAACTGGCCAAGGCGCAAAATCGGTTTAACAGGTGATGCCAATGGATATTTTATCCCTATTCAAAAGGGAGCCGGGCCTGCAGAAGCTCCCCATCGGGGGCAAGCGCCCCATCGCCCTGAACGGCCTGCAGGGGCAGGGCAGCCTGCTGGCGGCGGCGCATCTTTGCAAAGAATTGAATCATCCGGGAATCTTGATCCTCAGCCGGGAGGCGGGGGTCAGCGAGATTCTCGCAACGCTGCGTGCCCTTTTGGGCGAAAAGGTCTACTACCTGCCGGAGCGGGAGTTTATGTTCGATACCTTCTCCGCCCACTCCCGGGAGAATGAGAGCAGCCGGGAGGATATTTTGAGCAAGCTGCGGCGGGGAGATTATCAATTGATCCTTGCCACCCTGCCCGCCCTTTTGATGCCCTGCACCCCCGCCGAGACCGCCGAGGACAGCGGCCTGAAGTTGGCCGTGGGTCAAGAGGCGGACATCGGCGAACTGGTGGAATTTCTTACACAGCGGGGCTACACCCGCTTTGACCTGGTGGAGGGCGGCGGCACCTTTGCCCAACGGGGCGGTATCCTGGACGTCTTTTCCCCCAATTATCCCGATCCCTTGCGGATCGAATTCTTCGGAGACGAGATCGACCGGATCGTTACCTTCGACGTTCTGACCCAGCGTACCCTGGAGACCTTAAACGAGGCAGAATTGGTGGGTTGCGGCTCCCGCCGAGGGGAAGAACAACAGCTGCTCCCCCTGCTGAAAAGCCTGAACGAGCAGGAGCCCCATCCGGGGCTGGCCCGGGATATTGAGCGGCTGGAAAACGGCCGGGAGGTGGCGGTGGATCGCTACCTGCCCCTGCTCTACCCCGAAATTTTCACCCCCCTTCATTATCACGACGGATTATTATTCATCGAAGAATATACCCAACAGCAAAAGACCCTGGCCTTTATGGAATGGCAGTTGCAGGAGGAGATGACCCGCCACGCGGAAAAGGGCGATTATATGGCAGAGGGCGCCTACTTTCTCTCCAAGGAAGCCTTTGAAGCCCGCTGGGACGGCAAGACCATCCTGCTCTCTGCCCTTTCACCGGGAAATTTGGAGCAGCCCCTGGGGGATCTGCGGCAGATCCGCTTTTTGGAGGATCACCTGCCCTTCTATCAGGAGGAGGTTCTACAAAACGAACTGCGCCAGGCCGTGGAGGACAACTACACCGTTTGCCTCACCGCCCGGGCGGAGCGGTTGCAGGAGCTGAAGACCCGCCTTTTGGATTGGGGCTTGCCCTTAAGTGAACAGCCCGCCGACGGCGCCGTATGCTGTACCGAAAGCCCCCTGACCGTGAACCTGCGGTTCCCGGATGCCAAGCTGTTGCTCTTATCCGATGCAGCCCGCAAGGCGGAGACCCGCCCCCACCGCAGTCGGGGGCCCAAGGGCGAAAAGATCCGCTCCTTTAACGACATTACTCCCGGGGACCTGGTGGTGCACGTTTCCCACGGGATCGGGGTCTACAAGGGCATCCGCCAGGTGGAAAACCAAGGGGTGACCAAGGATTATATCGTCATCGGCTACGACAAGGGGGATACCCTGTTCGTGCCCTGCCCCCAGTTAGATCTGATCTCCAAATACATCGGCACCGCCGAGGATCAGACGGTAAAGCTTTCCCGCCTGGGGGGAAGCCAATGGGAAAAGACCAAGGCCAAGGTCAAAAACCAAGCCCGGGACGTGGCCAAGGAGCTGATCGAGCTTTATGCCAAGCGGCTGAAGGCACCGGGGCTGGCCTGCGATCCCGATACCGATTGGCAATTGCGCTTTGAGGAGGGCTTCCCCTACGAAGAGACCCCCGACCAGATCCGCTGTGTGGACGAGATCAAGCAGGATATGGAGCAGCATTATCCCATGGATCGGCTCCTTTGCGGGGACGTGGGCTTCGGCAAGACCGAGGTAGCCCTGCGGGCGGCCTTCAAATCCATTGATAACGGCTTCCAGGTGGCGATCCTTTGCCCCACCACCATTCTCTCGGAACAGCATTACCAAACGGTTTTAAACCGGTTTTCGGATTTCCCCATCCGGGCGGCGGTACTGAACCGATTCCGTACCCCAAAAGAAGTTAAACAGATCTTAACGGATCTGAAAGCCGGCACGATCGATATCATCATCGGCACCCATCGGCTCCTTTCCCAGGACGTGCAGTTTAAAAAGCTGGGGCTGTTGATCATCGACGAGGAACAGCGGTTCGGGGTCAAGCACAAGGAGAAGATCAAAAGCCTTTCGGTGGGTGTGGACGTTCTGACCATGAGCGCCACCCCCATCCCCCGCACCCTGAATATGGCCCTTTCGGGCATCCGGGATCTTTCTATCATCGAGGATCCCCCCGCAGACCGTCAGCCGGTCTCCACCTACGTGCTGGAGTATGATTTCGAGCTGTTGCTTTCGGCCATGGCCAAGGAACTGAAGCGGGGCGGCTGTGTCTTTTATATGAAAAACGACATCGGGGCCATCGACCGCATTGCCGGTGCTCTGCAGGAGCGCCTGCCGGAGGCCCGCATCGCCGTGGGGCACGGGCAGATGTCCGGCACCGAGCTGGAAAAGGTGTGGGAGCGGGTCCTGAACCACGAGGTAGATATTCTGGTCTGCACCACCATCATCGAAACGGGCATCGACGTGGCCTTTGCCAACACCCTGATCATTGAGGATGCGGATCGGCTGGGGCTTTCCCAGCTGCATCAGATCCGGGGTCGGGTGGGGCGCAGTAGCACCCGTGCCTATGCCTACCTGACCTATCGCCAGGGCTCCCTTTTGAACGAGGTGGCCGCCAAGCGGCTGGCCACCATCCGGGAATTTACCGAGTTTGGCAGCGGCCTGAAGATCGCTATGCGGGATCTGGAGATCCGGGGTGCCGGCGCCCTTTTGGGCGAGCGCCAGCACGGCCAGATGAACGTGGTAGGCTACGAAATGTATATGCGGATCCTGAACGAGGTGGTGCTGGAGGAGCAGGGCAACGCCAAACCTACGGAAAACGAATGTGCCATCGACGTTTCGGTCAGTGCCTTTATTCCCAAGGACTACGTGCCCAGCGAAAAGACCCGCATCGACCTTTATAAAAAAATCGCCGCCCTGCAAACGGACGACGACTATTCCGATATGACCGACGAGCTTTGCGATCGGTTCGGGGATCCCCCCCAGAGCGTACTGAATCTAATGAAGATCGCCCTTTTGCGGGCTTTGGCCCGCTCCTGCGGCATTTTGGATATCAAGCAAAAGATGGATTCGGTGCTCTTCTTCTGTGAAGAAGCACAGCCCCAGCTGCTGGCGGGGCTGGTGAAGGTCCTGAAGGGTCGGGTGCTTTATTCCATGAGCGCCAAGCCCTATTTCACCCTGCGCATCAGCCAAAAGGACGCCCTTTTGGACGAAATGAACCAATTTTTGCTGGCTTATAAGGAATTGAACGAATAACAAAAAGGACCCTTTTTGAAAAAAGGGTCCTTTTAAAATCCCCCAAAAACGTTCAATCTGTATAGTTTGAAAGTTTTCGAAAGGGGTTCAAGGGGAAAACCTTTTTCAAAAGGTTTTCCCCTTTTATAAAATATTCAGCGTTAAGGTGAAGGTAGTTCCTTCATCGGGCGCAGACTGAAGGGTGATGGTGCCCTTTTGGGCTTCGGTCATCAGCTTGGCGATGGAAAGCCCCAGCCCAAAGCCCTTCTCATTGCGGGAGGCATCCCCCTTATAGAAACGGTCGAAGGCGTGCTCCGCCACCTCGGGGGTCATCCCCACCCCGTCGTCCCGAAGCTCCAGGCAGGCCTTGCCCCCACGGGAATAGAGCTTCAGCGCCACCGTCCCCCCCTCGCCGGTAAACTTCACGGCGTTATCCAAAAGGATCACCAGGATCTGCCGCAGCATCCCCTGGTCACAAAGGGCGGTGATCTCCCCCTCCAGCCGGAAGGTACGGTCAGGGTACATCATTCGGAAGTCCTGCAGGATCTCGCTACAAAGGGGTTCCAGGGGCAAGGGCTCCAGCTCCGCCTGGATCCGCCCGTTATCGCTGCGGGCCAGGTAGAGCAACCGCTCCAGTAACGCCTGCATATGGTTGGTCTGTGCCAGGATGGCCTCCACCGCCTCCCGGGTGACGGCCTCGTCCTCGGTGCCCCAGCGTGCCAGGATATCGCTATAGCCGCTGATGACCGCCAGGGGGGTCTTCAGCTCGTGGGAGGCATTGGACACAAACTGCTTTTGCTGTTCATAGGCGGCCTGGATCTTATCCAGCATCCGGTTATAGGCATCCACCACCTCCACCAGCTCGGTACGGATATTACGGGTATCCAGCCGTTCCGAAAGGTTGGAGGCGTTGGTCTCCTCCATAGCACGGCCCAGCACCCCGATGGGGCGCAACATCTTTTTATTGGTACGGTAGCCCACGAAATAGCTGACGCTCCCTGCCACCGCCACCGCCACCAATAATAGGTTCACGATAACGGAGAGCAGGGCATCCTCCCGCTTGACGCTTTTGGCCATATTCAGGTAAAAAAGCCCCTCTTCCGTTTCCACCTGCCGGGAATAGATCCGCAGGCTTTCGGTCTGGTAACGGAAGGAGAAGGATTCCTCCCATTGCTGATTGTAGGGCAACACCGCCTGCAGTTCCTCCATCCCAAAGGAATAGACTTGAGTACCGTCCGGGCGGTAAAGGGCAATATTCAGTTCCGAGGATTCCGCCACGGTCTCTGCCATCCCGGCGGAAAGCTCCCCTGCCAGCAGGCTATCGGCCACGGTGGTGAAGGTCTCGTCCGCCCGTTGGTTAATGATATAGTAGCTGGAGGTGATAACGAAGATCCCCTGCACCAGCGCAAAGATCAAAAAGATCAGCGTATAACTTAAGGTCAGCCCGCCGGCCAGGGATTCCGGGGCGTAATGCTCCTTCACCTTGGAGACCAGGCTCCCCAAAGCCTCGTCCCGCTCCTTTTTCAAGACCGCCTTTTTCTCCAGATAAATGGATTTTTGCAGGTACGCCTCTTTTTTGTATTCCCGCTTTTCCGCCTGCAGGCGCTTTTTGGCCTCCTTGCGGGCGGGACCTTCGGCGGTCTTCAGTTCGAACTTCAGTTCCGTCTTCCGCATCCGAAAGGCATATTTCCGGGCGGTCTTGCCCCGGTGCCAATGGAATTTTAATTCTTTTTTTCGGGCGGTGTAATCCGCCTTGATCTCTTTTTTATTCATCCCTCTGCCTCAAAGGCGTAGCCCAGCCCCCGTACGGTGCGGAAGTAATGCACCCCGAACCGATCGTCAATCTTGGTGCGCAGATAGCGGATATACACGTCGATCAGGTTGGTATCGCCCATATAATCGTAGCCCCAGACCTCCCGCAGGATCTGTTCCCGGGTGCAGACCGCACCCCCATGCTCCATAAAATAGATCAAAAGTTCAAATTCCTTGCGGG
>JAZQAR010000071.1:0-49126 GCA_045545315.1 Eubacteriales bacterium | reverse complement strand
CCTAATGTGTCACAGGGACGGTTCTCTTGACACACACTTCCCCCTCCTATTTCATTCTCTATACCCTAAAATCGACCCCCGAGGATTTTTCCTCGGGGGTTCTTTTACTTTATTGCCTCCTTGGAGGGAAAGCGACGTGTGGATCCGCCGACCTGCTCACGCGCCGGAAGGGTCGGTCATGGAGGTTCTTCTTTGCAAAAAGAAAATTCCCCGGCTCCGAAGAGCCGGGGAATCGTTATGATTGATTGGGATTACATAACCTCTACGTTGCGGATGTCAACGTCGATTCTCATCATCAGTACAGCGATCTGAGCGCGGGTAGCGTTCTGGGTGGGATTGAAGTTGCCCTTATCGTCACCGTTGAACAGGCCAACGCTGGCGGCCCACAGAACGGCTTCCTTGGACCAGGAGGGAACCTTAGCGATATCTGCATAGGTCTTGGCGGTGTCGATCTTCAGACCGGCATCCTTATACAACCGATACAGAACCAGGCAGAATTCCTGACGGCTGATGTTCTTGTTGGGGTTAAACTTATTGTTATCGTCGCCCTTGAAGATACCCAGTGCGCAAGCAACGCTGGTTGCACGATAGAACCACTTATCGGACTTCAGGTCGGACAAGGTCTTCTTCTCAACACCGGTCTTGGCGTACAGGTTGGTCAAATAGGTTTCGAAATCTACAGCAGACAGATCCTTGTATTCTGCCTCATAGCCCAGGTAGCGAACCAGGATAGTGGCAACCTCGGCTCTGGTGATGTTGTTATTGGGGTTGAAATTACCCTTATCGTCACCGGAAACCACGTTGATGGCCTTGGCGTACTGAACGCCGTCATAGAACCAGCTGGTGGGTTTCTTCACATCGGGGAAGGGATGACCGGCAGGAATAGCCTCCTCGGTAGCCCATGTCTGGCAGGTATTGCAGAAGTAAGCCCACTTGCCGGCAACGGTTTCGGTGGCGGCATAGTAGCGGATCTTTTCTTTACCGTGAGCGGTCTTGGTGTTCAGTTTTTCATAGTCGTAAGAATAACCGCAACCGGTACAGGTAGCAACAACGGTTTCATTCTTCAGGCAGGAAGCGGGGCTGACAACCTCGTTAAAGGTACAAGCCACTTCTTCGGTATAATCGCCTCTGGAGCAGGTAGCAACGTGCTTAGCGGCGGTAGCAACGGTGCCTTCAACGTGCTTGTAGCTCAAGTCATGGTCCAGTTTACCCTCGTTGGAAGGCACGTTCCAGGTATGACCGCAGATACATACGTTCTCAAAGTAACCGTCTTCGGTACAGGTGGGATCATGTTTAAAGGGATCAGCATCGGAGCAGGCTACGCCTTCTACCAGATAATCGCAATCGTCTACACTACAGGTAATATCGTGAGTACCGTCATTATTTGAGGTGTATACATAGCCTTCGGGATCATGATCGCAGGCGATCTCAACGGTCAGCAGATTGGCAACGAAGGTATAGTCAGCGCCTTCTACCAAGGATTCGGTAACGGCATTGATCACAACGGCCTGCTTGATATAAGCATCCTTCAGCTCAGTCTTGGCAAACTTGGCGTCAGCCTTAACCTTCAGGGTAACGGTAGCCAGAGCGGATACGTCATCCAGATTAGCCCCATTGGCCAGGATCACGCGAACAACCTTTCTGCCGTCGTCCAGAGTCATAATATCAGCATCGATATAAGCGCCGGTAGCGGTTTCCGCATCGGCAATTTCAAATACAGCGGCATCCAGGGGGATGTCAACGGTGATACCGGCAAAGGGAACTGCATTTTCCAGACCCAGGTTCAGAACCACCTCGTCGCCGCGGTCAGCCTTGTCGGCAGAGGCGGAAACGGTCAGGCTCATCAGCTTATCGTTGGCTACAACAGCGGTAGCAGCGGTAGCGGTTTTGGAAACGAATTCGTAACCGGGGATCAGTTCAACAAAGTTACCGTCGGCCAGCTGATAACCCAAAGCAGCGCTGTCAACACCGTCGTTCTCAACGAACTTAGCGGTCAGATCAGCAGAAACCAAATCAGCGTCTTTGCGAACCTTGAAGGTGGCCTTAGCCAAAACGGCTTCATCAGCGGCGGTGCCGATATTAGCGGCATCGGTAGCGATTTCCATCACACGAACGTTCCCCTGATCGGGCCAAACCTTATCATAAACAGCGTGGGAGGCATTGGCACCCAGCAAGGGAGTAACCTCTACCAGATCCAGGACGTTCTTGTTATAGCCCAGATCAAAGCTATAGGAAGCCAAAGGCATATAGTTCTTAACAGCAACGATCGCTTCAAAAACTTCGCCGCGAACAACGGTATCCTTGGCGGATACGGTGATCTCCATCTTATCAGCAGCAGCGATCTCTTCCAAAGCAACGGTCTTTTCAACGGCAGCAGCACTGAAATCAGCGGCAGGCATATCAACGGAAACGCCGCCGTCAACAACGGTCATATCATTGGCGTTAAAACCAACGGTAATATCAGACTCATCGAAAGCCCGATCGTTATTCAAAGGCAGAGTAACGGTGGCCAGCTTGAAGGAAGCATTCATCGCTACGTTTTCAGGATTGGCCAAATTGAAGTAGAACTTCCCGTATCCACCGAAGGCGGGGTTCACGGCACCGTCTGCGAAGGGGGTTGTTTCTACTGCGACATCCACATTCTTAGCATCGAAAACGTCGGCATCGAAGGTACCCACAATACCCAAACCGGCACAGGGCACGTAATTCTCAACCGTAATGGTCACAACCACTTTGTCTCCGCGCTGTACCACGTCCTTGTTCAACTCTACCTTCAGGCTCATGGGCTCTGCGGCAGAAGCAACGGAGAAGGTGCACACCATGGAGAGCAGCATTGCAACCGTCAATGCGATCGCACATACTCTTTTTAACATAATTTTACCTCCTTATGTTAATCCCAACATAATTTTTTTGAAAAGATTTTGCGGTCTTTTCCATCGGCCAACCCCCTATTATGGGGGGAATGACCCACTATTGGTATCATTATAACAAATCTTTTTGAAAAATCACACCACTTTATGTGTCTTTTTTAGCACAATTTGTGTAATATTCTTAAAAAAGCAGAACTTTTTCGTCAAAATCAATCCAGCACCAGCCGGATATCGGCACCCAGGGCCGCAAACTTTTCCACGATCCGCTCGTAGCCCCGGCGGATATGATCGATATCCTCAATGGTGGTGGTTCCCTTGGCCATCAGTCCGGCGATCACCATAGCGGCGCCCGCCCGCAGATCGCAGGCCTTGACCGGTGCCCCCAAAAGCTGAACCCCGCCGTTGATGGTGGCCACCTTGCCGGCCACCTCGATCTCGGCGCCCATCCGGTTCAGCTCCTCGGTGTATTTAAAGCGACTGTCCCAAACGCCCTCGTTGATCTTGCTGGTGCCCTCTGCACGGAGCATCACCGTAGCGATCTGGGGCTGCATATCCGTGGGGAAGCCGGGATAGGGCATGGTCTTCACGTTGGTCTTTTTCAAAGGACCGGTGCCGTCCACCAAAATGGCGTCGTCGTATTCGGTGATGCCGACACCCATTTCTTCCAGTTTATTAGAGATACATTCTAGATGCTTGGGGATCACGTTTTTGATCAGCACCTTCCCGCCGGTGGCTGCCGCCGCCGCCATATAGGTACCGGCCTCGATCTGATCGGGGATCACCGCATAGGAGCCGCCCCGCAGATGGGGAACGCCCTCCACCTTGATGACGTCGGTACCCGCACCGCGGATATTGGCGCCCATGGAGTTCAAAAAGTTGGCCACGTCCACGATATGGGGCTCCTTAGCCACGTTTTCAATAACAGTGAGCCCTTCGGCCTTGGTGGCGGCCAGCATAGCGTTGATGGTGGCACCCACCGAAACCATATCCAGGTAAATATCGTTGGCTGCCAGCTTTTCGGCCTTACAGATCACGTCGCCGTGCTCCACGTCCACCTTGGCACCCAACTGTTCAAAGGCCTTGATATGCTGGTCGATGGGACGTGCGCCCAAATGGCACCCGCCGGGCAACGCCACGGTGGCCTCACCAAACCGTCCCAAAAGTGCCCCCAGGAAGTAATAGGAGGCCCGAAACTTGCGGGCGTATTCATAGGGCACCTGGCTGCTCCGCACCGGGGAGCAATCCACCTCCAGGGTACGGGGATCCGGGTGGCGCACCTTGGCGCCCATTGCGATCAGAATATTACAGATGTTATCCACATCGCTGATGTGGGGAACGTTTTCGATCCGGCAAACGCCATCCACCAGCATGGTTGCCGGCAAAATGGCCACCACCGCATTTTTGCCGCCGGCGATCTCAACCTCGCCGTTCAGAACACAGGGGCCGTTTACGATGATCTTATCCATTCAATCACCATTCTTTCTATCTAAATAATAAGAAGAGTTCTTTACATTTTATAGTATATCATAGGGAATATGAAAAATAAAGGGGAAATATTGACCCTTAACGGAGCGGACGACCGCCGGTCGCCCCTTTCTCCTCACTTTGAGGTTTGGTTGCAGAACGAGCGGACGACCAATGGTCGCCCCTACCTGCTCACTTTGCAGGTTTGATTACGGAACGGGCGGACGACCAATGGTCGCCCCTACCGCCTCTCCTCTGCAGTTTTGATCATTGGTAGAGGCTTTCTTTTCCTTTGATAGAGAGCGCTTCCTCGCCCAGATAGGCGACCACGTCCATTTCCAGGTATTGGGCCAGATCCCGCATCTCGGCCACGGTATTCACGTTGACCTGGATGCCGTTCTTCATCCGATCCTCCATGGCGGCGACCTCTTTTTCGCCGTGGGTATAGATCCGCGCCTGCCCTTCCGCCTTAGGCGAATTACGCAGAGCCTCCAGATAAGCAGAAAGGTGGCCCTTGATGGCCTCCGCATCCCCAAAAATCTTGGGATCAATGACCATAAAGCCGTGGCAGATACCGCCCTTGCCGCCTACGTTGGTCTGATCGGAGGTGGTGCCCAGAGATACGATGGAGCTGAACAGCTCCGCCACCATTCCCCAGCCGTAGCCCTTATGGCTGCCGCTGTCCTCGGTGGAGCCACCCAGGGGCAGGATGCCGCCCCCCTCCTTATGGATGATACAGTTCAGCACCCGCTCCGCATCGGTGGATTCGTTGCCGGTGCTATCGATGGCCCAGCCGTCGTGCAGGGGTTTATCTAATTTATTATAGACCTCCAGCTTGCCCCGGGTCACCACGGTGGTGGAGGCATCAAAGAGGAAGGGAGTGGGCTCTGCCGGCACCGCAAAAGCAATAGGGTTGGAGCCCAGCATGGCCTGACGGCCGTAGGTAGGCACCATAATGGCGGTGGTGTTGGTGGTGGAGATGCCGATCAGCCCTTCGTCACAGGCCATCTTGGTATAATAACCGGCAATGCCGTAATGGGTGGAATTGCGCACGGATACCATGGCGATACCGCTCTTTTTGGCCTTTTCGATGGCCAGTTTCATCGCATAATGGCCGATGATCTGGCCCATACCGTCGTGACCGTCGATAACGGCGGAAACCGGGGTCTCGAACACCACCTCGGGCTTGCCGTCGACCTGAATCAGTCCCTTGGCGATATCTTTATGATAGCGCACCAACCGCTGAGTGCCGTGGGATTCAATGCCGAACAGATCCGCCAGCAGCAAAACGTCGGTGATGATGCCCGCCTCTTCCTTGGAAAAACCGAATTTTTCAAAGGCATCGTCACAGAATTTTTTTAATTGTTCATAGGAATAGTTCAAATAATTTTTCATCGTATCCTCTATATTAATATCTCAAAATTTTCAAATCTACAGGTGCCGTCCTGCACCAAAAGTCCTAAAGCGCCTTCCAGGCTCTTAAAGGATCGGTACACCATTGTCTGGCTCTGATTAACGGAAATCTCCATTATGTTTTTATTGCAAAGAATCTCCAAGGATACCAACCGAGGTTCATCGGTCTGTATGGGAATCACCGCCAGATCCGGTCGCTGATCCCACTCGTAATGCTCCCGCAGGCGCAAAATCCCCTCGGCGGGCTCATAATACAGAATATAACCGTCGTCCAGGATCTCATTCTCCCGGCCGGAGTGGCCAGGCTTGCCGCCGAAAATAATGCCGGCAGTCATATAATCTGTTGAAAAACGCAGGATCGTCTTCAGGCAAAACCGCTCCGGCAACGCTTCAAAGCAAGCCAGGGCACCGCCTATGGGTGCACACCCCTCAACCGTGCCGTCCACCCGATTCCATTGCCCTGCGCAGGAAATCATTTTTTGATCCGCTTTTGATGTGAACAGTTCCGAAAGTTCCCGGGCAAAGCAGGTTTTGGGCGTTCCTTCCTCAAAGGTCAGTTCCCGGGGGAACAGCATATTCCCGCCCCAGGTATAGGGGGCACAATCACAATCCTTGCGGGAGATCCAGCCGAACAGCAGTTGCCGCTCTCCGTCAAAAAGGCGACGTGCCGCCAAAAAGTTAAAACCGTCCGGAGAAAGGACCTTCCCCCGCACCCAGGGGCCCAAGGGAGATTCCGCAGTGCGAAAACGGGTATCGTGCCAAAAATAAAGCAGCACCCACCGATCTTCATAGGGGAACAGTTCCGGACATTCCACCGAGGTGGCCACCTCCGGCAGTTCCAAGGGATCCTTCAATTCCCATTGGATCAGATCCCGGCTTTCAGCATAGCCGATCCCGCCCCCAAAACAATTGGGCACCGGCTGTTCCGCCGATTTGGCGCAAAAGACCATCCGGTAAAGCCCCGCCTTTTCATCGTAGATCACCGCAGGATCCCGCCAAAGCTTGCCATTTTCATAACGTTCATCCGGGGCAAAGCAAAAGTCCCCGGGCATCGGGAATTGCTCCCCGTCCTCGCTGGAGGAATGGCGCATCTCCCAACCCTTTTCATTTTTTACCACAAAGTAGGCGTGAAAACGCCCCTCTGCCCAAAGCACACACCCGGTCTTGGTGGTGGCCCCGGGGACAAAGGGATCGGGGTGTACCTCCCAATTCAAAAGATCCCGGCTGGAAAGATGCCCCCAGCCCGTTTTGCCGTTCCGATAGCGTTTGCAGTAGTACACGTGGTAGACCCCATCGTGATACGTGGGCATGGGGTCCCCAAAAAAGCCATCATCGGGGCAAAAATGCAGGGCATCCCATTTATTTAAGTTCAATTTTAGCCAAGCCTCCTTCGCTGGTTTCCCGATACTGACGGGCCAGATCCCGGCCGGTCTCCTTCATAGCAACGATCACCTTATCCAAAGAGATCTTGCGGGAACCGCTCAAGAAACTGGAAAGGCTGACGGCGTTGATGGCACGCATAGCCGCCACCGCATTTCGCTCGATGCAAGGGATCTGCACCAGCCCGTTGATGGGGTCACAGGTCAGGCCAAGGTGGTGCTCGATGGCCACCTCGGCGGCGTATTCGATCTTCTCCAAGGAAAGCTGGAATAATTCACCCAAGGCAGCCGCAGCCATGGCGCAGGCGGTACCGATCTCGGCCTGGCAACCGCATTCCGCCCCGGAGATGGAGGCGTTGGTCTTGACCAGGTTGCCGATGAGGCCGCCCACCGCCAAGGCCTGCAAAATTTGTCGGTCGCTGAACCCTTGTTTTTTTTGCTGATAATAAAGAACCGCCGGCACCACCCCGCAGGCACCGCAGGTGGGCGCCGTGACGATCATACCGCCGCAGGCATTCTGTTCGCTGACCGCAAAGGCATAGGAAGAGACCTCCCGGTTTTCCCGGGTGGCGGGGGATTCGTCGATATGCTGCAGGTTATAAAGATACCGTGCCTTCTTCTGCACCTCCAGGCCGCCGGGCAAAACACCCTCGTCCTGCAGGCCGTTCATAACGGAAGCCTTCATAGCATCCCACATCCGACCCAAAAAGTCCCAGATCTCGCGACCTTCCACCTCTTCCACGTATTCCCAAAGGCGCAGTTGCTTATATTCGCAGTATTCAGCGATCTCCCGGAAGGTTTTCAGGGTATAGAGAACGGGGGGCTGCTCGGCGGTCTGCTCCTCCGAAAGGATCCGGCCGCCACCAACGCTGTAAAACCGCTCGTTGCCCAGCTCCTCATCCCCCCGATAAGCGAACAGCTCCATGGTATTGGGATGGGGCATATCCCCGGTCAAAAGGTCGAATTCCACCTTGCAGTCTGCGGGCTGCAGGGTCTTGCGGATCACCGAATCGGTGCCGTGCCCCTTGCCGGTCTTGGCCAGGGAGCCGTAAAGCACCGCCCGGAACCGATCGGCCTCCGGGTACCGCTCTTTAAAAAGACGGCAGGCCTTTTCCGGCCCCATGGTATGGGAGCTGGAGGGTCCCCGCCCGATACGGTAAAGCTCCCGCAGGGATTCCATCCCCTTGGGGCGCTCCTTTTCTGCCGCCACCTCCGAGGGGCGGGTCAAAAGCTCCTCCATGGTAATATGGAAGATCTCCGCCAGCTTCATTAAATTATCGATGGAGGGTAAGGAAAGCCCTTTTTCCCATTTAGAGACCGCCCGATTGCTGATTCCCAGCCGATCCCCCAGTTCCTTTTGGGAAAGACCCGCTTCGGTGCGCAGCTCGTTCAGCCGTTTTCCGATATCTGCCATTGCCATATTGATCACCTCATTTTATTCTTCCTATATTTTATAAAAAGAATGCCTCAATGTCAACCGGAAGTTGATAATTGGACGCAAAAAAATGGTTGCCGAAGGCAACCAACAAATTCAGTATACCAGAACCCAGAGCCCCTTGTCAACGTTTTTTTGCCCTTTGGAAGCAATTTCTCCCCTTTTACCAAAAAATATTCGTACATTTTATACAATATTACGGCTTGTTTTTTGAAAACTTTTATGCTATATTATAGACAAGAAAGGGTGATACCAATGTACAGAGTAGGCCGCGGGGCTTAGAATACCGGCAACAAATCAACAACCGCCTTCCAAATGTATAAGTGTAGGTTAACAAACAGGATCATAGATGTTCTCGCTTAGGAGAATCGGTAGGAAGAGATGGTAGTGTTCAAAACAGAGCTTTGGATCGGGAAGGTTGGTTGAATCAAAGAAAGAGAGGTTAAATTTGATGTTAGATATCAAGAGTGAACAGAAATGACCCCCAACTTCGATTGCGGATGTGCATCGGTTGGGGGTCATTCATTTTTTATAAAGGTTCAAAAACGCCTTGGGCGTTTTATTTTTTTGCCTCTTTCAGTGCCCGCTCATATAAGATCTCGGTAGCGAAGGCCAGCTTGGTGATAACGTTTTGCTTGGTGGGGTAGCAATAGAAGGAATCCTGCTCGGTGGAGATATCCAGGCAATCGTAGGGCTTGATATAGCAATAATCGTATTCGATATGCAGGCTGTTTTGCAAAAGGGAGGGACGCTCAATACGGTAATCCTTGCCCCGATAATGGCCGGTCAGGGTGAAGCCCTCGCCGGGTCGATGGGTCAGCTTCCCCTTGCCCATGGGTAAAAAACGCCAGCAACGGGGGAAGCCGTAGACCTCCACCTCGTCCTCAAAGGAATAGCACCCCTCGTCGATCTGCTTTTCCACCTGCTCCCGCTCCCAAAGGAACCAATCGGGAATATGGGAAAACTCCGTCTCCCCCTCCAGGGCGGATAAGCTGCCGTCCTCGTTCAGAGTCCATCTCTTTTCGCAGGCTGTACAAAAAAGTTCCGTACCCTTGGACGCCATCTTACTTTCGGCGCCGCAATGGGGGCATTGATACAGGATCTTATGCAGCCCCTCTGCCCGGTAGGGCTCGGTGATCAAAATACCCTTTTCCTTTTGGTATTGGTATTCGTCATAGGTCATGGCCTTCTTCAGAGCGGCGTTGATCTCCTCCACGCTCATCTCCTTCACCTGCTCGGCGGTGAGGATCTGGGTGAAAACGGTATGCATCGGTACCTTCCGGGGCTTGCGCCAGTTCCAGAAGGGGGTATGCAGATGGTTGCCGTGGTGCAAAACGACCACCACCGGCACCTTATTCATTTTGATCATCTTGCCCAGGGCCTCCGGCAGATAGGAGGTGATCCCCGCAGGCGAATAGCGGGCCTCGGGATACATTGAGAGAATATCCCCCCGCTTCAAAACCTTGCCGATGGATTTGACCAGATGCAGATCCTTGGTATATTTCCGGGTACCGATGGAGCCGATCAGTTCCATCAGCCAAGGCCGACGGTAATAGCCGTCGATGCTGACCACGTTATTGACCCGATGGGGCAAGGTCCCCATGGCACACAGCTCAAAATCGATAAAATACATATGGTTGCTGAGCAGCAGATAGGGCGGCTTGAGCCCTTCCATATTGACCTTTTCGATCTTATACTTTTTGCCGATCAGCATGATGCGAGAAAGAAGCCAGATCAGCCAGACGATGATCAAGGGCTGGCGGATCGGATAATGGGCGGTGCTGTACCGCTTTTGGTTTTTAAAATTCACGTTCATATTCATAATCCCCCTGCCCTATAGTTTACCCTACATCCGAAATAAAAGCAACATATTTCCTTTTTCAACAAGTTGCAATTCTTGTCGGATGGTGGTATACTTGCTTTTTGAGGTGAAAAAAATGCTTTGGTGGATCATCGGCCTTGCGGCCGGTCTGATTTTTTTAATATTGGCGATTTCCTTTATTTGTTTTATGATGGCCTTTTTTGCCGATCGGCGGCCGGAAAAGAACCCGCCGGAATTTCCCATCCCCCCGGGGGAGATCTACGAGCCCCACCGGGAGCAGATGATCCAATGGATCAAGGAGACCCGGGCTCTGCCCTGCCGGGAATATACGGTTACCGCCCGGGACGGCCTGATCCTGAAGGGCAAGTATTACGAATATGCCCCCGGCGCCCCCATTGAACTGATGTTCCACGGCTATCGGGGCAATGCGGAGCGGGATCTTTGCGGGGGCGTACAGCGCTGCTTCGCCATCGGGCGCAGTGCCCTGATCGTGGATCAGCGAGGCTGCGGTCAAAGCGAGGGGCACGTTATCACCTTCGGTATCAAGGAACGGCTGGATTGCCTTTGCTGGCTGGAGCTGATGATCCAAGAATTCGGCCCGGAGGTGCGGATCATTCTGACAGGCATCTCTATGGGGGCCGCCACGGTGCTGATGGCCGGCGCCGAAAAGCTGCCGCCCCAGGTCAAGGGCATTTTGGCGGACTGCGGCTACAGCAGCGCCCAAGCCATCATCAAAAAGGTGATCCGCCAGATGCACCTGCCCGCCGACCTGCTTTATCCCTTCGTACGGCTGGGTGCCCGCCTTTTCGGCGGCTTTGACCCGGAGGAGACCTCCCCCCTGGAGGCCATGGAAAAATGCGCCCTGCCGGTGATCTTTTTTCACGGCGATAAGGACGATTTTGTTCCCTGCGAGATGAGCGAGGAAAACTTTGCCGCCTGCACCGCCCGCAAGCAATTGGTGAAGATCCCGGGTGCCGGCCACGGCCTGGCCTTCCCGGTGGATCAGGCGCTGTACCTCAAAGAGCTGGGTGCGTTTTTTGCCGAGCTTTGATAATTTACAGTCTATTTACACATTTTTTGTAACCTTCTATTATAATGTGGGTAGTTATTCCCATAGAAAGATATCTTTTCGGAGGTTCTGATGCACTTAAAACCCCTGATCGAAAAAGCCCTTCCCCTATTGCGGAAGGGCAAAATACTGTTCTTCCCCCTGCTCTTTTGCTATAGCGAGATCGCCCTGCATCTCTTTGCATACCGTTCCCTTTCGGTGAACACCGGCTGGATCCTGCTGTTTGCTTTGGGGCTGGGCTTCTTTTTCTCCTTTCTGACCGGCGTGTTCCCCCAAAAGGTGAATTTGGTGCTGACTTATCTGTTGGCCTTTTTCGTCACCCTGGTCTACGAGGTGCAGATGGTCTATTTTGAGATCTTCAAGGGCTTTGCGCCCCTCTCCTCCGCCAAGATGGGCGGCCAGGCGGTCACCAACTTTGCGGGTCAGACCCTGGAGGGGATCCGCTCCGCTTTTTGGATGATCCTGATCCTGCTGTTGCCCTTTATCTGCCTTTGTGCCTTGGGGATCTGGCAACGGGCCAAATTCAGCCGCCCCAAAAAGTGGCTTTCCGTTATTCCCCTGGGGATCTCTGCCGGAATCTTCGGACTGACCCTTGGGGTCATGGCGCTGTTTTTCTCCGGTTCTCCTTCTCTGTTCGGACTGTTCAACAGCTCCAACACCTCCACCGACGTCAGCACCAGTAACTTCGGCCTGTTTATCACCATGGTGCAGGAGACCCGCTGGCTGATCCTGCCGGAGCAGGAGAAAACCTTTAACGAGCCCCTTTCCAACGCCGAATACGGCGAAGGGGATCAAGTGGATCCCAACCTGGATCTGCCCACCCTCTACGGCAAGGCAGAGACCAAACGGCTCAAGGCGCTGACCGCCGCCCTTTCCAATATGCCGGTCTCCCAAAAGAACCAATACACCGGCCTTTGCGAGGGCTATAACCTGATCGCCCTTTGCGCCGAGGCCTTCAGCCCGGAATTCATCGACCCGGAGCTGACCCCCACCCTCTATAAGCTGGTCAACAGCGGCTTTATCTTCGAAAATTTCTATGCCGGCTTCCCCAATACCACCACCAACGGGGAATACGCCTTTTGTATGGGGCTTTTGCCGGACGTTTCCCGGGGGAAGACCGATTCCAGTTTCGGGCTTTCCGCCACCCATTACCTGCCCTATTGCTACGGCAATCTCTTTAAAGCCCAAGGGGGGCTGGCCAAGGCCTACCATAACTACGTGGCGGAATTTTATCATCGGAACTATACCCACACCAATATGGGCTACGACTTCAAGGCCGGTAACAGCGGCCTGGATATCGAGGTCACCTGGCCCTCCTCCGACCACGATATGATGGTGGCCTCGGTGGATGAATATATCAATAGCGGTAAGCAGTTTGTGGCCTACTATATGACCTTCAGCGGCCATTATCAGTACACCAAGGATAACGCCATGACCGCAAAAAACTGGGATAAGGTCCAGCACCTGAACGGCTCCGAGGCGGTCAAATCCTATATTGCCTGCAATCTGGAGGTGGAGATGGCGCTGACCTACCTGATGGAACGGCTGGAGGAGGCGGGCATTGCCGATAAGACCGCCATCGTCCTGACCACCGACCATTACCCCTACGGCCTGACTGACCAGGAATACGCCGAGCTGGCCGGGCGCCCCATCAACGATATCTTCGATAAGCAGAAAAACAGCTTTATCTGCTACGTTCCCAATATGGAGCCGGTGCGGGTGAGCAATTATTGCTCCACCATCGACATTCTGCCCACGGTCTTGAATCTGTTCGGGTTGACCTATGATTCCCGCCTGCTGGCCGGTCAGGATATTCTGGCGGATAACGTGGATCACGTGGCGGTGCTGGCCGACGGCAGTTTTATTGCCGAGGGCATCCGCTACGATGCCGCCGAGGCCTATTTCCAATACGACGATAAGACCGACGAGACCAAAGAGCGAGCCGCCCGCCTTTATGCGGCGGTGGATAAAAAGTTCCGCATCAGTACCGAGATCCTCAACAACGACTACTACGCCTTCGCCTACGGCCGGGAGACCAGCACCGAGGTGATCCAGGACCCCACCACCCAATATCTGGACGTGGGGATCATGGCTCAGGCGCCGGTCTACTACGTGCTGACCAACGAGCTGATGGCGCCCAAGAGCAAGACCAACTTCGGTCTTTACGACGAATGCTCCATTGCGGAGATGCTGGACATCGTCTATCGGCTGGCGGGCTCCCCCGAGGCCGACGGCCCCAATCCCCCCTTTACGGCGCTCCGAAAGTTCCGGGATGCCCGGTTCTGGTGCTTCGAGATGGGGATCCTGACCGACGACGGTCTGTTCCCCACCAGCCTGGACGAGGGAATGACCGTGGGACAGGCCTGCCTGATCCTGGAGCGGGCGGCGAAGTATTTTGGCATCGATACCACCCCCAACGAAGGCTCCTTCAAAGCTATGAAGCAACAATACCCCAACCTGCCGGAGGAGGTGATCCGGGCCACCGTTTTCTGCCGGGATCAGAACCTGGTGGTGGGGGACGGCAACTATGAATACGCCTTCTATGCCTCCCAATACGCCATGGACAGAGCCTTTGCCGCCAATGCGGTGTATAAATTCGATACCTACCTACTGTCGAAACAAGGTGAATAACTGAAAAAGCGGAACCGGTCAGGTTCCGCTTTTTCTCAGCGTGTCAAAAAACTCTAATTGTTATTTTTGACACGCTGGCAGACGAGCAAAAAAGAGTGCCGATTTCGTCAAATCGACCCGAAGTTGTACAGAGGTACTACGAGAGGGAGAGTTGGCGGAAAGCAGAAAAAATTCAATTAAAATGCGGCTTTGGCCGCATTTTTTCCTTATAACAATCCCTCCACCGCTATCGCGGTCCCCCTCCCATTACACAAGGGAGGCAGAATTGCTATCCCATCCGGTTTTTTCTTTTTTCTGCGGTCGGTGCCTTTTTTGACAGTCTGAAAAAGCGGAACCTGACCGGTTCCGCTTTTTCTTATTTGCGTTCTAATTTTGCCGGATAACGGAGCACGTCCGTTCCGTTATGATTGTTCAAAATAGAAAATTCGTTGGAGGTCAGCCAATTAGGCTGGGCATCCGGATCGTCAGAGAAAATAGCGTTATAATGGTTCCCCCAGGGCTCGCCCTCCCGGAGCATCAGTTCCGGCTCGCTCCAATGGATCAGATCTTCAGAGGTGGAGATCTGCATCACCCTACGCTTTTCGTCCAGGCCGGGAATTCGCCCCTTCATAGCCGCCACAATGGGCTTTCCGGTCATAATAAACCGCCCCTCCGGCTGGCTGTAGACCACCCGGGGATGCCAGGTATCCGCCAGGATGGGGCTTTCCTTCCCCAGATTGCCCGCCTCACAAAAGGCTCCGTTATAATATTTGACAAAATCCCCCATGGCGCCGTCAGTCCGTTTGCGGCAACGTGCCACGTAAACGTCGCACCGTTGCCATACCTCAGCCGTGGTCTCTTTGGAAAGATCCATCTCCAAAATATTATAGAAAAGATAGATATAATCGCCTTGGGGCTCGATATACATACAAAAATCCCCGCTCCCAAAGCGGATCCGATCCCCGGTCTGCCCCAGCATCGCTCCTGCGCCGGGGTTATAGCGGTCGGTGAAGGCCACCTCTGCCCCGGTCAGCACCCAGCGGTCAAAATCCCAGGTTCTGCCCTCGTCGTCGGAATGCATCAGCCCCACGTGGCGAAAATCCGAGTCAAACCGGGGTTTTTCGCAAGGGCCGAAGGCATCGTAGGCGGAGCCTTGGCCGTTCCATCCGGTCTCGTTATGGAACCAGCAGAAAAACCGATGGGTATTGGGGCAGATATAAAGGCCGAAGGGCCAGATACTTCCCCGGGGCAGGATCCCCTCCGGGTAGCGGACGCCGGCAAAGGCCCTTTGGGCGTTGCCGATCTCAAAATTAGTTTGGATGGGCCATTTTTCCACCATATCGTCCAGGGTACGGCCGGCGAACATCCCAATATGCCCCTTGTGGGAATGGCCGCTCACGGCCCAAAGGGTGCCGTCCACATCCCGATAGGCGGGGGTGGTGCCGTCCTGGTACACGCCGACCTCGTTCATAAAGGGAGAGGGGCGACCCTCCCCCACCGTCAAAGTATATTCTTCAAAAAACTTCATTTATTTCACCTCAAAGGCTGTAAAGCCCATGATCGGCATATCCTCCAGATATACCCGATCCCCTTCCAGCCGGCCTGCACCGCTGATAAAGCGGATCTCCCGATATTCCTTGCCCAGCTCCACCACCGGCGCAAAGGCAATGTCCTCAAAAAAGTTCCAAAGCCCCACCGCCAGGGCGCCGTTCTTTTCCTTGCATTGGATATATAAGGCGGGATGCCCGTAAACGAAGGCCGGGAGCTTTTGGCCGCTGATCCATTCCACCTGCTCCGCATACTGGCGGGCCCGGGCATAATGCTTCAGGGAATAGACGTCCCGGGGGCGGGTCAACAGATTCAATACCAAAAACCGCTGTCCTTGGGCGTTTTCATAGCGATAGGTCACCGGCACCCTGCGTTCCCCTGCCGGGGCATAGCTCATTAGTTCCGCTCCCTCCTTCAGGGTGATGTCGCAATAGGCGGTATCCCCGGTCAAAATACGGTTGTCCTCCTTTAGGAAGACCTCGGGTGAACCCCTCAGAGCATCTCCGCTGGCAGAGTCCCCGATGGAGGCCAGACCCACGTCCACGCCCCGTTCCTGCAAAATCTCGGCGGCGGCGATATCCAGGATCAGCCCTTTGCCGATCTTCTCCAGGGGCAACGTGCGGGCACTTTCGTCAAAAACCACCCCACAGATCCCTTCTCCCTCGTAGACCGTGGGCACGGTGTTGTTGGCAAAACTGCGCCCCGCCTTGGAAAAGAGGGTCAGGTTCAGATCCATAGTCTTATTTACCTTGGTGGGCATCACCATATCCCGCACCTTCCCCGGTGCCTCGTAGATCCGTACCCCCACGGCACGCTTATCGCCGAAGAGCCCTTCGATCTTTTCATACATAGGCTTGTTCCGCTGATAAAGATCGGCGTAGCCTCGTTCATAATCGGCGTTGGAGACGTAATCGATGGCATATTTCTGGATCCCATCCAGGCATCCTGCCGCCCGCAGGGCCATATCGTAGCCCTCCAGATAAGAGGCCGGGCAGCTGCTGCGGGGGCGGGGGTAGGTATCCCCCTCGGCAAACAGTTCAATTTCTCCGATTTGGCGGGTCCAGGCGGCCTCCATCCGCTCCAACTCGATCACGTCGGGCAGGCGGGTGCCCCAGCTTCTGCGGGCGGCCCAATAGGGTGCGCCGATCAGCCGGGCAAAGGGTTTGGTGTTGCCGGCCAGGATCTTGGCCAGTTCTCCGGCGGTGATTCCATCCAGATCCCAACTGGTCAGACAGGCGCAGGGGCCGATACGGATGGCGGGATTCACCTCGTCTACCTTTTTTCGCACCGCCTTGGCAAAATTGCGGAAGGAATCTCCGTTTACCTGAAGCCATGCATCCCGCAGGGGATTAGGGCCGCCGCTGACAATATGGCGATAGATGGTCTCCCGGTCGTCCTTGCGGCCGGTGATCCGATTGATGGCGGCAATATGACCGTCGCAAAGACAACAGGTCTGCCCCTCCACCGAGCCGTAGCGGAAGTCATCGTCAAACTGGATCATATCCACGCCGGTGGCGGCGATCTCCTGAATATAATTTGAAGCGTATTCGACAAATTTTTCATCGGTAGGGCAAACGAAGGCCCCGCTGTCCTTACCCTCAATGGAACGCATAAAACGGAAGCGGTCGTCCTCCACCACCCAAAAGGTCCAGATCCAGGCGGCCACCTCATAGCCCGCCCGGTGGAAAAAGGCACAGTTTTCCCGCAACAGCTCCAGCTCGGCCTGCTTCTTTTTCTCGTCTTTTTTATAGGTTCCCAGACAAAGAATCACCCGGGTGGCATCCAGCCGTTTTAATTCCTGCAGGGTACGTTCACGGTTCTCCCCCACCAGGTTATCGTTATGAACGGGAACGGGAATTTGATACATAGCCGCCTCTCCTTACAAATTCAAAAGTACGATGGAGCCAATGCCCAAAACAAAGCCCACCAGCTGAATTTTCGTCAGTTTTTCCCGATATAAGAATCGGGCGAAAAGATAAGTGGTCACGATCCCTCCGGCAGAGATCAGCGGGAACATCACCGAAACGGGCATCAGGGCGGAAAGGATCATCACAAAAAGATTCACCAGCCCGTTGGAAAGGCCGCAGGGCACCGCCAGGTACCAGCCGGCCTTCAGGTTTTCCTGCAGTTCCTTCCGCTCCCGTAAAAGGGCACCGCCCCCCAGAAGCAATACCACCATTCCCAACGCCAGGATCATAAATTCGCTTTTACAGCCGCCGCCGAAGGCTACCTGCTGCATCTTTTGCACCACCGAGCACATCCCGTTGCCCAAAAAGGCCAGGGCCACGAAGATCCCCCACTTCAGGGTAATGGGCGCTTCGTCGTTACGGCGGGTGATCAACGCCAGGGAGATCACCAACAGAGCCAGCCCCGGGAATAACCCAACCCCGATGGGATCCTTCAAAAAGATCAATCCGTAAAGAGTAGGCATCAGCAAGGAATAAGAAGTCATCAGCCCGGTCAACGCCAGAGGACCGTAATGAACGGCCGCCACGGCGCCCACTGTCCCCGCTCCATAAGAAAGGGCAAAGCCCAGGCTATAGGGCCAAAGCCCAGGCTCCCAGTTCAGTTTTCCGCCGGAGCAGATAAAGAATAACAAAGCCGCCAGGGCCGTCAGAGCGCCGAAAAAGAAAACACCGCCACGCCCCCGCTTATTGGTAAAGGCTTTTTTCAACACATTTTGCGCCGCACAACCGGCGATAATGGTGATCAGATAAATTGCATTCATAAATCATTTCACTCCTCCCATCTTTTATAGTCTATTTCTTCCGCTTTCGCAAGAAAAAATCTTCCCAAAAGATTGCACTTTCTTCCCATTTTCGGTATAATAAGACAATAAACCGAAAGGAGCACCCCATGAAGATCCTTTACGACACCGAAAAATTAAGCCGTCTTTTACAGGATATCTATACCCTAACCGGGGTGGGGATCTCGATCCTGGACACCGAATACCGCCCGATCATTACCTTTTCCGCCCCGGGGAATTACTGCACTTTACTGCAGAGCCTGCCCGGGGAACGAAAACGGTGCAGCACCTGCGACCACATCATTCTGGAACGGTGTAAAAAAAGTATGAAGATGGAACGGCAGATCTGCCGGGCCGGGCTTTACGATGCGGCGATGCCCATTTTAAAAAACGGCGAACCGGTGGCTTATGCCCTGATGGGGCAGGTACGCTCCGAAAATTCTCCTAAAAAGGCAAGTTATCTGCCGCCTACGGATCAGGAAAAACTGAACCGGCTCTACGATCAACTGCCCTTGGTTTCCCCCGAACGGTTGGAGTCGCTCTATCATCTTCTTCCCTATATTCTTTTTGAAAGCGCTATGCGTTTTATGCCGGACACCCCCATTCAGGAAGCAGCAGACTATATCCGCGTCCATCTGCAGGAGCCCCTGAGTATAGGCTCTCTCTGTCAACGGTTCCATTTATCCAAAAATGCTCTGTATGCCGGATTCCGCCGGGAACTAAACCAAACGGTAGGCGAATACATCGCCGCCTGCCGGCTGGAAAAGGCAAAACAACTGCTCACTGTAACCACAACCCCCGTCTATCTGGTGGCAGCGGCGGTGGGGATCGAAAACACCCCCTATTTTTGCCGCTGGTTCAAAGAGCAGAGCGGCTATTCGCCCACGGAATACCGAAAAAATAAGCAGGGGAATACCAAAAAATAAGCAGGGGAAGGCAAACGCCTTCCTCTGCTTTCTTATTTTAGCCTTCAAAATGTTTACGTTTTTTTGCAGGGCCTTTGTATTCTTCCCGATTCTCCACCGCCTTGATGGCTTCCTCGGCCACCTCCAGATAAACCCCGGCCAGGGCGTGGCCCTCGGCAGAAAGCACCGCCAGTTCTCTGCGGATCCGCTCCAGTTCTTCCAGGTCTGCGGTGATCCGGCTGGGGAACAGGATCTCGTGGGTGCGATCCACCTGCTTTTTGCTGCCCCGGGGCGGCAATACCTCGCCCACGGCGGCAAAGACGTTCAGATCCAGGGGCAACATTCCGTCGAACAGCACCCGGGTCATCATCCGACCGTAAGCATCATCATAGACAACGGGATCCCCTTCAGCATTCCAAAGCCGATCGGCAAACAGCACAATGGCGGCAGGAATGGTGCGGTAATAATGCTCATAGTCTTCCCAGGCACAGCAACAACCGCCGGGCACCCGGGCCTCGTTACCCTTTTTGACCAGAGGGCGGTTATAGGGGGACCAGCCCACCAGGTTTTCGATCTTCATATAATTGTCGTAGTCCATATAGGTTTCGGGATAGAAGGAGTTGATCAGGCTGAAGCCCTCTTCCATATACCCGTTCATATTCAGGTTATAGATTCGCTCACGCCCCAGTCCGTTATTCTCCCGATAATAATGGATAATGATATTGCGATCCAGTTCCTCCGGCAGGTGACCGGGCTGGATATCCGCATTCCACATCATCATGACCTTGCCCAGCTTATTCACGATACGGTTAACACGGTTGATGCCGTAAAGGAACAGCTCCCGCAGGGTAGTATAGCCCATTTTTTCGGAAAGAGCACGGCAATGGGGACATTGATCCCAATAGGCGGTCTTCGGGGTCACCCGGCTCATATCGTATTCGTCGGCACCGATATGGATCACCGGATCGGGGAACAGTTCGGCAACTTCTTTCAGTACCATTTCGATCACTTCAAAGGTTTTCTCCTGACCCAGACAAACGTCGTACATATTCTCGATCTTATCGCCCGGGCAGGCGATGCCCGCCTCTAATGCCAGTTCCCGCACGTGGGAAAGGACCTCCACAAAGGGAGTCACGGTAATGCCCAGTTCGGCAGCGTAGGCGATCATCTCCCTCACTTCCGCCTTGGTATATTTACAGTTCCCTCCGCCCCGGGTAAAGCCCACCATATTAGGCAGACAATCCAACTGCACGGTACAGCCGGGATCCTCCATAAAATGGAACTGGAAGGTATTCATCCGGCAAAGGGCCATCTGGCGGATATACTCCATAAACCGATCCATAGAGATCCAGGCTCGGCCGGAACTTTCCAGCATCATGGCCCGGTATTGGGTATCGGGCCAATCCTCGATCTCACCGCAGGGGATATAAAGCCCCTCCTCGTCCATGGCGACGATCTGGGCCAGAATAGCGGCGGCGTTCCGGGCGCCGGCATTATCCCGGCAATGGATCTCCATTCCCTCTTCCCGGATCCGCAGGGAGCAATATTCGTTCTTGGGAGAAAAAACCTCTGCCACAGTAATGGTGACGTTGGCCTCCTCACGGGTGGCGGTCTCCACCGAAAGATCCCGGCAAAGATGCTTCATGGTGCTGAAGAACAGGGGCGCCTCTCCCACGCAGAAGACCTTCAGAGTGTCCGGGCGGAAGGCACCTTCCTTCACCTCTGCTTTTTTCAATCGGGGACAAATATTAAAATCCATTGCGATCTACCTCACTGTTTTTTCTTAATGATAACATTGCAAAAACTAAAATGCAAGGGTTTCCGTTGCAACTTTCAAAGGTTTGTGGTATCATAGGGTAGAGCGAATAATCCAAACACCGTTTTAAAAAGGCGGATTTTCACTCAACCTGTGTTAAAATACTCGTTAATCCGACAGGATTAACTGCGTTTTGTGCCTTGGTTGCGAAAAAATCCGCTCTTTTTAAAATCCTTGACCCCAAAGGATGCAGATTTTGAGGGATTTTTTCTCAATTTGGGCGAAAGCAGGCTGCCGCCTGGTGAGAACGAATTGGGGAAAAAGCGCCAAAATATGCCCCTTTGGGGCGGGTTCGGGTTATTTGCTCTACCCTATCTCCAAGAGGTGAACCAAAATGAACTGTTGTTTTTATAATACCCCCCAAACCGTGACCTCCTGGTACCAAATGGTGGACCTGGCGGCAGAATACGGGATGGATAAATTAGAATTATTTACCCGGCTGGATTTTGCCCAACCGGATCCGGAAGTTGCCAAAAAAATCCGGGAATATGCCGATCGCAAGGGCGTTTCCATCTGCTGTCTTTCCACCTCCCAGGATCTGACCGGAGCGGAAGGGGAGCAGAATATCGCCCGGGTGATGGCATATGCGGAGATTGCCGCCCTTTTGGGCTCCCCCTATCTGCACCACACCGTCTGCCCGGAGTACCGGGATGCGACCAAGGTGCTGTGCCGTCGGGAGGAGTTCTTCACCAAGGGGGTGGAGGCGGTACGCCGCATCACCGACCATGCCCAACGCTACGGCATCACCACCATTTACGAGGATCAGGGCTTTCTGTTCAACGGACTGGAGGGCTTCGGCCGCCTTTTGGCAGAGGTCGACCGCCCCATCGGTATGGTGGCGGATTTCGGCAATATTCGCCAAATGGACGAAGAGATCCTGCCCCTGATCCGTGCCTATCATCAAAAGATCTATCACGTCCACCTGAAGGATTCGGTGATCCTGCCCGCTCAGCCGAGCAACACCTTCGGCTACCCCACCGTTAACGGAAAATGGGTGCAGGAGGTAGAGCCCGGAACCGGCACCGTTCCCCTGGCCGAGGGGATCGCCCTTTTAAAGGAACTGGGATACAAGGGCGCCTATTCCATTGAATTTGCCACCACCGACCCGGCGATCTGCCGCAGGGTTGTGGATCGGGTGGCCGAAATGACGGAGGTAGCCGATGAAGAATAAGCTTTCCGGGCGCTTTTGGTGCGCCCTGACCGTTTTCAGCCTGATGGGTCAGGTGGCCTGGGTGGTTGAAAATATGTATTTCAACGTCTTTATTTATAAGATGTTCCACGCCTCCGCCGGGGATATCTCCGCTATGGTGGCGGCCAGCTCGGTGGCGGCTACCCTGACCACCGTCCTGATGGGCGCCCTTTCGGATCGTTTGGGTAAGCGGAAGGTCTTCATCTGCACCGGCTATCTTTTGTGGGGTGTTTCCATCTTCAGTTTTATGCTGCTCCGCACCGATTGGATCGGTGCCGCCTTCCCTCTGGCGGCCTCTGCGGCGGCGGTGGGGGTCTCCCTGACCATTATTTTAGACTGTGTGATGACCTTTTTCGGCTCCACCGCCAACGATGCGGCCTTTAACGCCTGGCTGACCGATTCCACCGACCCCAGTAACCGGGGCGCGGCGGAAGGCATCAACTCCATGATGCCCCTGGTGGCCATTTTGGTGGTGTTCGGCGGCTTTATGTTCTTCGACCTGAACCGGGCCGAAAGCTGGACTATGATCTTCTCCATCATCGGGGTGGCGGTGACTTTGATCGGTCTTTTGGGCTTTGTGCTGATCAAGGAGCCCCCCATCACCCCCTCCAAGGAGCCCTACCTTAAAAGCATCCTCTACGGCTTCCGCCCGAAGGTGATCCGCAAGAACCCCCGCCTCTACCTGCACCTGGCGGCCTTTATCCTGTTCAATATCTCTATTCAGATCTTTATGCCCTACCTGATCCTCTATTACGAGGTCTCCCTGAAGATGACCAACTACGTGCTGATCATGGCGCCCGCCATCATCTTAGCCTCGGTGGTCACCGCCCTATGGGGTCGGGTCTACGACAAAAAGGGATTTCGCTTCTCCGGGATCCTGGCGGTGGCGAGCCTGATGGCAGGCTACGCCCTGCTCTATCTCTTCCGGGGCACGGCCTTGGTCTTCCTGGGCTCCCTTTTGATGATGAGCGGCTACCTGGCGGGGATGGCGGTCTTCGGTGCCGCCATCCGGGATCATACCCCCGCCGGCTATGCGGGGCGGCTCCAGGGTGTGCGCATCTTCTCCCAGGTCTTTGTGCCGGGGATCGTGGGCCCCTGGATCGGCAAATGGGTGCTTTCCGGGGCAGAGACGGTGGTCAACGGTGACGGCACCACCTCTTTTATTCCCAATGCCAATATCTTTTTGGCGGCGGGCATTGCCCTTTTGGCGGTGTTGCCCTTCTTTATTTTTAAGAAAAAGCCCCCCATCAAGCTCATCCCCCTGAAGACCCCCTACGAAAACGAACAGACCGATCCCCCTTTCAGGGAGTATCCCCGCCCCCAGCTGCGGCGGGAAAGCTACCTTTGCCTGAACGGCGATTGGAGCCTGGCGGTGGATGAAAGGCCCCTGGGCACCGTACGGGTCCCCTTTCCGCCGGAAAGCCGGCTTTCCGGCATCGAGCGCCCCCTGGGCAAGGAGGAAAAATGGGTCTATACCCGCAGCTTCACCCTGCCCGTTGGCTTTAAACGGGAGCGCACCTTTCTCCATTTCGGGGCGGCGGATCAGGTTGCCGCCGTTTACCTGAACGGCACCCTGCTGGGGCGCCACGAGGGGGGCTACCTGCCCTTCTCCTTTGAGATCACCGATACCCTGAAAGCGGAAAACACCCTGCGGGTAGAAGTCACCGACCCCCTGGACAGCGACCTGCCCTACGGCAAGCAACGGGTAAAGCGGGGCGGAATGTGGTACACCCCCGTCAGCGGCCTTTGGCAGACGGTGTGGATCGAAAGTGTGCCCGCAAAATTTATCGAAAGCCTGCGCATCACCCCCACTCTGAAAAGCGTGACCCTAAAGGTCACCGGAGGCGAGGAGCAAAAGACCCTTTTGGTGAACGGCAAGGAATATACCTTCTGCGGCGACACCTTTGAATTGGAGGTCGAAGCTCCCCGGCTCTGGAGCCCGGAGGATCCCTATCTTTATCCCTTTGTACTCATCAGCGGCAAGGATCGGGTGGAATCCTATTTCGCCCTCCGCACCTTCACTGTGGAGGAGCAGAACGGCAAGGCACGGCTTTGCCTGAACGGCAAGCCCTATTTCTGCCACGGCCTTTTGGATCAGGGCTATTATGCCGACGGCATCTTCCTGCCCGCCACCGAGGAGGGCTTTGAGGAGGATATCCTCAAAATGAAGGAATGCGGCTTCAATATGCTGCGCAAGCATATCAAGCTGGAGCCGGAGCTTTTCTATTATTACTGCGATAAATACGGGATGCTGGTGTTCCAGGATCTCATCAACAGCGGGCGCTACGGCTTTCTTTTGGATACCGCCCTGCCTACCTTGTTTTTGCGCCGTGGGGTGACCCACCGGGCAAGCAAACGCCGGAGGGAACACTTTTTCCAAACCGGCGAAGGGATGCTGGATACCCTTTATAACCACCCAAGCGTGGTGTATTACACCATCTTCAACGAGGGCTGGGGTCAGTTCGATGCGGACGGCTGCTATACCCGGTTCAAGACCTACGATCCCACACGGGTCTACGACACCACCTCCGGCTGGTTCAAGGAAAAGCTTTCGGACGTGGAAAGCGACCATATCTATTTTAAACCGGTCAAGCTGAAGCCCGTTCCCGGCAAGCCCATGGTGCTTTCGGAATTCGGCGGCTATTCCTGCAAGGTGCCGGGGCACTTTTCCAACCCCGCCAAAAATACCGGCTACCACTTCTTCACCCAGGATCCCAAGGCCTTTGAGGAGGAACTCCTGCACCTTTACGAGCGGGATATTCTCTCCAATATCCCCCTGGGGCTGAACGCCACGGTGCTGACCCAGGTCTCCGACGTGGAGGACGAGACCAACGGCCTTTTGACCTATGACCGCCAGGTGCTGAAGGTGACCCCCGCCAAGATGCAAGATCTGGCCACCCGCCTCCACGCCGCCTTCAAAGATTCTTTATAAAAATAAAATGGGAGTGATTCATCACTCCCATTTTATTTCCTTTAATAGCCGCTTGCAGCCCGCTTCGATCTCCCGATAGGCCGTTTCAAAATCCCCGCTCCACCAAGGATCGGAAACATCCTTTTGATTCAATTTTCGCACCTTGCCTTGGGGATCATCAAAAATCCGGGCCATATTTTTCAAATTATAATCATCCATCGCCACAAATAGATCCCATTCCGCATAATCGGCCCTTTTTAGTTGCACCGCCCGCTTTCCTTCGCAAGAGAGCCCGTGACGGGCAAGTTCTGCTTTGGCAGGCGGGTATACCGGGTTTCCCACCCCGTTATAAATCTCTTCCGTACTGGTAGCGGAAGAAGCCACCTGAACCGAGGTGATCCCCTCCTTTTTTAAAAGATCCTTCATAATAAATTCCGCCATGGGCGAACGGCAAATGTTCCCATGGCAAACAAACATCAATTTCATTCAAAACACCTCGGATCTATTTTACCAGTTCCCGGGTGGGATTGCAAGATTTACATAAAGATCTGCAAAATACATACTGCATTTTTTCAAAATAATGTTATAATGAAATCAAACTGATAAAAAGGAGCCTTTTACCATGAAGCCCATCAACCTGGATCCCCTGATTCAAGAGATCGCCCATTGCGTGGAGACCCACCGCTTAGAGACCGGCAGCTATGCCCGCTGGATCTTCGGCAATTTTAAAGACGGCCGCCCCAAGGATCGGGGGCGGAACGAATACGGCTGCGCCGATGCGGCCAATATTCTCTATTCCATCGGCCAATTCCCCCGGGATCCCGCCGAGCGGGCAGAATGGGTACGGCACCTGCAGGAAATGCAGGATCCCATAACCGGGCTTTATACCGAGGCCACCCACCATACCATCCACACCACCGCCCATTGCACGGCGGCATTGGAGTTGTTTGACGCCCAGCCCCTTTACCCCTGCAAGGCCCTGGAGGAATACACCACCAAGGAAGGGCTTTATCGCCTTTTGGAGACCGAGGTGGATTGGGTGGAGCGCCCCTGGCCGGAATCTCACAAGGGTGCCGGCATTCTGCCCAGCCTGACCAACACCGAGATGGTGGGGCTGGAGTGGAAGAATTGGTATTTCGACTGGATGTGGGAGCACAGCGACCCGGAGACCGGCTTTTTCTGCTGCGGTGAAAAGAAGGCGCCCCTTTACCAATATATGGCCGGCGGTTTTCACTATATGTTCAACCACGAGGCGGAGCATCGCCCCTTCCGCTACCCGGAAAAGATCATCGACAGTTGCATTTTCCTGATGAACGAGACCCGGGAAAAGGCCAAGTTCCATAGTAGTTGCGGCTTTATCGACGTGGACGTGGTCTATGCCCTGACCCGTGCCATGCGCCAAAGCCCCCATCGGTTCTATGAAGCCAAGGCCGAGCTGGAAAAATTTGCCGAAAAATACCTGGATATGATGCTCCATCTGGACTACGCCGCCGATCCGGGCTTTAACGATCTGCATATGCTCTTCGGCTCCGTTTGCTGCCTGGCCGAGCTGCAATCAGCCCTGCCCGGTAAGCTCTTGACCACCAAGCCTTTAAAACTGGTTTTGGATCGCAGACCCTTTATCTAAACAGGAAACCGCCCTTCAACATCTTTATAGAAGGGCGGTTTCTTTCGGCCATAATTTTTTGATACCCCAAAGCCTTCTGCCGCATAAACTGGGATATAAGGAGGCTTTTTGATGAAACCCTTGACCCAAGCCAACCGGCATGCTGTTTTTAATATTTGTTTATATTTATTGCCCAAGGGCACGCCCCCGGCCAACGGAGCCGGGTTCGGCGAAATTTTAGCAGATCTTGGCAAAACGGATCAGCAGGATTGGAAGGATTCCCATCGGCGGCAATTAACGATTTTGCGGGGAGCGCTCAACCAATGGCCCCAGTTGGCAGGAGCAGTGATCGGTCACCAGGTTTATTCCGATCGGGGATTGGCTGCCTGCACCTTCTCTCAATCGGGAGAGCCGGTTTCGGTGATCTTTCGGGGCACCGGCAAAGGGGAATGGCTGGATAACGGCCGGGGCCTTTCCGGAATTCCAGAAGCCAACACCTACCACACCTTCCGGCCGGAGCGGCGGGAACGTATCTTGCAGGATCAAGCCACCGATAGTCAGGTGGAGGCCTTGAATTGGTTCAACCGCTTAGGGGAACAAGAGGGCTGGCGGCCGGGCAGTATTCTGCTTTCCGGCCATTCCAAAGGCGGGAATAAGGCCCAATTTATCGCCATTCATTCCGATCTGCCGGCCCTTTGTTTCAGTTTCGATGGCCAGGGATTTTCTCCGGAGGCCCTGGAATCCTTCCGGCGAAAAATCCCTTCTTATGAAGAACGGCGGAAACGAATTTTCAGCATTTCAGCAGATAACGATTATATCAACGTTTTAGGAAAACGGCTAATGCCGGAAGAGAATATTTTTTATCTGCAAGGTGTAGCCCCCCGGCCTTCCGGCCAGCACGCTTTAGAGGCCATTTTGGAAAATAACGGCGCCCTTCGCGCGCCAACGGAGCAAGGTCCCCTCTCCCGCTATCTGGAGCGGGTTTCCGATGGCTTGATGGATTTGCCGCCTCATACCCGCAAATACGCCACACAAGCAGTGATGGGCCTTTGCCAACGGTTTATCGGGAATACCCCGGCGTTAAATGGGGATTCCGTTTCCCCGGAAACGATGGTCACGGGGCTCACACTGGCGCTGGGGCTCCTTTTCTTCCCCGGGAACTCTTGACAATCCCGGCCGGATATGATAAAGTTAATGCAATCAGATATCTGCCACCGGGTAGCATTTGTCCTTTTCCGTTAGGTCTTTGAAGGAAAAGAACAAGTGCTTATTTTTTTGGAGAAAACAATGAAAAAAGGATATTTTTTGAAACGGGAGCTGACCCTTTGGGGCGGCTCCGTGCTGGTGATCCTGATCGCCTTTTTGCTCTTTGACCGGCAAAATTATCTCTCCCTGACCGCCTCGCTGATCGGGGTCACCTCGCTGATCTTTAATGCCAAGGGCAACCCCCTGGGGCAGCTGCTGATGGTTCTGTTCAGCCTGCTCTACGGGGTGATTTCCTATACCTTTTGTTATTACGGCGAGATGATCACCTATCTGGGGATGACCATGCCCATGGCCCTTTTTGCCCTGATCGCCTGGCTGCGGCACCCCTATAAGGGCAACAAGGCCCAGGTGGAGGTCAACCGGCTGAAGGGGGCGGAATACCTTTGGATGAGCCTGCTCACCGCCGCCGTCACCCTACTCTTTTATTATATTCTGAAGGCCTTTTCCACCGCCTGGCTCCCTTTAAGCACCCTTTCGGTGACCACCAGCTTTATTGCGGTGTACCTGACCTTCCGGCGGAGCCCCTATTTTGCCCTGGCCTACGCCGCCAACGACCTGGTGCTGATCGGCCTTTGGGTGCTGGCCACCCTGCAAAACCGATCCTATCTTTCGGTGGTGATCTGTTTTGTGGCCTTTTTGTTCAACGATCTTTACGGTTTTATCAGTTGGCGTAAAATGCAGAAACAGCAAACAAATTGACATTTCCGGCCAAAAATGATATGATGATTTCATCAAAATAAAAGGAGCCGATTATGGAATATCGCATTTTAGGAAAAACCGGTTTAAAAATCTCCCGCTTGGGGTTTGGGGGCATCCCCATCCAGCGGATCGATGCCGAGGGCACCAAAAAGCTGATGCACCAAATGGCAGAGGCCGGGGTCAATTTTATCGATACCGCCCGGGGCTATACCGTCAGCGAGGAATACCTGGGCTACGCCCTGGAGGGGATCCGGGATCGTTTTATCATCGCCACTAAGAGTATGTCCCGGGATAAGGCCGGGATGGCGGCGGATATTGAAACCAGCCTTCGGAACCTGCGCACCGACTATATTGATCTTTATCAGATCCATAATCTGCCCCCCGCTCAGCTGGAAGAGGTGATGGCACCGGGCGGCGCTTTAGAGGCCCTGGAGGAAGCCAAGGCTGCTGGGAAGATCGGTCATATCGGGCTGACCTCCCATTCCATGGAGACCTTTGAAAAGGCCTTGGATTTGGATTGGGTAGAGACCTTTATGTTCCCCTATAATATTGTGGAGACCCAGGCGGAGGAATTGATCCGCAAATGTGCCGAAAGGAACATCGGCTTTATCGATATGAAGCCCCTGGCCGGAGGCGCCATTGAAAACGCCACCCTGGCGTTGCGGTTTTTGGCGAAAAACGACCATATCGACCTGTTGATCCCCGGGATGGCGGATCCGGCGGAATTTGAGGAAAACCTGGCGGCGGTCAACGACCCCGCTCCCCTCTCCCAAAAGGAGCTGCAGGAGATGGAGGAGATCCGCCAAGAGCTGGGCTCCCAATTCTGTCGGCGGTGCGGCTATTGTGCCCCCTGCTCGGTGGGGATCAATATTCCCATGGTCTTTTTGATGAACGGCTATTTCACCCGCTACGGCCTGGCCGATTGGGCCCGGGAACGCTGGGAAACGATGCCGGTGAAACCCGATGCCTGCATCGATTGCGGCGCCTGTGAGCCCCGCTGTCCCTATGACCTGCCCATCCGGGAGCTTTTGAAAAAAGCGGCTAAAAACTTTGAATAAAAATAAGGCTACCAAACGGTAGCCTTATTTTTATACTTCATAATCAAAGGACAGCCGCTGGCAAACGTTGGGACGCACCACACCGTTGGCCACCGCCTGGTGGGCAGGATGGCTCTGGTAGGCCTCCAAAGCCTCCTTACTCTCCAGGGTGGAATCCATCAACAGATCCCCGGCAGAAGAGGCAAATCCATCGATCTCGATAGTCATTTTTAAAAGACCGGGGATCTTGCCCACCAGCCCTTCCAGTTCCTGTTTGATCTGTGCCTTGACGGCGGCGGGATCAGCCAAACCTTCCTTCAGCTTCCAGATGATCATATGCTTAACCATTATTCTTCTCCTTTATATAATGCTCTTACTTTTTCAATTTCTTCCAGAAAGGCGGTGCGCAGCTCCCGAGGGCTTTCCAGCACCACCTGGTCTCCCAAAGAGAGGAGCCAGCCGTAAAAGGGCGGGCTGGGCACCACGTCCACCCGGATCTGCAGGCGGTCTTCCCCCATCCGCTGGGGTTGCAGTTCCTTACCGAACCGATCCACCATCACTTCCAACATCCGCTCCGGGAAAGAAAGGGCGATGCGGCAGGGCTCCCCGCCGAACATCCCAAACACCCGGGCGATATAATCCTCCACCCGCCGTGCCTTGAATTCCGCTTCCCCTTGGCGGGGCTCCTCGCAAAGCTTCAGATCCCCCATTCGATCCACACGATAATGACGGATCTCACCCTTGGCATGGTCAAAGGCCACCAGGTAATAGTTTTCCTCCAGCCAAAGGAGCTGCCAAGGGGAAACCAGGTATTCCGCCCCCTGATGACGGGGTAGTTTTTTCAGCTTGGTGCCCTCCAGCCCCCAATCGTAATAGCGAAAGCGCAGAGCCTTGTTCCCATCCATGGCCCGGTATAGCTCGTCCACCGCATAGAGGATGGTCTCGTTCATATTTTTGATCCGGCTGGCGATATGCAACCGGCGCTTCAGCTGGGCACCCTGATGGGTACTGCAAAGGCTCCCCATCTTTTCCAAAAGCTGATTGCTTTTACGCTCGGTAATAAATCGGGAGGAGGACACCGCATCGGCCAACAGCCGCAGTTCCGAAAGCTCAAAGGCACGGCCGGTGGCATAATAATAGGTCTGCCCGCCCTTTCGTTCCGAAAGGATCTCACATCCACAGCGGTTCAGCACGTCGATATTTTCATAGATGCTTTTGCGCTCGGCGGTGATCCCGAAGGAATCCAGCCGCTCGATGATCTGTTGCATGGTCAGGGGATGCTCCCCGTCGGTCTCCTGCAAAAAGATCTGCTGTAACCGCAGGAGCTTTTCCGATTGTCTTGGATTTTTAGCCATTTAACGCTTCCTCCCGGTCTTTTTGGATTTTGCCCCTCTGCGGGGCGCAGGCTTGCGGTTCTGTTGGGTTCTTCTTTGCTGCAACGTCTCCCGATCCGGGGGCACCAGACAGCCCTTGCCGGTGCCGATCAGATCGGTGCGCCCGGCCTTTTTCAGGGCCTCCAGCACGATCCGGCGATTTTCCGGGCGGAAGTATTGCAACAAAGCCCGCTGCTCCGCCTTTTCCTTGGGGGTGCGGGGCACATAGACCGGCTCCATGGTCAAGGGATCCAGCCCGGTATAGAACATGGCGGTAGACACCGTGCCCGGGGTGGGATAAAAGTCCTGTACCTGCTCCGGATGGAGCCCCTCCTCCTTCAGAAACAACGCCAGTTCAATGGCATCCTTAATGGTACTGCCCGGATGACTGCTCATCAGGTAAGGCACCAGATATTGCTTTTTACCGATGCTCTTGGTCAGCTCGTAAAACCGCTTTTTAAACCGATTATATACCGTGACCGGAGGCTTGCCCATCCGCTTCAGCACGTTGGCGGAGCAATGCTCCGGCGCCACCTTCAGCTGACCGCTGACGTGATGCTGTACCAGTTCCTTAAAGAAACTTTCGTCCTCATCGGCGATCAGGTAATCAAAGCGGATCCCGGAACGGATGAAGACCTTTTTCACCCCCGGCAAGGCTCTTAATTTTCTCAAAAGGGAAAGATAGTCCCGATGATCCACCTTCACCGCCGGGCAACGCTCCGGGGCCAGGCATTTTTTATCGGGGCAAAGCCCCGCCTTCAACTGTTTGTCGCAGGAAGGAGCACGGAAGTTGGCAGTGGGACCGCCCACGTCGTGGATATAGCCCTTGAACCCCTTCATTTGAGTCAGAATTTTAGCCTCCTCCACCACCGATTCATGGCTGCGGCAACTGATCTGCCGTCCCTGGTGGAAAGCCAGAGAACAGAAATTACAAGCCCCGTAGCAGCCCCGGTTATGGATGATGGAAAATTGCACCTCCTGGATACCGGGCACACCGCCCAGAGCCTCGTAGGAGGGATGATAATTGCGCATATAAGGCAGAGCGTAGACTGCGTCCATCTCTGCCGTGGTCAAGGGTGCCGTGGGAGGATTTTGGATCAGAATCCGGTCTCCGTGGCGTTGGATCACCGTTTTTCCCCGGGTGGCATCCTGCTCCTGCTGTTGAATGCGGCAGGCGTCCGCATAAGCACGCTTGCCCCGTTCGCTCTGTTCCGAGACCAGTTCAAAGGTAGGGCATTCCTTGGCGGGGCCGGGGGTATAATCCCGCGTTGCAACGGCATAGCAGGTGCCCCGGATATCGGTCAGGGCGGTGACCGGCTCCCCGGCGTTCAGCCGATGGGCGATCTCCAGCACGTGCTTTTCACCCATACCGTACATCAAAAGATCGGCACCGGATTCAATTAAAACCGAAGGGCGCACCCGATCGCTCCAATAATCATAGTGGGCAAACCGCCGCAGGGAGGCCTCCAGCCCGCCGATGGCGATGGGCACCTCCCCGAACAGACGGCGCAGGTTTTTGGTATAGACCGTCACCGCCCGGTCGGGGCGGCCACCGGCCTTGCCCCCGGCGGTATAGGCATCCTCACTGCGGGGCTTTTTGGCGGCGGTATAATGGGCCACCATGGAATCGATATTGCCGCCGTTCACCAAAAAGGCCAGCCGGGGCGCACCGAATTGCAGGTAATCCCCATCCTTTTTGGGCTGGGGCAAAATGCAGACCCGATACCCCGCATCCTCCAAAACCCGGCTGATGATGGCGGTTCCAAAGGAGGGATGATCCACGTAGCTGTCGCCGGTGACCAGCACGAAATCCGGCCGATCCCAGCCCCGCTCTTCCATTTCTTTTTTGTTAATGGGTAAAAAAGCCATGGTTTATCCTCGTTCCAAATTTAATAGTTGCTGTTTTCGTTCCGGGCCGCCGGCATAGCCGCCGAGCCCTTTGGCCCCCACTACCCGATGACAGGGAATGATAATGCCGATGGGGTTCCGCCCTACGGCACTTCCCACCGCCTGCACACCCTTAGTACCCAAATGGCGTGCCAAGGACCCGTAGGTGACCGTTTCGCCGTAGGGGATCTCGCAAAGCGCCTTCCATATCCTCTGCTGAAAAGGGGTGCCTTTCGGGGTCAGGGGTAGTTCTGCAATAGAGGGCCGTTTCCCGGCAAAATACCGATCCAACCATTGGGCAATCCTCACCAAAAGGGGGTGTCCCGGGCAATCCACCGCATCCGCCGGCAGACCCGCCCCAAAGTGCCGCTGATCCGCCATCCAAAGGCCGATCAGGCCGTTGCCCTCCACGGCAATCGTCAACAGCCCTACCGGGGAGAGGTAGGTTGCTTTTACTGTCATAGGTAAAACCTTCTTTCTTCCTTTTATTATATAATAAAACCCCGGTTTTCTGCAACCATTAAATTGACTTTCATTTTTCAGAGGGGTATAATAGAGCCATCAAACGAAAGGACGGTATTTTTTATGAACCTTGAAGCCATCGACAAAAATTTTGTTACCCCCGCCGAGATCACCGAGCCGGATCTGATCTGGCTGGATGCCAAAAAGGCACCCTTTGCCCTTTACGGCGTTTTTTACGACGAGCAGGAGCAATGCTATCTGCGGCTGGATAAAGCAGTGGCCGATGCCACCAACCAGGGTGTTTCCGGCCTGAATTACTGCACCGCCGGCGGACGGATCCGCTTTCGCACGAATTCCTCCTTCATCGGCATCAAGGCCGTAATGAAAAACCGGAGCGGTATGAAGCATATGCCCCGCACCGGTCAATCGGGCTTTGATCTTTACCGCAAAACCGAGACCGAACCCGATACCTTTTATCATACCTTCGTACCCACCGACGTCAATTTAAAGGAGGGTTATGCCGCCGCCAAGGCTACCGACGGAATCATGGCGGAATACACCGTCAACTTTCCCCTTTATGATGCTGTGAGCGAGCTTTATATCGCCCTGAAAAAGGATGCAGTCATTGAGCCGACCGCTCCCTATGCCTACGAGGATCCGGTCGTTTATTACGGCTCCTCCATCACCCAGGGGGGCTGTGCCAGCCGCCCCGGCAACGCCTATCAGGCGATTTTGACCCGTAAATTCAACGTGGATCACATCAACCTGGGCTTTTCCGGCAGCGGCAGAGCCGAAGAGGTGATGGTCAACTATATCGCCAGTCTGAAGATGAAGGCCTTTGTCTGCGATTACGACCACAACGCCCCCAACATCGACCACCTGAAGGCCACCCACCTGCCCCTGTATCGGGCGGTGCGCAAGGCCCAGCCGGAGCTGCCCATTATCTTTGTATCCTCCCCGGATTCCCTTTTGAAGCCCCAATGGCTGGATCGGCTGGAGGTGGTCAAGGCCACCTATGAGACCGCCAAAGCCGAAGGGGATCAAAACGTCTATTTCGTACCCGGCAACGAGCTTTTCGCCGGGGAATGCTGGGATAGCTGCACCGTGGACGGATGCCATCCCAACGACCTGGGCTTTTATCGGATGGCTATGCGCATCGGGAAGGAATTGGAAAAGGTACTATAAATGAAGAAAATATACGTTCGTTTCCTTTCCTGCTGTCTGGTCCTTTGCCTTTTGGCCGGGTGCCTGATCCCCGCCACCGCCGCCGGCTTCACCGACGTGAAGGCAAACAGTTATTATTACGACAGCATCCAATGGGCGGACAATAACGGCATCACCAACGGTCTTTCTGCCACCAGCTTCGGCCCCAACGCCACCTGCACCCGGGGTCAGATCGTCACCTTTTTATATCGGGCGGGCGGCACCGCCGTTTCCGCCGCCAATCCCTTCCGGGATATCAAGGCCAAGGATTATTTTTATGATCCGGTTTTATGGGCCCTTTCCTACGGCATTACCCAGGGCACCTCTGCCAAGACCTTCAGCCCCAATCTGGGCTGTACCCGTGCCCAGGTGGTGACCTTTTTGTGGCGTGCGGCCGGTTGCCCCGCACCCGCTTCCTCCGCCAATCCCTTCGGAGACGTGTTGGCCGGGCAATATTATACCCAGGCCGTTCTTTGGGCGGTGGAACAGGGTATCACCAACGGCCTTTCCGCCACCAGTTTCGGGCCCAACGCCACCTGCACCCGTGGGCAGATCGTTACCTTTTTGTACCGCTATAAAATGCCCCTTTCCGTCACCCCTTTCCTGGCGGTGTATAACCAGCAAACCGAGGCCTTCGTCCGTGACACCAACAGCACCCGGGGCGATCTGGCGGCGCTGGGTGCCAATGAGTATTACAGTTTTTCCTTCGTCGTAAAAAACAACACCACCTTACCACGGACCACCACCAGCCTTTACGCTACCGTCAACGGCGGCCAGCCCCTGGAATGGGTGGCCGGCACCGTCCAAGGGGGCGCCTCAAGCCTTTGCCATATCTATTACGTACATATGAAAAACTTTAACCGCTCCGGCCTTTACGAGGTTTCCTTCTACCTGGACGGCCGGGCAGTTTCTACTGTAAATTTTATGATGATGGATTCTTCTTATGCCGATCAAAGCACCTTCTGGGCTTCGGTTTTTCCCATACCGACCCCCGGGGAGATCGCCGCTTATAAAAACCCGAAAAACCTGCGCTCCCCCTACCTGGCCGGCTGGCTGACCCAGAGCGATACGGTGCGCTTTACCCAGTATTCCATTGATTTTAAGTCGGATCACGCACCCCTGGGGACCTATTGCTGCCTGGGTCAATGGTTCCTGGATACAAGTAACCTGAAAAGCACCTACACCAACGTGCCCGACTACGCCCTTTCCTACGGCGGGTTGCAAAATACCACCGTGACCGGGGCCGAGGAGCGCTCGATCTTCTCCTTCTGGGATATCGACGTAAAGGATCGGGCAGGGAACCCCGTTAAGCTCCGGCCGAAGATCGTTTATCCCACCTCCACCAGCGCCGATGAATTCGGCGGGGAGGGCACCGGTGCAAGATATACCTCCCATTATCCCTGGGAAGAATCCCATTGGTACAGAATGCTGCTGCAATGCACCACCGACCCCGCCACCGGCAACACTCTGATCACCCAGTGGTTCTGTGACCTTGAGACCATGGCCTGGACCAAGATCTGCACCTACGATACCTTGATGAAGGGAACCTTTTTCAAGGGCTCCGTTGCCGTCTTTTTGGAAAATTATCTTCCCCAATATGCCGGGCAGGTTCGCTCCATGGAGATCCGGAACGTACAGATTTTCAATATGGACACAAACAGTTGGCAGGATCTGAAGAGCATCTATCTATCCGCCAACGGCACCGAGATCATCACCGAATACGAGGGTAGCTATGCCTATGGCGCCCGCAACGACCGCTTCTGGATGATCACCAGCGGCGTTGGCGGCGATTGGGCCAATAACGGCAAGGGGCAAAAGCCCGCCACCTTTAACCTACCGTAAAAAAATGCGCAGAGAAAAAATCTCTGCGCATTTTTTTGAAAAAACTTTCAATTTTTGCTTGACAAATTCTGGGTGCGGTGCTATATTATCTATGGTTAGCATAGGATAACCGAAAGGAACGAGTATCATGAATTTAGCACAAGCAGAAGAAGGAAAGGAATATATCATCCAAGAGATCGTCACCGACGATGAAGAGCTGGATGCTTTTTTGTTTTCTCTTGGTTGCTACAGCGGCGAGCCCATCACCGTAATCTCTCACCTGAAGGGTGGCTGTGTGGTCTCCATTAAGGATGCACGCTACAATATCGATACCCAGCTGGCTGAAGCCATTATCATCTGATTTTTTGAAAATGGTCCCCGGCGCAGCTGTTTCTTTATCTCTGATAGTTAGCATAGACTAACCAAATAACATCCGTTTTAAATTTTGAACATATAAATGCAGGAGGAAAAAACCATGAGAATTGCTTTTGCGGGCAATCCGAACAGCGGTAAGACCACCATGTACAACGCCCTGACCGGTCGGAACGAAAAGGTCGGCAACTGGGCAGGGGTTACCGTGGACAAAAAAGAGGCTTTTATCAAAAAGGCCTATACCAACGGCGAAGAACTTTTAGCCGTTGACCTTCCCGGTGCCTATTCCATGAGCCCCTTTACCTCGGAAGAGAGTATCACCAGCACTTACGTTAAAAATGAAAATCCCGATGCCATTGTTAATATCGTAGATGCCACCAACCTGAGCAGAAGCTTATTCTTTACCACTCAACTTTTGGAGTTGGGGATCCCGGTGGTGGTTGCTTTGAACAAAAGCGATATCAACGCCAAAAAGGAAACGAAAATTGATGCAAAGGCCCTTTCCAAAGAGTTGGGATGCCCGGTGATTGAAACCGTTTCTGCCGGTATGGGCCACGATGGGCTGAAAGACGTGGTGGCCGCCGCCGTTGCATTGGCCGGAAAGAGCCAAACTGCGCCTTACGTGCAAGGTGAGATCGACCTGACCGATAAAGCGGCTGTGGAAGCAGCCGACAGAAAACGGTTCAAATACGTAAACGGCCTGGTTGCCAAAGTGGAGACCCGCAAAATCCGCACCAACCAGCGCAATTCTCAGGATGCTTTCGATGCCGTGATCACCAACAAATGGGTGGGGATCCCCATCTTCGCCGTGGTGATGTTCCTGGTGTTCCAGATCAGCCAGGCCTGGGTTGGCCCCTGGATCGCCGACGCTCTGGTGGGCTGGATCGAAGCCTTCCAGGCCTGGGTGGGCGGGTTACTGGAAAATGCCAACCCCCTGCTCTCTGCCCTGCTGGTGGACGGTGTCATCGGCGGTGTGGGTGCCGTTGTAGGCTTTTTGCCCCTGGTGATGGTGATGTACTTCCTGATCGCTCTGCTGGAGGACTGCGGTTATATGGCAAGAGCCGCCGTGGTATTGGATCCCATCTTTAAGAAGGTGGGGCTTTCCGGTAAGTCCGTGATCCCCTTTGTGATCGGCACCGGCTGTGCCATTCCCGGCGTTATGGCCTGCCGCACCATCCGCAACGAGCGGGAGCGCCGAGCCACCGCTATGCTGGCACCCTTTATGCCCTGCGGCGCAAAGCTGCCCGTCATCGCCCTCTTTGCAGGGGCCTTCTTCGGCGATGCCTCCTGGGTGGGTACCCTGATGTATTTTGCCGGTATCGTGATCATCTTCTTCGGCGCTTTGCTGATCAACTGGATCACCGGCTATAAGCATAAAAAATCCTTCTTTATTCTGGAGCTGCCCGAATACAAGATCCCCAGCCTGTGGGGTGCTTGCAAGTCTATGTGCTCCCGTGGTTGGGCCTATATCGTAAAGGCCGGTACCATCATCCTGCTGTGTAACACCGTGGTTCAGATCATGCAGAGCTTTACCTGGCGCTTTACCCCCGCCGAGTCCGCCGGAGATTCCATCCTGGCCTCCATCGCCGGCCCCATCGCATACCTGCTGGTACCCGTGATCGGCGTGGTATCCTGGCAGATGGCTGCCGCCGCCGTCACCGGCTTTATCGCCAAGGAAAACGTGGTTGGTACTCTGGCCGTATGCTTCGTGGGGCTTGAGAACCTGATCGATACCGAAGAACTGGCCCTGATGGAGGGTGCCGGTGCCGAGGTTGCCGGTGCCTTCGCCATCACCAAGGTGGCCGCCCTGGCTTATCTGATGTTCAATCTGTTCACGCCTCCCTGCTTCGCCGCCATCGGCGCTATGAACGCCGAAATGAAGAGCGCCAAGTGGCTTTGGGGCGGGATCGGCCTGCAGATGGGGATCGGCTTTACCGTCGGTTACCTGGTTTACACCATCGGTACCCTGATCACTGCCCCCGCCACCCTGAACGTGCCCGCCGCCTTGATCGGCTTAATGGTGATTGCTTTGATGGTTGCTATCATCACGCTGATTGCGATCCATAATGAAAAGCAAGCCGCCGCAGAGAAAAAAGAAACTGCAAAGGTTTAATGAACGATGGAAAACTATATTATTATCGGTATTTTGCTCCTGATCGTAGCAGGCGCCGTTGCCTATATTATTAAGGCAAAAAAGAGCGGTAAAAAATGCATCGGTTGCCCCGAAGGCTCCTGCTCCGGCAAGTGCAGCTGCTGTAGCGACAAGCATAAATAACAAAAAGTTCCTTACTGAACGTAAGGAACTTTTTTATACGTTTAACAAAAGCAAGGCCACCAAAATGACTGCCACCCCGATCCATTGGCGGGGCTTCAGCCGTTCCTTAAAGAACAGCACCCCCACCAGGGTCACCGTCAGGATGGTGCCCACGCTGAAGGTGGGGTAGGCCACCACCGCCGGCACAGTTTTCAAAGAGGCCAGCAAGAATTTTGCCGAAAAGAAGTTGGGGACCCCCAGCAAAAGGCCATACAGTACCTCCCGTTTTCCGAGATGTTCCCTTTTCCAAAGGGTCAGAGCCAGACAAAGGATCAGCGCCACCCCGAAGGTATAGAGCAAAAAGGGATCCCCCTGTCCGGGGTCGCCCCATTCCTCAAAGACCTTACTCATACCGTCGGCGGCACCGCCCGCCAACAGCAAAAGGATCAGCCCCGGGCCCAGACTGCCGCTGCCCTTTTCAAAGTTGATCAGCAGGATGGCAACCACCGCCAGCACAAAGCCGATGGCTTGCAGCCAGCCGGGCATCTCGCCGAAGAGGGCGATGGAAAGCACCATAGGCACCATCAGCCCCAGCTTCATAAAGATGGCGGAAAGCACCACACCGTTTTTTCGGACGTTCCCCTGGAACAGCATAAAACTCCCCAGATAGAGCACCCCGTTCAGGCTTCCCAAGGCCAGGGTGCGCCCGCCGGGAAGGCTCCCGCTCCCCAATAGTAAGTAGCCCGTCGCCAGCACCACGCAGGCGGCATAATTCATGGCCAGCATCCCAAGCTGCCCCTGTACCTTATCGGAGCTGAACCGCATCAGCACCGAGATCAGCGCACTACTGATGATGGCTAAAATCAAAAATATCATCGGTTCTCCTATTATTTATGGGTCTTTTTCATTTCAAAATGGATCAAAAGGCTCAAAAGGGCCCGCAGTAAGATCACTGCGCCCAGGATCAACAGCTCGCTGAGCTCCCGCACCAATACCGTTTTGAGGATCTCCGCCGCCATCTTGAATTCCAGACCGGTGGCCAGCCCGTTGGCAAAATGAGCCTGCAGATCCAGTTCTTTTTTGAAAAAGGAATTCTGGATATATTCCCAAAAGGCCTTCACAGCGCTCCAGCCCACCACAAAAATACCCATGATCTCCAAAAGGGAAATGATATAGGGCAAAACCAAATCCACCGCGTGTTCCAAAAAATTGAACATAACAAAACCCCCTTTTCTATATCATAACACAGAAAAGGGGGTTTTATCAACTATTATTTCAAAGGCGGCTCCTTGCGGGCGATCCGCACACATTCTTCATCTTCCTTCAAGGTCTTGAAGATGTTGGCCAGTTCCCGGGCAGAAAGTTCTATGATCGCCTGCCCGATGGTTTGGCTACAGCCGTGGGGAGCAAAGCCTTGGTATGCGTTGGGATAATTGGCGCCCCAGCCACTCACCAACGATACCCCCAAAGCGGAAATATGGTCGGAGCGGTGGGTAGAAAGCCCGCTCTCCGCCTCATACCGATCCTCGGCTACCAGATCGGGGTGGTTGGCCATAATTCGTGCGGTTTCTACAAAATCTGCGTGACCGCCGCCGGTGCCCGTCTCCCGGTATCGCTCCAGCACCTTGATATCCTCGTCGGTCAGCATAGGGAACTCCTCCCGATGTTCCAAAAGATCATCCCAAAGGGTCTTGCGGTCGTGCAGCTTCCCCTTCACCATCGTGGCGTAGGGCTTGGTCTCGTAGGTCTGGCACCGCAAAAAGTAATCCAGCAGCGGCCTATTGCCGCCGTGGGCGCTGACGATCAGGATCTTGCGGAAGCCGTTGCGGGCGATCTCGTCACAAAGCTCCTCCAGCACCGTCAGCACGGTGGTGGGCTTCAGGGCGATATAGCCGGCGTGCCCCAGCTCCAGGGGATTTTTGCGGGCGTGGGCGCCGGTCAGATCTCCCAGCCACATCCCGGTGGGGAACACCACCACGTCCTCCAGCTGGGCGGCGCGCTCCACCGCCTCCCTGGCTTCGTATCCGTCAGTGCCCACCGGCAGATGCTGGCCGTGCTTTTCCATACAGCCGATGGGCAGAACGCAAAGCCCGCCGCTTTTCTCAATGGCGGCTTTAAATTCTTCTTCCCGTAAATTTTCCCAATTCATACGATCACTCCTTTTTTTCATTATAGCATCTGTACCGGGCATTTTCTATGGTTCTTTTCGTCAAATACTTGTATAAAACATAGATTTATGGTATGATGACCGGGAGGTGATCAACAATGAAATTTACCGTTGACCGTAGTATTCCGGAGTTCCGCCGGAACCCCATCCACCGCCATGGACAGATCGAGATCCAGCTTTGCCTGGAGGGTAAGGGCATTTTCAAGACCCCGGAGACCGAAGCGCCCGTAGAACCGGGCACCGCCATTCTGATCCCGGCAGGAACCCTCCACCATACGATGGGCGAGCCCGGTTTTTTTAACGTTTGCATTCGGGCGGATTTTTCACACATCGCCTTACTGGAGAAGCCCCTGATCCTACAGGACAACGAAGAAGGGGACGGCGCCCGCCTGGCGGAGATGCTGTTCCGCCATCGCCATCGGGTCACCCCATTTGTTCAGGAACTGGCCAGCGCTCTTTTGCGGTTTTTATTGCAGCAGGCCGATCTTTCCCGCCATAACGATGCGGCGGTGGATCAGATCTATCAGGAGATCGCCCGTGGGGCTCTGGATCAGGAGATCGACGTGGCCGCTATTTTAGCTTCCGGCGGCTACGCTCCGGATTATATCCGGATGCTCTTTAAAAAACGCCATGGCATCTCGCCCCTGCGGCTGGTGGCAAAGCTGCGGATCGACCACGCATGTTCCCTGCTGGAGACCTATCGGGATAGCCTTCCCCTATCGGAGATCGCCACCCAATGCGGCTACGAGGACTATATCTATTTTTCCAAAACCTTCAAAGCTCAAACCGGCCTTTCCCCCCGCAACTACCTGAACCAACTGATGAAAAACTAAAAAAGCAAGTTATAGGGCACCCTACGAGGCATACTCTGAAAAATAGTAAAACTCTCTGCCGGAATTCAGCAGAGAGTTTTTGTTAATAGATCATTATTTGATTTCTTGTTCCAGAGTTTTAAACGTTTCGGTGTTGAAAAAGTCATAAAGGGATATTTCTAAACCGTCACATAATTTTTTAAGCGTAACAACACCTGCGTTCTTGCTGCCACCGTTAATTATATTCTTTAGCGTTGAAGGCGGAACGGCCGAAATTCTTGCAAGAGCATTTACGGATAATCCCTTTTCCTCACATAACTCTAATAATCGATTTGCTATCGCTTTTCTTGTATCCATAATATCACCCCTAAACAGTTCTATATATAGTTTATGTTTTTTAGAAGGATGACATCGACCATATATGGGCTTTTTGGACCATATATGGTAAACTTTTGTCGTGGTGATATGTTATGTGTAAAAACAGTTGTTGCTTTTTGGGTCATAGAAAGATAAACGAAACCGATGAACTAAAAGCAAAAATTATTCAAACGATTGAAAAACTGATTGTAGATGAAAAAGTTGATACGTTTCTTTTTGGAAGTAAGAGCCGCTTTAATAGCCTGTGCCTTGAACTCGTAACCGAAACAAAAGAAAAATACCCGCACATAAAACGAGTTTATGTACGAGCAGAGTATCCGTATATAAGCGAGCACTATAAGAATTACTTACTGAAAAGCTATGATGATACCTATTATCCCGGGATAATCCTTAATAAGTTTTAGGGTCTTCAACAAATGCGGGGTGAGTTCCACCCAACCACCTGAACCAACTGATGAAAAACTAAAAAAGCAGGTCTTACGACCTGCTTTTTTACGTTGTCTTGCTTTTTTCTTTTTAATAGATCCGCACTTCAAAAATCCGGGCATCCTCACAGCCATTGGTGCTTTGAACGGTGATTCTGACCCCATCACATTCCGTGGGAGGCAATTCCACCCGACACATCCGCTGAATATTGTTCGCCACCGATTGACGCATAACGGCTTTTCCGTTGCGAAGTAACTCCACCGCAAAATCCTTCACCAGTTCCGGCGGAACACCGATCCGTTGCTGTTTCCGCCGATTATCAGACATGGTGATCCGGATCGGATGGCCAAAGCCGGAGTCAAAGGTCAGTTGAACTTGGGAAACAGTTTTGGGCGCCTCAAGGTCAAACTGCAGCCATTCCCCCTCCCGATCGATCCCCCGGGAGCGCCAGGCGTTTTCCCGACCCTGCGCAGGGCGGCTGATGCCGTTCACTGTTTCCTCTGGCTCAAAGCCCGGTTGGAAGGAAGAGGCCGTCACCATGGCGCGGGGTGCCGGATCCCGGGGATCCTCATTCCGAACCGAAGGAAGGAAGCCGTCGTCCTTTAACAAAATTTGTTGCAATTCCTTGATATGCGGAGCCAACTCCCGGGGAAGGCAGCCGTATTTTTTCATCAGCGCCACCGCCGTTCCCACAGCCTGACCGCCCACCGAGCAGGTGCCCATAATCCGGGTACTGCCCAGGGCAAGACGGGTGGTACTGATATTTCTGCCGGCCATCATCAGGTTTTTGATATTCCGGGAATAATAGCTGCGCCAGGGGATGGTATAGGCCCCCTTGAAGGCATAAACCTCACTGGGCAGAATATGAAAATCCAACAGCCCGTGGGCACAATGCACGTCCACCGGCCAACCGCCGTATGCCACCGCATCCTCGAAGATCCGGTTTTCAAATACGTCGTTTTCATTCAAAAGGTAATCCCCCACCAGCCGGCGGCTTTCCCGCATACCGGGGAGCATTCCCACCCATTCCAGTTCAAAATTGGCAGCACCGTGTTCCCCGCCGTTTTTAACGTGATCCCACATTCCGTAAACGTAGGACAAAAGATCATCCTTCACCTTTTCATACTGACCGACAAAATCCTCCCCTTCGCCCATCAGCTCGATCCACCAATATCCGTAATCTACCGAGGTATTACTACCGGTAGAAGCCCGGGTAAAGGCCACCGGATCGGAGGCGGAGGAGGCGTCCACCGTATGATATTTGGAGTGCAGCCGGAATTTCAGCTGCTCTTCCGTTAATTTTTTCGCAAAGGCCGGAGGGGTATAGGGAACGGGCTTGCCCCGATCCAGTGCTTTAAACAGGATCGTATTCCCCATTCGGTCATCGTTGGCAGTTTGAGGTGCATGCTTTTCCTTGAATTCGGAATAGCTTTCACTCCCCTCCCGATAATCTGCCCCGGCAAAATATCCCAAGGTAGCGTTACCGGTACAATCGGCAAAGAGATCTGCCGTAATTTCCAGTTTGAATTCCGTTGTGGTCTGGTAGCAGATCACCGAGCGGATCTGATCCTCTTCCACCGTGCAATCGATCATAGAAGTGTTGAAATGAACGGTCAGATTCGGTTCTGCTTTCACCGTTTCATAAAGGGTCAAGTCCCATAAAGCGTAGCTGAAATAATCGTTTCTGCTTTTGTTTTTCAGCAGAATTTCGTGCAGGATCCCGCCCTCGGTCAGCTCCGGCTTATGGCCGTTTTCATCGGCGCCGCAAATGTGCATCCGGATCTCACTGGAGGCATTTCCGCCCAACACCGGTCGATTATGCACCAAAACGGTTTTAACACCGTGCCGTGCGGCCGCCACCGCCGCACAAATGCCGGACATTCCCCCGCCGATCACGGCGAATTCATAATGCTCCTGCCTGATTTTTTCTCTTTTCATAGCACACCCTCCTCTTTTCAGGAATAGCCCCATTATATCACCTCGCCGGGCATAAAACAAGACCGTAAAAACTTTTCATTCCGTCTTGCTTTTTGGCTTAAAAGGGAGTATGATTAAGCCGAAACAAAAGCGAGGTGAACCCATTGGCTAAAAACGACGTCAATATGTTATCCGGTTCCATCGTCAAGGGGCTGCTTTCCATTTCGGTGCCCGTGATGATCATGAACGTGATGACTTCCCTTTTCAATATTATCGATATGACCGTTCTGAAGACCTACGATCCCGGTAACGGCATCGCCATCGGGGCGGTGGGGGTCTGCGGAACGCTGATCTCTTTGATCACCGGCCTGGTGATCGGGGTCTCCGCCGGCGCCAACGTGCTGATCGCCAAGAACATCGGCCGAAAGGATCAGCCCGGTGTGGATCGGGCGGTGGGCTCCGCCATTGCCTTTTCGGTGGTGTCCGGGCTGGGGCTGGCGGCCATCGGCATCGGAGGCGCGGAAATATTCCTGCGCTGGACCAACTGTCCCGAAGAACTGCTGGGTCAGGCGACCCTTTATTTCCGCCTTTACTTTGCGGGCGCGCCCCTTTTAATGTTCTACAATTTTTGCGCCGCTATCCTGCGCTCCACCGGCGATTCCCGCCGGCCTATGATCTTTTTGATCGTGGGCGGAGCGGTCAAGGTCTCCGCCAACTTCGTACTGATCTCCCAATTTAAGTTGGGGGTCACCGGCGTGGCCATCGGCACCATCCTTTCCTGGAGCGTTTGCGCCTTTTTGGGGGGCTTTGCCCTGGTACGGAACGCCGGTGCCGTTCAGCTCAAACCAAAGCACATCCGTTTTTACGGCAAGGAGCTTTCCAAAATGCTGTACGTTGGGGTGCCTGCCGGCCTGCAACAGGCCCTCTATTCCATCGCCAACGTCATCATCACCGCCACCGTCAACTCCTTTGGCCCCCAGGCCACCACCGGCATTGCCATTGCCAATAACTTCGACGGTATTTTGTATCAGATCTGTGTTTCCACCTCTCTGGCGGTCATGCCCTACGTCAGCCAGAATATCGGTGCCGGCAACGTAAAACGGGCGAAGGAGGCCATCTGGAAGGGCATTTTGATCACCGTTTGTCTGGGCGCCACCTTTGGAGCCCTCAGCTCCATCTTCTCGGCCCAGCTTTCCTCCATTATGTCCTCGGATCCTGCGGTCATCGCCTTCTCCCGCCAGAAGATGATCATCATCTCCAGCACCTATTTTCTCACCGGCATCAACGAAATTTTAGGCGCCGCCCTGCGGGGCTTGAATAACCCCATCCCCGCCACCGTCTCCACGTTGGTTTATATGTGCGCCTTCCGCTTCGTCTGGGTGTACCTGATCTTCCCCCTCTGCCCCAACCTGACCTTCCTCTATCTGGTCTGGCCCGTGGGCTGGGTGCTCTCGGCCGTTACCCTGACCTTCGTTTTGTTCCCCACCCTGAAAAAGGTGACCGGGACCCTTGCCGCCCATCCGGCGTAACCCCGTATAGAAAAAGAGCAGGAATTTTTCCTGCTCTTTATATTTTACACAAAATTGCTGATCTCCAAAGAGACCGTCGGTGATCGATTTGTTGATCTCCCTTGCGCTTTTGGGGATTATTTTTCCTTTTTCGATCAATCTTACCAGTGGTTATTTCCTTTCAAAAACACGCACGTGATCCACCACAAAGGTATCGCCCACCGCCTCCCGGGCCTCCTTGGTAGGTTGATGGTCTTCATAGCGGTAGCCTTGGGGCTCGGTGGAGATCAAAATAAATTCCGGGCGGGCAGTGATAAAATCGGTGATCTTGCCATCCTCCTTGCCGTCCACAAAGAAGGTATAGCCCGTTTCATCCCACAAAAGCCCGAAGGTGTGGAACACGTCGGTATCAAGGCCGTCGACCCCGCCTACCTTCCTGCGCTGCATATCCAGGCCGTAACCGCCGGTAAAGACGTTGTGACCGTACACCACACCGGGGCGGAAGGATTCCATCACGTCGATCTCTACACCGGTGTCGGCCGGATCGATGGAGGCGCCGATCACGGGGGATTGGATCCAAAAAGCACTCCACCAACCCTCTTTTTGCTGAAGTCTGCAACGGCATTCGTAATAGCCGTGGCTGTGGGTGAATTTATTTTCCTTTAATTTGCCGATATTCCATTGAAGATGATCGTGGCCAAAGACGGTCTTTTGCACCGGCTCATCCATAAAGTTATAGCCGGTCTGAAGCTGAGAGCAAACGGGTCTGCCGTCCTCCTCCATCAGAGTAAAAACACAGTTACTCTTGCCGTCTAAATGAACCCCTTTATCGGTCCAGGCGGGCCATTGGAGCCCCATCATAGAGCGGCGGTAATCCCATTTTGTGGTGTCCAGTTCGGTGCCGTCGAATTCGTCGGCCCAGACCAGGTTCCATTCGCCATCGGGCAGAAAGGAGCTTTCGTGATCTTTTACTTTAAATTCTTTCATGGTGATACCCCCATTGACATTTTGATATTTTGATTATATTATATATTTTATCGAATGAATAGCAATTTTTTTACTGTTTTCATTTGAAATCTTACTGTTTGGAGGGCAATATGATCACCTCGCCTGAAATAACCGCCATAGGGATCTACAATTCTAAAATAGCCGCCAAAAATATTGAAGTCAGCCGGAACCGGGTCACCCCCGGCTTTGAGCTGGAGTTGGCGGCGGAGGAGGGCGGGGTCTCTTATATCGACGACCGTTCCCACCCCATCACCCGCGATCTGTTGATCTGCGCCAAACCGGGGCAGGTGCGGCATACCCGATTCCCCTTCCGTTGCTCTTACGTTCATCTCCGGGTGACGGACGGTGCCCTCTATGAGCTTTTGATGGAGTTGCCGACCTTTATCATCACCCAACAGCGGGAGGCCTATGCCGCTCTTTTCAAAAAACTGATCCAATGCCAAAACGGTGGCGATGCCGCAAATACGGTTTTGTTGCATAGCCTGCTGATGGAGCTGGTCTATACCCTCCATTGCGAGGCTATCGCCGTCCACACCCCCTATAACGTGGAGGAAAACACCGTGATCCCCACCACTCTACGCTATATTAAGGAGCACCTGACGGAAGACCTCCGGCTGGAAACGGTGGCGGCAGCGGTTCACCTGAGCCCCATCCATTTTCATAACAAATTCAAAGGGGCGGTGGGCACCACCCTGCGGGATTACGTGGAGGAACAGCGGATTAAAAAGGCTATCGACCTTTTGCTCACCACTGACCGCTCGGTCACCGAGGTCGCCCTGACCTGCGGCTTTTCCTCCCAAAGCTACTTCAGCTCCGTTTTCAAACGGCGGATGCAAAAAACACCCCGGGAATACGTCCGGGAACTCAATAGCAGATACGAAATATAAGGTCAACAATTTCCATAAATTTTAGGTTGACAATATCCTAAATTAAGAATATACTAAAATAGAAAAGGAGGCAAAGCGATGAATCTTAATATGAATCAGATCGTTTCGATCTCGGAAGCCAATCAAAATTTTTCCCGTGTGGCAAGATTGGTGGATAAAAACGGGGCGATGTTTATCTTCAAAAACAATAAACCGAAATATAAATTGATCGATATTGAAGCCGATACCACCATCGAAATGACCGATGATGAAAAAATTGATTTTGTGGCGGCGCGGATCCTCAAAAAATATCGGCGCGCCTTTGAGGAGTTGGCAAAATGATCAAATTCAGCAAAGAAAAGGTGCTTTTGCTGCACCAATTAATTACCGCTGAAACCGGTGGTGATCCCAATATTCGGGACGTTGATCTGTTAGAGAGCGCATTGGAATCTGCCTTTGCCACCTTTGATGGTCAAGAACTGTATCCCACCAAAGAGGAAAAAGGCGCCAAGCTGGGCTATTCGCTGATCTCGAACCACGCCTTTGTGGACGGCAATAAGCGGATCGGAATGTATATTCTCCTGACATTTTTGGAGATCAACGGAGTTCGGATCGATCCCACCGTAGAAGAGGTCGCCCGTGTCGGCCTTGCAGTTGCCGCAGGGACAATGAATTATGAGGATCTCTTGGAATGGATCCGAGAAAACAGATAAAAAGCAGGTCGTAAGACCTCCTTTTTCATTCTGCGCTGGCCAGCATATTTTCGATGAAAATGCCGTAGCCGCTGGTGGGGTCGTCGATGAGCACGTGGGTCACCGCGCCGACGAGTTTTCCGTTCTGCACAATAGGTGTACCGCTCACGAGTGTGTCAATATAGGACCAACACT
>JAZQAR010000070.1:0-4473 GCA_045545315.1 Eubacteriales bacterium | reverse complement strand
GGACTGAAATTCTAATTGGAGGAAAAAGATAATGGCTAATAAAATCGATGCAACTACCCTTGACCTTCAAGAGAAAGTCGTGTCCCTGAACCGGGTTTCTAAGACTGTCAAGGGCGGACGGATCATGAAGTTCTCCGCACTCATCGTTGTTGGCGACGGCAACGGCCGTGTTGGTGCCGGCATGGGTAAGGCTGCTGAAGTACCCGAAGCAATCCGCAAGGGTATCGAAGATGCTAAGAAGAACATGATCACCGTCAACCTGAAGGATACCACCATCCCCCACGAGATCGTTGGTAAATACGGCGCTTCCATGGTCATCATGAAGCCCGCCGCTCCCGGTACCGGTGTTATCGCCGGCGGCGCAGTTCGTGCCGTTCTGGAGATGGCCGGCGTTAAGGACATCAGAACCAAGGCTCTGCGTTCCCGCAATCAGAGAAACGTTGTTAACGCTACTCTGGCAGGACTGGCCGCTTGCTCTGATGCTGCCACCATTGCTGCAAAGCGCGGCAAGACCGTAGAAGAGATCTTAGGTTAAGGGAGGCAAACACAATGGCTAAAGTTAAATCCGTTAAAATCACTCTGGTAAAGAGCTTGATCGGTAGCAAAAAGGATCAGATCGCCACTGCTGAGGCACTGGGTCTGAAGAAGGTCAATGACTTCACCGTACAGCCCGATAACGCTTGCACCCAGGGTAAGATCAAGAAAATCGTTCACCTGCTCAAGGTGGAGAATGTTAAGTAAGGAGGAGGAAACAGTATGAAATTACACGAACTTGCTCCTGTAAGCGGCTCTACCTCTGTTGCAAAGAGAAAGGGCAGAGGCCCCGGTTCCGGTAACGGTAAGACCGGTGGTCATGGCCATAAGGGTCAGAAGGCTCGTTCCGGCGGTTCCATCCGTCTGGGCTTCGAAGGCGGTCAGATGCCTTTGCAAAGACGTCTTCCCAAGCGTGGCTTCAACAATATCTTCGCTAAGAAGTATGTTGTTTTGACTCTCTCTGACCTGAATGCTTTCAATGCCGGAGATGTAGTAGATATCAATGCGGTCATCGCTGCCGGTCTGGCCAAAAAGGCTCTGGACGGCTTGAAGGTGATCGGAACCGGTTCCGTTGACAAGGCAATTACCCTGAAGGCAGTGAAAGTAACTGCCGGTGCCAAAGAAAAAATCGAGGCTGTCGGCGGAAAGGTTGAGGTGATGTAAGATGTTCAGCGTTTTCAGAAACGCCTGGAAGATCGAAGACCTGAGAAAGAAGATTCTTTATACCTTCTTTATCATTCTGATTTTCCGTTTGGGCAGCAGCATCACGGTTCCTTATCTGGATCCTGAAACCATGGCAGCCGCCTTTGGCTCTTATGCTAATAATGGTTTGTTCGCCTATATGAACATCATTTCCGGTGGTGCTATGGAACAGGCTTCCATCTTTTCTCTGTCCATCTCGCCCTACATCAACGCTTCCATTATTATGCAGCTGTTGATGGTAGCCATCCCCGCTTTAGAGCGACTGATGAAGGACGATGGCGAGCGTGGCAGAAAGATCATGGAGAAATGGACCCGTTATCTGGCCATCATTTTCTCCTTCCTGCTGGGTTTTGGTTACTACACCATTCTGAAGAATCAGATGAAGGTCGTTTCCGAAAGCGGCAACCAAGTATTCATTGCTTTGGTTATCGTCTTTACTCTGGCAGCCGGCGCAACCATCATTATGTGGTTGGGTGAGAAGATCAACGAGAATGGTATCGGCAACGGTATCTCCATCCTGCTCTTCGCCGGTATCGTGTCCAGCATTCCTCGTTCTGCAATCGCTCTTTGGGGCGCAACCCAGACCGGTTTGCATTGGGCATTTGTGATCCTGATCTTGATTGCTCTGCTTGTGATGATCGCTTTTGTTGTCTTTGTGACCAACGGTGAGCGTCGCATTCCCGTGCAATATGCAAAGCAGGTCAAAGGCCGTAAGATGTATGGCGGTCAAAACACCAATATTCCCTTGAAGGTGAATATGACCGGTGTTCTGCCCATCATCTTTGCTCAGTCTTTTGTTATGCTGCCTCCCACCATCGCAAACTTCTTCCCCGCATTGAAGAATACTTGGTTCAATGCAGTGATCGAAGCAGTCAGCGTGGGCGGTTGGATCTATATGTTGGCGATGTTCCTGCTGATCCTCTTCTTCAGCTATTTCTATACCGTGATCACCTTCAACCCTGTTGAGGTGGCCAACAATCTGAAGAAGAACGGTGGCTTTATCATGGGTATCCGCCCCGGTAAGCCCACTGCAGAATTCATCACCAAGAGCTTAAATCGAATCACCCTGATTGGTGCTATCTTCCTGGGTCTGATCTCTGCACTGCCTAATATCGCAGCCATGATCAATCCCAATCTGTCTGCTGTCGCCATCGGCGGTACCACCCTTCTGATCGTTGTTGGTGTTGCCATCGAGACGGTGAAGACCTTGGAATCCCAGATGCTGATGCGCCACTATAAGGGCTTCCTTGAATAAGGAACGGTGTGTGCTATGAAGATTATTCTTTTAGGTGCGCCCGGTGCCGGAAAAGGCACGCAGGCGGAAAATATTTCCAAGAAATATGAAATCCCCACCATCTCCACCGGTAACATGATCCGTGCAGCCATTCACAACGGAACCGAGCTGGGCAAGCAGGCTGAAAGTCTGATCAATGCCGGCAAGCTGGTTCCCGATGAGGTGGTCATCGGCATGATCCGTGAGAGATTGGCAGAGGATGATTGTAAAAACGGCTTTATTTTGGACGGGTTCCCCCGTACTATTCCTCAGGCAGAAGCCTTGGCAGAGATGGGTGTCGCTATCGACATGGCTCTCTCCATTGAAGTAGCCGATGAGGAAATTGTAAAGCGTATGAGCGGCAGACGGGTCTGCCCTGCCTGCGGCATGACCTATCATATTGATTTTAAGCCCTCTTCTGACAATAAACATTGCGATGCCTGCCAGGCAGATCTGATCATCCGTAAGGACGATGAGCCTGCCACTGTGCTGGATCGCCTGAACACTTATCACGAAACCACCGAGCCTTTGAAAGCCTTCTATGGCGATCAAGGCAAGCTGGTAATGGTGGAAGGTCGGGAAGAACTGGCCGAGACCACCAAAGCAACTTTTGAAGCGATCGAGGCATTTTTGAAATGATGATCCTCAAATCCGATAGTGATATTCGTCTGATGCGGAAAGCCGGCGCCATTGCAGCCGGCGCCCTTCAGGCGGCAGGAGATGCCATTGCCCCGGGAATGACCACCAAGGAGCTGGATCGAATTGTGGAAAGCTACATTCGTTCCCATGGTGCCATCCCCTCCTTTAAGGGCTACGGCGGATTCCCTGCCAGCGCCTGTATCTCCATCAACCATGTGGTGATCCACGGGATCCCCTCTGATAAAATCGTCATTCAAGACGGTGACATCGTCAGCGTGGATGTGGGAGCCTATATCGGCGGATTTCATGGCGATAATGCCAATACCTTTCCGGTGGGCCAAGTGGCTCCCGAAGGGTTGAAGCTCATTGAGGTCACCCGAGAAAGCCTGCATCAGGCAGAGCTTCTGCTCAAAGCCAATGTGCGGCTGGGAGACATCGGAAATGCAATCGAAAGCTATGTAACGCAGTTTGGCTATACTCCGGTGAAGGATTTTGTGGGTCATGGCATCGGCCGTGCCCTCCATGAAGATCCCAATGTGCCCAATTTCGGCAGAGCGGGCCACGGTCTGCGGCTTCCGAAGGGTGCCACCGTTGCCATCGAGCCCATGATCAATATGGGTACCGATCGGGTGATCATCAGCAACGCCGACGGCTGGACCGTCACCACGGCGGACGGCAAGCTCAGCGCTCATTATGAGAACACCTATTATATCGACGAAAACTGCGCCCATATCCTCACGCAGGTGTGATATGGAACGGCTTCAAAAAGGAATGGTGGTGCGTGTCACCGCCGGTAAGGAAAAAAATTCAATATTTGTTGTCATTCAAGAACTTGAGAAGGATCGGGTGCTGATCGCCGATGGCAGACATCGAAAACTCTTAAAACCGAAGCGCAAAAGCATTAGGCATTTAGAGAAGATCGGGTCGCTTGCGGCTGTGCCGGAGCGAGATGCACTGATTTGGAAAAGTCTTGCCCCTTATCGGGGCGAATAGGAGGACCTATGTCGAAAGAAGATATGATCGAAGTGGAAGGCGTTGTGGTTGAAGCAATGCCCAACGCAAACTTCATGGTAGAGTTGGAACAGGGGCATAAGATTCATGCCCATATTTCCGGCAAGCTGCGGATGAATTATATTAAGATCCTGCCCGGTGATAAGGTTACGGTGGAGATGTCTCCCTATGACCTGACCAAAGGCAGAATTATCTGGAGAGCCAAGTAAGGCTCCACGAATGGAGGTAATTTCAATGAAGGTAAGACCTTCCGTTAAACCCATTTGCGAAAAATGCAAAATCATCAGAAGACATGGCAAAGTTATGGTAATTTG
>JAZQAR010000069.1:0-10949 GCA_045545315.1 Eubacteriales bacterium | reverse complement strand
ATTGACAAATTAACACCCGAAATCGTGCGCCTGTTTATCGCAAGGATCGAGATCAGAGTACGCACTGTGAAATACTCACGGCACTCCGCTCAAAAAATCCGAATCATTTACCATGACATCGGTGAATGGGATTACGACGATGCGGCAGAAGCCGAACAGCAACAACCGCAGATCGTAGCAGTGACCGTAGCACAACCGAAACTGCTCCCCGCATAAACACCGCACAATGCGAGATAAACGCAGTAACGGCGGATGACTAACCGCCATCCGCCGTTACCGCACCTACATACTGTCAGAAAATGTCCCTATGAACACTAACAGAAGGTTTCACGGGATTTTTTTATTGCTGATATACGATCTCGATCCGCTCCGGTAACCCCTCTGCAGAGGCGGTTTTGGAGCAGTAAATATACCCTAATTTCGGGCAGTTTGCCAGGGGCTCCAGGCTTTTGACCGGGGCACCGGTCAGGTCAATGGCCACCAGCTCCGGTAACCCCCGCAGGGGGGCAAGATCCTTGATCTTGGTTTGGGCGATCTCCAGGGTGGAAAGCTCTGCGCGTCCTTGTAAAGGCGAAAGATCCACCAGGGGATTTTCACTGATATAAAGCTCAGTCACCGGCAGGGTAAAGGTGCCTAAAGAGGCGATCTCGTTGTCGGTGGCAAACAGCACTGTCAGGCTCTTGCAATCGTTCACCACACTCAGGGAGGTCAGCCCGCAGCCGGAAAGATCCAGGCATTTTAATTGGGGCAGAGACGATAATTTTTTAATATTGTTGGGGGTGTTCCCGGGCAGGTATAATTCCGTCAGCTTGGGTAACTTACAGATGGGGGAAAGGTCGGAGATATAATTATTTGATACCGTCAGGCTCACCAGCTCCTCGGCCCCCTGGAGACCGTCCAATTCGCAAAGGCGGTTGGCAGCAACGTTCAGCTGGGAAAGCAGAGGGAAGGCGGCAAGATCCTGGGAAGAGGCGATCTCGTTATCTGCCACGTTCAAAAATTCCAGATAAACCAGGGGTCTTAAGGGAGCCAGGGTGGTCAGCTGATTACCGCTGAGCTCCAGCTCCGTCAGTTTGGTACAACCGGCGATCACGGTCAGGTCGCTGTCGCTGAGGCCGCACCCGGTCAGGGAAAGGGCGGTCAGCTCCTTTAAGCCGGCCAGGGGGGTGTAATCGGTGATCATAGTCTCCTCTACGAGCCGCAGGCTCTTCAGATTCGGCAGATATTGCAGATCCTCCAGGGTCATCAGTTGCCCTTCGATCCCGGCATTGTTCAGGTCGGTGACCGAGGCCAGCAGATTCTTTTTCAGCGCCCGGTTCCCGCCCAGGGCGGCTTGTACCATCCGTTCCATTTTGGGGTCCGCAAATCGGATGGTTTCGTCGGCGTTGTCGATTTTATAGGTGATCTGTAACCGTGGGGAGACCAGACCGCTGACCGTATGGTAGGAAATGGCGGTCAGGGTGGCGTCGGCACCCACGGTGATCGGCTCGCTGTAAACGGGGGATTGCAGGGTGGGGTCCTCCCCGTTCAGGGTGTAATAGACCGTCTCACCCTCCCGCAGGGTAATGGTGACTTTTTGGGTGGTGGTGTAGCTGCCTTGGGCGGGGGAGTAGACCAGATCCGCCGGCCGCTCCGCCTGCACCTTTTTATTGATGTAGGAGTTGCTGATATTGGATAAAAAATCCGCCGCCGCACCGATCTCGCCGGCCTGGGTGTAAAGCCGCGCCTTGGCTAAATAGAGGGCCTCGGCACCGCTCAATCGCCGGATCCCCTGATCCAAAACTTGGTGCGCCTTGTCAAAATCGCCCATTCCGCCCAATACCCGGCAATATCCCAGATAGAGGGCCTCCTTGTTCTTTTTCAGCCGCAGGGCGGTCTCGTACTGATCGGCCGCCTTCAGGTAATTTCCGTTTTCGGCGGAGCGCTCCGCCCGATTGCCCATCATCGTGCCGATGGGCCCCCGCAGGATCACGAAAAAGAGCAACGAGAAAACCAGCGCCCCCGCCCCAAAGGAAAGGCCGAACAGCGCCCATTTATTCTGTAACCATTGCGGTAATTTATCAAACACGGTCAGATCCCTTCTTTCTGTTTTTATCATAGCATACTTATTCCGGGATTTCAAGGCTCATACTTTGGCCGGATTTTGAATAAAATGGAAACAAACTGCCGATAACAGTTACAGAGGTGATCAATATGCGAAAAAAACACCGCTCCGGGCAGGAGGAAATGCTGCTCCTGCGGAGCCATATCGAAAACGTGGAGGAAAAGCTGTCTTTCACCAGTGAACCCCTGCTGGTAGACGCCCTTTCCTACGAGCTTTTGGGGCTTCGTGCCCGGATGAATTATCTCTTTGCGGAGGCTAAGGCAAAAACCCCGGTGGAGGTGGGGGTTCCTACAGATAATTTGCACAAAAATTAATAAAAAAGATTGTGAATTTTAACTAATTATCAAAATTCTCTTGAACTGCCGTTTTGGGTGTGCTATACTATAAGCGATATATTATATATCTAATAGTTTAGGCTATTTTCAGGAGGTAACTATATGAAATTCAGAAAGATCCTTTCGGCTTTGCTGATTGTGGTAATGCTGGCTTCCCTTGCCGGATGTAACTATATTAACCGGCCCATGGGCGCTGCCAACAACGGCGAGGATATCAGCAGCAAACTGAGCGATTTGCTGATCATCCCCAGCTATAACTACGAACAGCCCGAAGAACAGACCAAAATCGAGTATGTCGATCGGGAAGAAGAACCGGAACCCGAACCCGAACCGGAACCCGAACCCGAACCCGAACCGGAAGATCCTGTTCTGACCCCCTTCACCTCCACTTATGATGCAGCCGCCCTGCTGACCAAGATCGAAGACCTGATCTCCAATATGCAGGTTGCCCGCGGTGTTGCTAACAGCGCTACCGGTGTCGGCGACGAACTGCTTTCCGGCCGTTCCATCAAGATCCTGGTGCCTGATAACTTCCCCATCAGCGAGGAAGAAGAGGCTGTTAAGGCTTTGGCTACTCAATACGGTTGTGCAGTTAACGTCAAGAGAATGGGCACCGGCACCGCTTATACCGCTGCTTGCCGCCGCGCCGTTCTTTCCGGCGATAAGGTTGACCTGATGTACGTGGATAACTCCATCTGGGGTGATATCCATACCTTCACCCAGCCGGTGAACTCCTTCATCAATATGGATCTGGGCGATGAATTGGGTACCTTCTCCTCCGTATACACCCAAAAGTTCTACGTAGCAGACGATCTGGATAACACCGTTCGGAACTACTACGTTGCCTCCGGTATCGGCGCTCCCTACCTGTTGGCTTATAATAAAAATAAGGTAGCAACCGCCACCGTTGCCGAGGGTCAGACCCTGGTAGAAGACGAGCCCGCCGTTCTCCGTGCCATCGAAGTTACCGATCCTGTTGAAATGTATAACGCCCGTACCTGGAGCATCAGCGCATTGAACGCTGCTCTGGAAGCCAGCACCAAGAACGGTGTGGTTGGTATCGCCTCCGAGATCGATACCCTCACCGGTCTGGATATCTGGTACGGTATGGAAGATGTGGACGGCTTTAATATCTCCTCCACCAACGGTAAGGCTACCGTTAAAGTGCCCGTTGCCACCGCTCCCACCGTTGATATGGTTCAAAACTGGTATTGGTCCACCAAGGGCGTCGATGCCAAGAACTACGTTGGTTCTTTGGTGAAAGCCTCCGCTTGGGAAGATAAGACCGTATATCAAAAACTGTTCGATACTTACACCGGCAACGATATAGTAACCTCCTATGCCTTTGCCGCTTGCGAAGTGGAAGACCTGGTTGACCTGAAGACCGTTGCCGATGAAGCAAAGGCTTCCTGGGATTTCGTAGCTTATCCCTACGGCATCACCTTTGAGAATACCTACCGTGTCAATACCGAGGAAGAATTTGCTCAGATGATTACCGACGATAAAGAAAACGCCGAGGATCCCGAATATGAGCAGGCTGTGATCACTCCCGTGGCCGGTTGGGCCGGCGGCTTTGCCGTAATGAAGACCTGCGAGAATCCCTCTGTTGCTCTCCGTGTGGCCGAAGAATACACCAAGATCTGGAAGACCATTTACGAAGCTCCTTCCGTTAAGGTAATGAGCGACGAGCAAAAGGAACGCTACGAAGATATGAAGGCTAATATGGCTGTTTCCTTCCTGCGTGCCTGCGCTGTGAAGGCTGCCGACGTCAATGCGATTTATCCCGACGTTCCCGCTTACCTGGATCCTTCTTCCAGCGACGTAGGTGCTTCTATGACCACCCAGGATCCCAACTCCTACGTGACCGAACGTTCCAGCTTTATGGCGCTGACCTTCTTCAATGACAACGCCGATCTGGCTACCCACGCAATGTATCATAAGAATGATGCAAACGCCGTCTATGATCCCTCCATCCATTATTCCTGGAGCGCATTTATGCACGGTGCTGTCCACTCTGAAAACGAAACCGTAAAGAACAGCGGCAGTATGTTCAACGTTATGAACGCAAGCCTGCTGCCCAACTCTTTGCTGTTCCACTGGTAATTAATTCAATAGAAGGGGATGTGTTAAAAACACATCCCCTTTTTATATTTAATAGGAAGCGGTGAGTTCTATCAGCCAACGGAAAAAAGCCTTCTCCGGTGAAAATCGGGGTATTCTGTATGCAATTATGATCACCCTGATCTTCGTTCTGCTGCTGGTGGCCGGGGTAGGGGGGCTCCTTTTATACCAAACCCAGGGTGATTTCTACTCTGCCTTCCGGGGTCGGCTGGATCAAAGCTTTTATCTATCCGCCTTCGGGATGCTGGTGGCTACTGCCGTGCTCTATACCCCCTTTTCCTACGGCATCTCCTACTATTTTATTCTTGCTGCCGACGGAAATGCCCGTTTTTCAGCGTTTTTCTATCTTTTTCGCCATCCTGCGTTGTTGATCCGCGCCATGCTGATCTCGGTTATTAAAAAGATTTTGATCTATTGGGAACGGCTGTTGTTGCTCTTGGTGGCGGCGGTGATAGAGGTGGTGCTGTTTTTCGGCTTTTTGCTGGTCTCAGGCAGCAACGTATTTGATGTCAAAGAAAATCCCTTTACACTTGCGGCGGAGTTTATGCTGGGTTCGCCCTGGCTGATCGGTCTGTCGGTAGGGCTGTGGAGCCTGGTCTTGCTGGGGATCTTTGGGATCGAGCTGCGCTATATCCTCTGTAAGTACGTTTTTCTCTGCTACCCGGAGATCGGCCTCCTCCAGGCGATCCGGGTGGGGCGGTTTGCCATCTGTGGCAATTGGGGAAGAACGTTGGGGTTTTATTTGCGGTATGGCGCCTACTGTGTGCTGACGGTGTTGACCCTGGGCTTTCGTAAAAGGAATCGGGCAGGGCACCGTAACTTTTCGTCCTTCGCCTGCGAACTGGCAAAGGAGGGCTTCGCACGGTATTGCCGCCGCAGAAGTCGTCGCTAAACTCTTGCAATATTCGTTCTGATTTGATATACTATTAAAGATGAGAAAATACAAGGAGCTGATGGATTTGGATAAAATCAAACTGCTTTTCAATAAAATCAAAAGCCTCCTGCCCAAAAAACGGGCAAAGGGGGAGAAAAAGCCTGCCACCAAGTGGGGCAGATACGTTCGTAAAGGCTTGTGGGCGGTCTGCCTTACCGGCATCCTCACCTGCTTTTTCGTGGTGCTGGCCTTCGGCTGGTTCTCCTTTATCTATCTGGACGATGAATTCGACCTGGCGGCGGTGGATAGCACCCTGAACTATACCTCCGTGGTCTATGCCCTGAAGGATGGGGAGTATAAGCAGACCGAGACCCTGCCCACCAGCGAAAACCGGGTCTGGAGTAATATCGACGATATCCCCAAAAATCTGCAAAACGCCTTTATCGCCATCGAAGACCAGCGTTTTTACCAGCATAGCGGTGTAGATATCAAACGAACCCTCCACGCGGTGGTCAATCTGTTCAATCCTTTCAGTAACGAAACCTTCGGTGGTTCCACCATCACCCAGCAGGTGATCAAGAACATCACCGGCGACGATCAGCAGACCATCTCCCGTAAGGTGCAGGAGATCCGCCGTGCCTGGTACGTGGAGCGTGAATATAAAAAGGATCAGATTTTAGAGGTCTACCTGAACACCATCTACCTTTCTCAAGGGTGCTACGGAGTTCAGACGGCGGCCGAGGTCTATTTCGCCAAAAATCTGGACGAACTGACCCTGCTGGAATGTGCCTCCCTGGCCTCCATTACCAAATATCCCACCAAGTACGATCCCATCCAAAATCCTGAAAATAACCTGAAGCGTGCCAAGGACGTTATCAATGCTATGCGGGATCAGGGTTTGATCACCAAAGAGGAGGCTGAGGCCGCCAAAGAGTCCAAACTGGAACTGCACGTGGGTGAATCCACCGAGGAGACCAGCGGCCATATCAACAGCTACTTTGTGGATCAGGTCACCAAGGACGTTATCAATGCCCTGGTGAACGAAAAGGGCTATAGCGAGGCCTACGCCCGCTCCTTGGTGTTCTCCGGCGGTATCCAGATCTATACCACTATGGATATCGACGTGCAAAACGCCATCGATTCCTATTATAAAAACGCCGATAATTTCCCTCGGATCACCTCGCCCGAAAAGGGTGAGCCCTTGCAAAGCGCAATGGTGATCATTGATAACGCCACCGGCGCCATCGTAGGGATGGTCGGCGGGATCGGCGAAAAGACCACCGCCCGGGGCTTGAACCGTGCGACCCAAAGCTTGCGCCAGCCCGGCTCCTGTATGAAGCCCATCGGCACCTATGGCCCCGCCATCGAGTATAAGGCCACCATCGATGGGGTGCGGGTGGCACCCGGTATGCTCCTGAAGGACGAAAAGGTCCGGGATGACTCCCGCGGCAATCCTTGGCCTAAAAACTACGATTCCATCACCGAAAAGATGATGTCCGTGCAGGCCGGTCTGAATATGTCCAAAAATACCATCGCTGTTAAGGTGGTTCACGCCGTAGGCCCCCGTACCGCCTTTAATTTCGTTAAGAATAACCTGGGCGTAACCTCTTTGGCTCCGGGCTCCGGCAACGATGAAAACGACCAGGCAATGGCCCTGGGCGGCCTGACCAACGGCATCAGCGTGAAGGAGATCACCGCCGCCTATGCTGCATTTCCCACCGGCGGTACCTACGTGAAGCCCTATACCTATACCAAGGTCTGTGACCAAAATGGCCGTGTCCTTTTGGAAAACCGTGTGGAATCCAGTAAGGCCATGGAAAAGAATACCGCCAATATGATCAATCAAATGCTGCAGCAGGCAGCCGAGGTGGGCACCGGTACCACTGCAAACTGGCATAGCGGAATGGCCATTGCCGGTAAAACCGGTACCACCAGCGATGATAAGGACCGTTGGTTCGTGGGCTATACGCCCTATTATACCGCCGGTGTCTGGGTGGGCTACGATACCCCCGAGACCGTACTTTACGGCGGTGCAAACCCCGCAGCCGTTGCCTTTAAGAACGTTATGAGAACGGTGCATAGCGGCCTGGCCAATAAGGGCTTTGAAGCCCCCACCGGGCTGACAACTGTTCGGATCTGTGCCGAAAGCGGCAAGCTCTTCAGCGATAAGTGTCCCACCACCACAGTAAATCGGTTCTTTGCCGATAGCCTGCCCACCGCCACCTGCGATCTGTGCGGTCAGCCCCCCGAGGGAACGGTGGTCGGACCCAATGGCGAGATCATCACCACTCCGGATCCCTCCGTGCCTCCGGTAACACCGGTGGTGCCCTCCACACCCACCACGCCGGAAACTCCCGTTACTCCGGAGACCCCCGTGACACCGGCACCTGAAACACCCACCACGCCGGAAACCCCCGTGACTCCCACGCCGGAGCCCTCAACCCCGACTCCGACTCCCGATCCGGTGCAACCAGCTGCATAAAAAATCCCCATTGCCTGCGGCAATGGGGATTTTTCATCCATATAAAGCAAAAAAGAGGATCTCTTACGAAATCCTCTCGCGTTTATTACCTTGAATTAAACGGCTCTTTCAACCTTGCCGGAACGGAGGCATCTGGAGCAAACATAAACACGCTTGGGTGCGCCGTTTACAACTGCTTTAACACGCTTAACGTTGGGCTTGAACGCTTTGTTGCTGCGACGATGAGAGTGAGAAACTTTAATACCGAAAGCAACACCTTTGCCGCATACTTCACACTTTGCCATAGTTGAAACACCTCCTTGTTTGTTTACGCTTGAATATTTTACCATACTCATTCTCAAAAAGCAAGTGTTTTTTTTATAAAAAAATGAAACTTTTATTTGAAACCTGTAATATAGTCTGTTATAATATAAAAAGAAAAGTATTTTTGCGAGTGAATGAGGATAAAATGAACGAAGAAAAATTAACTTTGGCTCAGCTGATTCGCCATATGGGGCTGGAATCGGCCTATATGCCGGTGGGCGGTCTGGAAAAGGAGATCACCTCCACCGATATCAACCGTCCTGCATTGCAGTTGGTGGGCTTTTTTGATTATTTCGATGAAAGCCGCATCCAGGTCCTCGGGAAGGTGGAACACACCTATCTGGATCATTTTGACGAAGCCAAACGGCGGGAGATCTTCGAACGGTTCTTCGAATTCCGTTTTCCCGCCCTGGTGATCACCCGTGGGCTGGAAGGCTATCCGGAGCTTTTGGAGATCGCCGAAAAATATAAGGTTCCGGTACTGAAGTCCAAAATGCATACCGCCCAGTTCGTCAGCAGCTCTATTTTCTACCTGAACGAACGCCTGGGCCCCCAGCAGACCATCCACGGGGTGCTGGTCGAGGTCTATGGCGAGGGGATTCTGATCACCGGCGACAGCGGCGTGGGTAAGAGCGAGACCGCCATGGAACTGGTCAAGCGCGGTCACCGTCTGATCGCCGACGATGCGGTGGTGATCAAGCGGGTCACTTCTACGATGCTGAAGGGCACCTCTCCCAAGAATATTCAATATTTCATTGAATTGCGGGGCATCGGTATCATTAACGTACAAAAGATCTTCGGCGTAGGCTCCGTTAAAGAGGATGCCGTGATCGATATGGAGATCCACCTGGAAAACTGGGACGAAAATAAGTTCTATGACCGCCTGGGTCTGGATACCAACTATACCCGGATCCTGGACGTGGATATCCCCACCGTAACCATTCCCGTTCAACCGGGGCGGAACCTGGCGATCATCATCGAGGTTGCTGCGATGAACAACCGCCAAAAGCGTTTGGGTTATAACGCTGCAGAAGATATCAGTAAAAGAATTTTAGGCACAGCCGAGGAGGAAATGTAAAGATGTATTATTTAGGTATTGATTTGGGTGGTACCAACGTTGCCGCAGGCGTGGTAGACAGTGATATGAAGCTGGTTCATAAGACCAGTATCCCCACCGAGGCCGCAAAGGGCGCCGACCACGTGATCGCCCGGATCGTGGAGGCTGCCAAGCTGGCTGTTAAAGAAAGCGGCATCCCTATGGAAGAGATCGCCAGTATCGGGATCGGAACCCCCGGTGCCGTGGATCCCGAAAAGGGTGTCGTGGTATTTGCCAATAACCTGAGCTTCCGTAATACTCCTTTGGCTGATCTGGTGGGGGCAAGCTTCCCCGGTAAAAAAGTGTTTATCGAAAACGACGCCAACGTGGCCGCTTGGGCAGAAGCCAAGTGCGGTGCCGCTGCCGGCGTTAAGGATAGTGTGACCGTAACCCTGGGTACCGGCGTTGGCGGCGGGATGATCCTGAACGGCCAGCTGTATAGCGGCTTTAACCATGCCGGCGGCGAACTGGGTCATATCGTGATCAACGAAGGCGGCCGTCAGTGCACCTGCGGCCGTAAGGGCTGCTGGGAAGCCTATGCCTCCGTTTCCGGCCTGATCAAGACCACCAAAGAGCATATGGAAAAGAACAAGAACTCCTTGATGTGGAAGATCGCCGGTGGCAACCTGGATAACGTCAACGGCCTGACCTCCTTCGATGCTATGCGTAAGGGCGACGAAGAGGCTCAAAAGGTCGTAGATGAATATCTCCATTCCGTGGCCACCGGTATCGGCGATATTATGAATATGCTCCAACCGGAGATCATCTGTATCGGCGGCGGGATCTCTAAGGAAGGGGATTACCTGCTCCAGCCGGTGAAGAAGTTCATCGAAGATGAAACCTATTCCCGCTTCAATGACCGCTCCACCCAGATCAAGATCGCTAAGCTGGGGAACGACGCCGGTATCATCGGTGCCGCTTTACTGGGTGCATAAATTTTAAAAAAGAACTTGACAAATGAAACAATGTTCTATAAAATGATTTCATAAAGTGCTTGAGCAGAAACCAGTAACCGGTTGGTACCGTTACAGAGACCTGTTGGTTGGTGCAAAACAGGATCGGTCGTGTCGGTGAATTCATTCTGTGAACTGTGGGCTGAAGGCATTGCGCTGTGTAGGCTTCTCCGGGTGCGACCGTTATATCGCCGGGTGCTGATTGGCACCTACCGAGGCTCTTTTTGTGAAAAAAGAGTAAAGCAGAGTGGTAACACGGTTATGTTTTTAACTGTCCCTGCATCCTTGTTTAAGGGTGCAGGGTTTTTTTATTTTTGGTAATTCTCGCCGTTGGCGTCAATTATAATTTTATTACAGAGAGGTTATAACAATGAAAAAAGTATTGTCCCTGATGATGGTTTTGGCTATGCTGCTGGGTCTGGCATCCTGCGGCGGTACCAAGATCAAAGTAAACCCCGATAAGAGCGAATACGTGGTTGGCATCTGCCAATTGGTTACCCATGATTCTTTGGATCAAGCCACTCTGGGCTTTAAGGATGCCCTGACCGAGGCCTTGAAGGCTGAAAACAGAACCGTTCAGTTCAAGGAACAGAACGGCCAGGGTGATACCAACACCTGCGTGACCATCGTGAACAGCTTTGTTTCCGACGACGTGGACCTGATTATGGGTAATGCGACTCC
>JAZQAR010000068.1:0-2762 GCA_045545315.1 Eubacteriales bacterium | reverse complement strand
GTAGGGGTCGGCGATTTCGACGACCCGTTGGTTTGACGGAATTTTGGAGGGAGGGGGAACCCCTCCCTTACGTAGGGATCTTCGTAGGGTCGATGAAATTTTAGCGGGCGATCAATGATCGCCCCTACGGGTGGTACCAATTCAATTGGTCATTTATCCCGTAAACCAAATCAGAAATGCACAATTCAATTGGTCATTCATTTTTCGGGGCGGATCAAAAATGCACAATTCAATTGGTCATTCATTTTTCGTGCCGGATCAAAAATGCACAATTCAATTGGTCATTCATTTTTCAGGCCGGATCAGAAATGCACAATTCAATTGGTTATTCATGTTTTGGGCCGGATTAAAAATGCACAATTCAATTGGTCATTCATTTTTTGGACCGGATCAAAAATGCACAATTCAATTGGTCATTTTGAGGTGGGATGATTTTTATGCACACCTTCGGTATGATGATATACAACCTTACGGTTGATGAACCCCCTCCCACAAGGGTTTTCCGCATATAATATCGGCGCCCCGGGAGGTGCTTTATTCCCGGGGCGCCGTAGGCGATCTTGCAATTACTTGTGGGTTGTTCCCCCCTCGGGAGGGGGAACACGAACCGCTCGCCAGCGGTTCGGAGGGGGTAAAGTTTACAATTTATTCAACACAAATTGATTTTTGGGGTGTATGATATATAATACTAAGAGAAAGAGGAGGTGACGGCGGTGTTTGGATACGTGATCGCTGACCCGAACCAGTTGAACGAGGAACAGAAAAACCTGTACCGCAGTTATTATTGCGGGCTGTGCCGCAGCTTGAAGCGGCAGTTTGGCGAAATCAGCCGGTTGACTTTGAACTACGATATGACCTTTATGGTGCTGTTTCTTTCGGATCTTTTGGACCCGGAGACGAAGATCGGCCGTCGCACATGTGCCGTTCACCCTATGAAGCGGAAGATGATCTCGGAAAACGAGATCATCGACTACGGTGCGGCTATGAATATTCTGCTGGCCTATTATAACTTTTTGGACGATTGGGAGGACGAGCGGAACACCGCCGCCCGGGCGGGTGCCGCCACTTTGAAAAAGCACATCCCCGCCATTCGTTCCCGTTATCCCCGCCAGGCCAAGGCGGTGGAAGAAGGAATGCAGACCTTGAAGCAGGAGGAGGCTCTGGGTGCCCGGGACCTGGATACCGCTGCCAATCTGTTTGGCACGATGTTAGGGGAACTGTTCGTTTATCAAAAGGATCATTGGTCCGAGGATTGCCGCCGATTTGGGCAGGCCTTGGGCTGCTTTGTTTATTGGATGGACGCCCATTGTGACCTGGAAAAGGACGTGAAGAAGGATCGCTATAACCCCTTGCGGTTGATCCGGGAGGAGCCGGACTATGAGGCTCGGGTCCGGGAGATGCTGGAGGGCGCCTTGGGGGATTGCGCTTTGATCCTGGAGCGGCTACCCCTGGTGGAGCACCTGGATATTTTGCGGAACGTGATCTATTCCGGTGTTTGGACCAAGTATAAGACAAAAGGAGAACAACCATGAGTATGGATCCGTATTCCGTTTTGGGGATCCCCTCTTCGGCCACGGACGACGAGGTGAAAAAGGCATACCGTCGGCTGGCCAAGCAATACCACCCGGATATCCACCCGGATCGGGCCTATGCCGAAAAAAAGATGGCGGAGATCAACGCCGCCTATGATCAAATTCAAAACCAGCGCCAGGGCAAGGCCACCGGCCAAAGCTACGGCGGCTACGACTACGGAGAACCTACCGGCGGCTCCACCCCGGAGATGACGGCGGTGCGCCATTATCTCCATTATCGGCGGTATCGGGAGGCTTTCAACGTATTGAACCGGATCACCGACCGCAATGCGGAATGGTACTTTTTGTCAGCCTATGCCCACGCAGGGGTGGGGAACCGCACCCAAGCCCTGGAATTTGCCCGCAGAGCGGTGCAAATGGAGCCCGGCAACGCAGAATACCAAAGCCTGCTGAACCGCCTGCAGATGAGCGGTACTGCCTACCAGACCTACGGTCAGGGTTTCGAGGTGCCGCGGATGAGCGGCTTGAGCAGACTTTGCTGTGCCTTTTGGCTGTTGAAGTGTTTTTGTCCCTATTGTTAAAGGAGTGAATGATCAATGAAATTCAGAGAACGGTTTGCCCGCTTTATGGCGGGGCGGTATGGGGTGGATGCCCTGAATCAGGGGTTGATGATCCTTTATTTTGTTCTGCTGGTGGCGGGGCTGTTTTGGTGGCCCATCACAGTTTTGGGCTATGCCGCTTTGGGCTGGCTGGTGTTCCGGATGTTCTCCCGCAATATTTATAAGCACCAGCAAGAAAATTTGAAATATTTAAAGGTGAAAAATAAATTCACCGGTTTTTGGGGTCTTCAAAAACGGAAGTGGCAGGATCGCAAGACCCACCGCTACCGTAAGTGCCCCCATTGTAAGGCTACGGTGCGATTGCCCTTTAAAAAAGGAAAGCATACGGTCTGCTGCCCCAAATGTAAGACCGATTTCCAAGTGAAAATATAAAAACATCCCGTAGAATTCAAAACGAATTCTACGGGATGTTTTTAGACTGTCAAAAAAGGCACCGAACGCAGAAAAAAAGAAAAATGTATGTTCCCCATAAGCGTGGCGAGGGGATATTTTAAAGGAAAAAATGCGGCCAAAGCCGCATTTTAATTGAATTTTTTCTGCTTTCCGCCAACTCTCCCTCTCGTAGTACCTCTGTACAACTTCGGGTCGAGTTGACGAAATCGGCACTCTT
>JAZQAR010000067.1:0-65964 GCA_045545315.1 Eubacteriales bacterium | reverse complement strand
TCCTTGAGCATAAAGTGGGGGTACCCTTCCTTTTGGGCGGCGGTCTCGTGCCAGCCGGCAGTTTTCAGTTCCTTGGTAACGGGCTTGCCCCAAAGATCGGCAAAGGTCACCTTTTCGGCGGTGACGATGGCCAGCTCACCCTCCTCGGGCAGGTAATAATCCCGGGTATGCTCCAAAAGGGCGGGGATATCCGAGGCGATGAAGTTTTCACCCTTGCCCTGTCCCACGATCAGGGGGCTGTCCCGTCGGATGGCGTAAAGGGTGCCCGGCCGGTCGGTAAAAAGGATCCCAAAGGCAAAGGAGCCTTCAAAGCGATCCGTTGCCTGCCGGATGGCGGCGATGGGATCCCCTTGGTATAAATGATCCAAATATAAGGCGGCGATCTCGGTGTCCGTTTCTCCCCGGGGGCGGATGTTTTCGGCAGCCAGCTCTTCCTTCAATTCTTGATAATTTTCGATAATGCCGTTATGCACCAGCACCACCCGCTTTCCCCGGTGGGGGTGGGCGTTTTGGTCGGTGGGCTCTCCGTGAGTGGCCCATCGGGTATGGCCGATCCCGGCAGGGGAGGGAGGGGGCGGTGCCTGCTCCAGGGACTCCGCCAATGCACGAACCTTTCCTTTATTTTTATAAACGGCGATCTCCTCCCCTACGGCCAGGGCGATCCCGGCGGAATCATAGCCCCGGTATTCCAGTTTCTGCAATCCCTGCAATAGCACCCGGGCGGTATCACCGGGGCCTGCATATCCGATAATTCCACACATAAAATGCTTCCCTTTCAAAAAAATTATTTGGGATTAGTATTCCCTGAAAAAGAGTAATCTTCACTAAAAATCAGAAAAAATTTTTGTTTGTTTTTCACAAAACTTATGGGCGCAAACAAAAATATTTTAAAAACCTGAACATCATTATTGACTTTTTTGCGGAGTTAAAATATAATAACATTAACATATTATCGGTGAACTATGCCCAAATCGCTGATATACAGTCTTTCAGGAGGTTGTTAGAATGATGAGAATGAAGAGAATCGCCGCCGCTTTTCTGGCTGTTGTGATGACCTTGACCCTGATGTCCAGCATCGTGATCAATGCGTCTGCAACTGCCGTGAACGAGTTAGGCGGCCCGGTTACGATCGAGGTTGTGGAAACCGGAACCGATAACGGTGCCGGCGGTATCACTGTGCCCGGTGTAAAGCTGGATAACGACGTTTTGGTCGTAAGCAAAAGCTGGGACGGCAAGACCGGCCGTGTGGCTGTTAAGCTGAACGGCGTTGTTTACCAGGCTACCATGGGTGTAAACGCTTTTGGTGAACTGGCCGATGCCATTGCCGTAGCCCGGAATGCCAGCACCATCTACGTGGCTGCCGGTACTTATTCCAAGGCTGCTACCATCACAACCGCATCTTTGAAGATCTACGGTCCCTATGCCGGTGTGTGCCCCAACGATCCCACCGACATCAGCAAGCCCAACCCCGCCCGCCCCGGTGCAGACGGCGCCGATCTGTCGAGCGAGGCTGTGGTAACCACCACCCTTACCGTCAATCCCGAAGCCGCCAACCTGATCGTTGACGGTATGGCCTTCACCGGCTCCGGCTATCTGAAGGACGTTTTGAGCGGCGGTTACGTTCGCGGCGGTACTTATCTGCGGAACAACCTGGTTAATATTACTGCCAACTATTTCCTGGATACCGGTGCGGGCTCCAGCCCCGGTCTGGATATCGATAATAACCGCTTCCTTGCTTGTAAGAGCATCATCAACATCGGCGGTATGGTCGGTATGAATATCCGTAACAACTATATCAACAACTCTACCTACGCTGTTATTATGACCTCTGTAACCGACGGCTCCATGGGTACGACCTGCTTGCTGGAAGGCAACTTTTTCCCCTTTGCCAACGGTATAATCCGGATCTATTCCGGTCACCAGACGTTGTATTATTCTTTGCAGATCAAGAATAATACCGTTATGGAGGGTGGCTCCAATCCTCTCGTTCTGAACAACTACTATGACCTGAGAACTGTAGGCGGTACCAACGTGATAGTAGAAGGCAACGTCTTCAAGAATCTGCACGCTGCACCCTTCCAGTTCCCCCGCCACGTGAGCCAGGGCTTTGATACTCCTTATACTTATTCTGTAAAGATCAACGAAAACTATTTTGAACTGCCTGCAGGTGTGAACTTCATCGAATCCACCGCAGAAGCCAACAATGAACTGGCTGATATGATCCTGGATCTGACCAAGAACTACTGCAGCACCGGCCTGACTGCCGACCGTGTATTGCGGGCCGAAGATTCTCAATTGTTCCTGTATCCCTATTATAGCGACCCCGAAATGACCACCCTGGTTGGCGCTCCCAAGATCGTGAACGTTGAAGCTTCTTTGAAGGAAGTAACTACCATCAATGAGGCAGAAAAAACCATCCTGATGGATCTGAAGGGCAAGGGCTATGATAAACTGGATCTGACCGGCAAGCTGATCGCTGAGACCGGTTGCGATTGGAAGCTGTATGAAGATGCCACCTTGACCACCGAAGTTGAAAACAAGATGGTTTACTTCGCCGGCGAAAGCACCGTTTATTACGTGGCTGTTGTGGATCCCCAGGGCGGCTTGAGCAAGGCTCCCTATGCTTTGAAGCTGTTGAATGACCGGGGTACCAAGGCCGAGATCCTGGATATTCTGACCGACGTTGTGGTTCCCGCTCCTGTGATCAGCGGTCTGACCTATACCTTCAATCTGGATAAGGATACTGCTTTTGTAAACTATGAGTTGAAGGTTTCTCCCGGTGCCAAGGTGGAGTTCTTTGGTAACAAGGAATGCACCGCTCCCGTAGAAGACCTGAACGGCTATATCCCCTATGGCGGCTATACCGTTTATGCCCGGGTAACCTCTCAGGGTGCCGAGGGCGTTTCTCCCATCAGCATCGTTTATCCCATCGTATTCAACCGTGAAAAATCCGATTCCTATGACCCCGGTATCCTGGGTGGTATCCTGCCCGAAGGAAACCTGGTTGTAAACCCCAGACGTAAGGTAATTAACTATACCTGCAACAGCCTTCTGGGCGAAGAAACCTTTGACTTTAAGACCACTCCCGGCGCGGTTTATAAGATCTTTACCGAGGATGGCAGCAAGGAACTTTCTTCTTCCGACGATATCAGAGCAGTACCTCTGAAGTCCGGCACCAACGTGTTCCAGGTATGGGCTGCCGCCGGCACCGATATTAACGTATTCAAAATGTACGTAATGAACGGCGAGCTTTCCGATGATACCAAGATTATGAGCCTGACCGGTACTTCCGGCTCCATCGTGAATAACGTGATCACCGCGATCGCCAGTAGCGCCACCGTGAGCGTGACCTTCAATACCCGTAACGCCTATGCTACCTGTAAGGTATATGCCGATAAGGAAAAGAAGATCGAGGTTGCTTATAACTCTGCTCCGCAAACCGTTGAAGGTTCGATCCACGTGATCGACAGAAGATCCTTTAACCTGGCCAGCGAATATGCCGTAAACTACTATTACGTTGTTTGTACCTCTGAAAGCGGTAAGACCGAGAATTACGACCTGATCGTAAACAGAAACCTCGGTACCAAGGCTTATTCCGACGTAAAGGAAGATGATTGGTATGCCGCTTACGTGGCCGATGCAACCACCAAGGGTTATATTGCCGGCTCTGTTCAGGGCGAAGTTTATACCTTTAATGCAAATGATAAGATGACCCGCGAACAGCTGGGTATCATTATGAGCCGTGTGATCGGTTATAACGCTGCTGCTTATGCTAAGGTAGAGGTTCCCTTTGCCGATACCGCTAAGATCTCCAAGTGGGCTGTGGATTATGCCAAGGTTTGCTACTATAACGGCATCATCAAGGGCTCCCTGGGCGCAGGTGGCAAGGTTTACTATAATCCCAAGGCTGCCGTTACCCGTCAGGAGGTTATGACCATCTTTGCAAGAACCTTGAACCTGACCGGTACCTATGACCTCTCTTCCTTTAAGGATGGCAACAAGGTTGCATCCTGGGCGAAGGCCGAGGTTCAGGCAGTAGTCGCTTCCGGCTTGATCGTGGGTGACGAAAAGGGTTATTTGAACCCCAACGCATCTATGACCCGTGCCGAGATCGCTACCGTTCTTTCCCGGATGTAATTACACAACCTTATCAAAAAGAGCAAGGGTTTTTCCCTTGCGCTTTTTAAATGGTCGTACAACCGGATTTTTGGCAAAAAAAGCCAAAAAAATCATCGGCGTTTTTAACAAAATTTTTGAGCAAAAATTATTTAAATTCAACAAATTCTTAATTCGGGCGGCAACATTTAAATAAATTGCTTGCATCTTCCCGCATTATTATATATAATATACACAGAATAAAAAGGGAAGTACCCTATTGAGATGGAGGTAACTGAATGAGAGGCCTTAAAAGTATTCTGGCAGCAGTGATGACTGTTGTGATGCTCGCTTGCTTCAGTGTATCCGCTTTCGCTATTTATGAAGACGTTACTTATGAAGACGTCAGCGAAATGTACGGCACCACGATGAGCGAGCCCAAGACTATGTATATCAAGTTCGTTGATGCGCTGGGGATCGTTCCTGCCCAGACCAACGGTACTTACGGTCCTTTGAACAAGCTCACCCGCGGTGATGCTTTGCAGATCGCTTATCGGATGCTGCATTGTGACTACGATGAGCTGAAGGACTATGAAAGCAAAAACACCGGCTTCGACGAAGGCAACGGCGGTGATATCGGGGATACCGATCTTTTGAAGCCCTACATCGCCTGGGCGGAAGATTATCAGCTGGTCAACGCTCGCTACGTTCCCGAAAGCCAGTTCAAGGCTGCCGATTTTATCACCGGCGCTGAGTTCATCACCCTGATCGGTAAAGTGATCATGATGGGCCAGGGCGGAGAAGGCGGCGAGGAAGAGGCTGCTGCAATGGCAGAGGCCATCACCACCGTTCTGGACGGTACCGACGTGGCTGTGGACAGCGAGTTCATCTACAAAGAGCAGGCCGCCGTTGTGGTTGCCAACGCTTTGATGTATGACCCCGAGGTTGACTCCGTTGACCAGGATATGTTTACTTACTTCAACTACGATGGGAACCGGCTGAACTGCCTGGCCACCAACGTGTTCGGTTGTGACTATACCGACCTGATCATCCGTGCCACCCAGCAGCAGCCTATGAATTACGAAAACGTAACCAAGGACATCCTGCTCTCCAACGGTGTGCAGACTGACGTTGGCTCCGATATGACTGATTTCATCGGTTACCCTGTTCGTGTGATCTATCAGGATACCGATAAGAGCGGTACCTTCACCGAAGATGAGAATATGCTCACCTACGAGATGACCTCTCCGATCCGGAACGAACTGACTCTGGCTGACTTCTCCTTCAATACCTACCATCAGATGCTTGGTACCAAGGATCAGGATAGCGTGTCCATCTATTCCCACACCATGCTTTATCTGAACGGCGACCTGTGGCCTATGGAGGATGCTTTCAAGCTCACCGAGCAGGTTTATATTGATCTGTCTGAAGTTTCTGCCGCAAATAAGGCAAAGCTTCCTGCATCTAAGATCACCAACCGTCCCAACCTCTCTTTTGTAACTCTCAATAGCGGTTCTGCCGATAACGCTGATACCGTATATGCTACTGAATGGATCCCCGGCCGTGTGATGACCGTGACCGATAACTATTATGGAATCTATAGCTTCTATGATAACAAGGTTCACGTTTACGAGGATAACAACATCAAGTTCTCCGGCCTGGCTAACGTAAAGAGCGGCGACTACGTAAACTTCTACGAAGCCGGCTCCTACGTTTACGTAACTGCCGGTCAGACCGTTGTTCTGAAGAGAGCAATGCTCGAGACTGTGGAGACCACCGTAAACAACGTTGTTACTTCCACCACCTATCTGCTGGAAGGTCCTGAAGATGGCAAGGAACTGAACGGCTCCGAAGCCAAGTACATTCCTCACTTCTTTATGGATAAGAGCAACGACGATGTCGCTACTCTGGTAGATTCCGGCGCTGAGTTGTTGGTCGTTCTGGATTATACCGGCACCACCTACATCGCCGTTCAGGAAAATCCCGCCACCGCCGAGGTTGGCGTTCGGGTGACCGGCGTAGCTGCTAATGCAGACGGTTCCACCGCAAACGTCGACGTTGAAGAGCTTGCCACCGGCAAGGCCTACACGCTGGAAAAGGTTGCGATCGATAACATCTCTTCCGCTAACGGTAGCCTGAACGTGGGCGACTTTGCTACTTACTATAAGACCACCGGCGATAAGGTTTACCTGAACGTGGCTGCAGCCATGAAGATGACCGCCATTGAAACCGAAGATTACTTCATTATCGAAGGCGGCAGAAAACTGCTGAAGACCGCTGACTTCGTTTCCGATAGCGATAAGCTCTATACCGGCGAAGTTTCCCTGGTGATCGACCGTTACGACGGCGTTCGTGCTGTCTACGGCGCATAATGGATCAAAAATAGCCTCTGCGAAAGCAGAGGCTATTTTTTTCTTGCTCATTGTGTGAAATTATATTATAATATTATAATAAGTAATAAAAAGGATTTGGGAGCAAGGAATGAAGGATCACTATTTGGTGCCGGGGCAGGATTGCCGAACGGAATTTATTGAACGAAAAAGCCGGTTCATCACCAGCCTTCGCCGGGTGGAAACCCAGGAGGAGGCCGATGCCTTTATTGCAGAGATCCGGGCGGAGTTCCCCGATGCCACCCATAACTGTGTGGCCTATCGCATTCGTACACCGTTGATCGAACGGTTTTCCGATGATGGGGAACCGGGCGGTACGGCGGGAATGCCGATGCTGGACGTGCTGAAAAAGGAGGATCTTTATAACGTAGCGGTGGTGGTCACCCGCTACTTCGGTGGTGTTTTGCTGGGCGCCGGCGGTTTGGTGCGCGCCTATTCCAAGGGTGCGGCCGACGGCGTTAAGGCGGCGGGTGTTTCGGTGATGGAAGCCGGCGCCAGGGTGCTGGTGGATTGCCCCTATCCCTTCTATGACCGCTTCCAGCATATTGCGGAGCATTTTTGCTGTGAGATCGAGGATACCACCTTTTCGGAAAAGGTGTCGGTGCTGATGGTGATCAAAAGCGCCGATCAGCAGTCTTTTTTCTTTGAATTGGCCGAAGCCTCCGCCGGTGGCGTGCAGGGTGAGGTGCTGGAGGAATTATTCTATCCTTTTAAAATAATAGATTGAATTTGTTCACAATTTCTTCACCCATTTTTTGCCCCGATTGCTATACTTAAGATAGATACTTAAAAGAGGAGGGAAACCCCTATGAGCAGAATTTTAGTGGTTGACGATGAACAAAATATTTGCGAGCTGCTTTCCTTATATTTAATAAAGGAAGGATATACGGTAGAAACCGCCACCGACGGTGAAATGGCCGTGGAAAAAGTCAGCACCTTTAATCCGGATCTGGTGCTGTTGGATATTATGCTTCCCAAAAAGGATGGCTGGCAGGTCTGCCGGGAGATCCGCAAAACCTCCAATACCCCCATCATCATGCTTTCCGCCAAGGGCGAGACCTTTGATAAGGTGCTGGGTCTGGAGCTGGGTGCCGATGATTACGTAACCAAGCCCTTTGATTCCAAAGAGGTGATGGCTCGGATCAAAACGGTACTGCGCCGGGCGGGGAACGCCGTGGATGAAAACCGCCAGGAGGTGGAATACGAGAACCTGACGGTTTCCTTGACGAACTATAAACTGACCGTGAAGGGCAAGCAGGTGGATGCTCCTCCCAAGGAGATCGAGCTTTTGTACCATCTGGCCAAGAACCCCAATCGGGTCTTTACTCGGGATCAGTTGTTGGACGAGATCTGGGGCTTTAAATATTTTGGAGATTCCCGTACCGTGGACGTGCATATCAAACGGATCCGGGAAAAATTGGAGGGCGTTTCGGAGCGTTGGGCGATTCGTACCGTATGGGGGATCGGTTATAAATTCGAAACGATGGAATAAGTGCATAGAAGACTATTTTTTCGTATCTCAACAGCCTGCGCGCTGATCATATTGATGACCGTTTTTATCTTTGGAACGGTCACCACCGGTGTGATCAGCATGCGGAATGCCCAGGAACAAGATCAGAATATGGAAAACGCTGCCAAAAAGGTGGCGGCAATGCTGGGCGAAATGCCGGAAAACTATAGCTTCTTCGTGGGTACGGTAATGGATGCATCCATCCAGACCATTAAGGATACCATCGATTGCGAGCTGATTGTGGTGGGGAATACCGGTCGGGTGATCGAAAGCACCGTGATCGGTCATCCCATCGAGATTCCGACTGCAGCGGTGGAGCAGGTTCTGGCCGGCGAAAATTATCGTAAATTAGGTGTTTTCATCTCCCATATGGGGAACACCTATACGGTGGGCTTGCCGGCGGTGAACGAAGTGAATGGCAAGGTGATCGCCGCCGTCTTCGTCACCAAAACACAAAGCTTTATGGGCGGTGAGGCCAGGAGTATTACCGGCATCTTTTTGCTGTGCGGGCTCTTTGTGTTCCTATTCGCTTGTGTTTGTGTATACTTTATTTCCAAGCAGATCACCAAGCCCCTGACAGAAATGTCCATTGCGGCAAAATCCTATGCCAAGGGCGATTTTTCCAAGCGGATCACGGTGGCACCGGATGATGAAATGCGGGCGCTGGCGATTTCTTTTAATCAAATGGCCGACGGCCTGGATCAGATCGAGACTATGCGCCGTGCTTTTATTGCGGACGTTTCCCACGAACTGCGTACACCTATGACCACCATCAGCGGTTTTATCGACGGAATCCTGGATGGGACGATCCCGCCGGAGCTGCAGGATAAATACTTGCTGCTGGTCTCCGAGGAGGTCAAGCGCCTCAGCCGGCTGGTCAATAATCTTTTGGACGTGGCCCGGATCCAATCCGGGGAGCTGACCTATAAAATGGATCCCTTTGATTTATCCGAAACCGTGCATCAGGTGCTTTTGACGATGGAAGAACGGCTGCGTAAGGGAAAGATCCAAGTGGATCTTCACTTACCGGAGGAACCGGTCTATGCGGTGGGAGATCGGGATGCTATCTATCGGGTGGTTTATAACCTGATGGATAATGCGGTCAAATTTACGCCGGAGCAGGGGACCATAACCCCCACGCTGTACAGCGTGGATCAAAAGGTGTTTTTCTCGGTCAGAAATACCGGAAAAGGCATTCCCCGGGAAGAATGCGGCAAGATCTTTGAACGGTTTTATAAGACCGATAAGAGCCGTGGAGAGAATAAAAAAGGCATTGGCCTTGGTTTATATATGGTTAAAAGCATTATTGATGCCCATAACCAGGATATCTTTGTATCGTCGCAGGAGGATGCGTTTGCGGAATTCACCTTCTCTTTGCAAAAGGCCGACGATCAGTTTTAGGAGGAAGAGCAATGGATGAAAATCGTTTGAACGGAATAGAACCGGAGGAACCGACCGAGTCTGCGAAGGTCGAAGAGGCTCCTGCAGAGGAGATGGCGGAGCCCGCTGTTGAACCGACTGTGGAGGAGCCGACCTCGGAACAACCCCAAGAGGCTCCCGCCGCCGATACCCCGCCCCAATGGCAGGGTGGGTATGCCTACCAAAATCCAAATCCCTATCAGAATTACGGCTATTATTACCCGCCCCAGCCTCCGCGTAAAAAGGATAAGGCTAAGCCTTTTATCATTGCGGCGGCTACTGCCGGGATCATTATGCTGGTTTGCTGTGTGGTGATCAGCGCCGCCGTGGCGGTGAATGCTCTGCAAAAGGCCGGTATGGTGGAAAAAGAGGATCTGCTCCCCGATTGGGGTGACCGGGTATTTGGGGAGGATGAGCCTGCCGATCAGGAGCAGGACGTGCCCGAAAGCCAGCGGGATGATACGGTGATCTATAACGCCCCGGATATCACCACCGAGAAAAAGACCGGCGAGGAGCTTTCTTTGAACGAGATCTATAAAAAGGTCAAGGATAGCGTGGTCGCTATTTTAATCAGTATGGAAAATGGGGAAGAGGCGGAGTTTTCCGGTTCCGGCTTTATCATCAGTAAGGATGGTTATATTATCTCCAACCACCACGTGATCGAGGATGCAAAAACCGTCAAGGTGATCCTTTCCGACGGCATCACCGAGTATAGTGCCAAGATCGTGGGCAGCGACGCCCAATCGGATCTGGCGGTGCTGAAGGTGGATGCCACCGGCCTGAGCGCTGCCCAATTGGGGGATAGCGACGAGCTGGAGGTGGGCGAGACCGTTGCCGCCATCGGGAACCCCTATGGGATGGAGCTGTTCTCTACGATGCATAACGGCATTGTCTCTGCCTTGAACCGTAAGCTGGAGATCGGCGGTACCTATATGACCCTGATCCAGACCAATGCGCTGATCAATCCCGGTAACAGCGGCGGTCCCCTGGTCAATGCCTACGGCCAGGTGGTGGGCATCACCTCCTCCAAGCTGGTGGCCGACGGCTACGAAGGGATCGGCTTTGCCATTCCGCTGAACGAGGTGACCGGCCTGGTGGAAGAACTGATCAACTACGGCTATATCAAGACCCGTGCCTACATCGGGATCCAGGGCAGCGACCTGACCAAGGCCTATGCCAGCTACCACGGTCTGCCCCAGGGCGTTTACGTGGTTGAGGTGGATGAGAAGTGTGACGCCGCCAAAAAGGGCCTGAAGAAGGGGGACGTGATCATCGGCTTTGCCGGTGAAGAGGTGACCTCTATGGCAGACCTGACCACCATCAAGGATTCCTATCGTCCCGGCGATCAGGTGACCATTAAGGTCTGGCGCGAGAAAAAGGAATTTGAGATCACCATCACCTTAACAGAGGCTGTTTCTTAAATATCGATGCCCGCCTGCTACAGTAGGCGGGCATTTTGCTATATAAACAGGTGTAAAGACACCTATATTTCGTTGATGTTGTCCATTGTAATCCGGGATCAAAAGTGATAAAATATGCAACAATAAAACGTCGCTTAAGGTATGAAAGAAGGTTAATTACTATAATGAAGAAAATTGCGGAGTTTTTGAAAAAGAAGGATATCGAGCTTTCCTGGAAGCGGTATTTCATTGATGCGCTGGGCGCTATGGCGCAAGGGCTGTTTTGCTCCCTTTTGATCGGGACGATTCTGAATACCCTGGGCACCCAATGTAAGCTTCCCTTTTTGGCAGAGGTGGGGGGCTATGCTTCGGCTATGTCCGGCCCGGCTATGGCCATTGCCATCGGTTATGCCTTGAAGGCACCGAACCTGGTTTTGTTTTCTTTGGCGGCTGTGGGAAGTGCCGCTAATGGCTTGGGCGGTGCCGGCGGTCCTTTAGCCGTACTGTTGATCGCTATCGTGGCGGCGGAATGTGGCAAATTGGTTTCTAAAGAAACGAAAGTCGATATTTTGGTGACCCCCTTGGTCACTATTTTGGTGGGCGTTGCCCTTTCGGCCTGGTTGGCTCCTGCCATCGGCAAGGGTGCCAGCGCCGTGGGAAGACTGATTATGTGGGCAACCGAGTTGCAGCCCTTCCTGATGGGTATCTTAGTCTCCGTGGTGGTGGGGATCGCTTTAACACTCCCCATTTCCAGCGCAGCGATCTGTGCGGCGCTTTCGTTGACCGGCCTGGCAGGCGGTGCGGCGGTGGCCGGCTGCTGTGCTCAAATGGTGGGCTTCGCGGTGATGAGTTTTAAGGAGAACCGTTGGGGTGGTTTGGTCTCTCAAGGTTTGGGAACCTCTATGCTCCAAATGGGCAATATCGTCCGCAATCCCCGGATCTGGATCCCCCCCATCGTGGCTTCGGCCATCACCGGTCCTCTGGCTACCTGTTTGTTTAAACTGCAGATGAACGGTACCCCCGTTTCCTCCGGGATGGGGACCTGCGGTTTGGTGGGACAGATCGGTGTTTATACCGGCTGGGTCAACGACGTGGCGGCCGGCACCAAGGCGGCCATAACGGCAATGGATTGGGTCGGCCTGGTATTGATCTGCTTTGTTTTGCCGGCAATTTTATCCTGGGTAGGCGGCCTGATCTTGCGTAAGATCGGCTGGATCAAAGAGAATGATTTGAAGCTCTGATCAGTTTACATAATGTGGTTTACAGACCTCTCGGAACGGTGGTTCCGGGGGGTCTTTTTTTGCGCAAAAAAACTTATGTTTTTTTATAAAATACTATTGATTTTTCGTAATTATTTGGTATAATTTAAACCAAGGGGAGTGTTCTTGGGTGCTCAGTGGGTGCTGAGTGGTGACAAAACGCCCCTTAATCTTGTTTTTTCGAAGGAGGTGTACGCATGGCATATTTGACCGGTTATTCCGAACATTTTGTGGATGAAAAGGGCCGGGTGATCCTGCCGAAGAAGCTGAAAGAGCTGATGGGCAGCGATCTGGTTTTGACCCGCGGTCTGGATGAATGCGTATACGTCTTTACCCGGGAAGACTGGAACGCCTTTGAAACCAAGCTGGCTTGCCTGCCTATGTCCAAGGGGCGGGATATCAGCCATTTCTTCAATACCTATAAGACCGACGTGGCGGTGGATAAGCAAGGACGTGTACAGCTGTCTCAGGCATTGCGCCGGCTGGCCGCCATCGAAGGGAATGCAGTGATCGTTGGTAACGGGAACCGTGCTGAGATCTGGAATCCCGATGCCTTTGCCGATATGGAAAAGAAATTGGATACCAAGCAGATCGTTGCCGTTATGGATGAGATGGATTTCTGATGAAGGCTTTTGAACATTACAGCGTGATGGCAGAAGAGTGCATCAACGCCCTGAAGATCCGCCCCGATGGGATCTATATGGATGCCACCCTGGGCGGGGGCGGGCACAGCAGCCTGATCGCCGCAAGATTAGATTCGGGTCTTTTGATCGGCATCGATCAGGATCGGGATGCCATTAAGGCCGCCTCGGAACGGCTAAAACCCTTTGGCGAACGCTTTAAGGCCGTTAAATCAAATTTTTCTAATATTAAAACCGTAGCCGAGCAGGAGGGGATCTCTTCCGTGGATGGGATCCTCTTTGACCTGGGGGTCTCCAGTTTTCAACTGGATGAAGAATCCCGCGGTTTTTCTTATCGGTTCGATGCTCCCTTGGATATGCGGATGGACCGTGAGAATCCCCTGGATGCCTACCAGGTGGTCAACGGCTATTCCCAACAGCAGCTGACTGACATTCTCTATCGCTACGGCGAAGAGAAGATGAGCCCTCGCATTGCGGCCGCCATTTGCCGCAAACGGACAGAGGCTCCCATCGAGACCACCGGCCAGCTGGTGGAACTGATCGAAAAGGTCTTTCCGCCCAAGGATCGCTACGGCAACAAGCATCCCGCCAAGCGTACCTTCCAGGCCATCCGTATCGAGGTCAACGGAGAATTGCGGATCCTGGAACAGGCTTTGAGAGATGCGGTCTCCTTACTGAAGCCCGGCGGCAGGATCGCCGTAATGACCTTCCATTCATTGGAAGATCGTATTGTAAAAAACGTTTTTGCAGATCTGGCCAGCGGCTGTATCTGTAACAAAAATATCCCCATCTGCGTTTGCGGCAGAACCCCTGTGGTTAAACAAGTGACCCATAAGCCGATCACGGCAACGGCCAAGGAGCTGGCCGAAAATAACCGCTCCAAGCCCGCAAAGCTACGGGTGTGTGAAAAAATCTAAAGAACAAAAAAGGAGTTTCCGGCAATGAAAAAATTCAATATTCGCGGTATCCGATGGAGCGTGGTGCTCTGTTTGGCGGCTATTATGATCGTTGGCGGATACCTCTTATACAGCCATATTACCTTGAACAACGTTTCGGACCAGTTGCTCAAGGCGAAAAATGAACTGACCGCTCTGGAAGGGGAAGCCGGCGCCCTGCAGGTTTCCATCGATACCAAAAACCAGATGGGTGAGATCGAACGGATCGCCACCGAGGAGCTGGGAATGGTAAAGATCGAAAACTACCAGATCCAGACCATCAACCTGCTCACCGACGATACCATCGAGATCGTCAAGGATGAGCCGAAGAATAACAGCTGGTGGGATGGCGTCGTCGCTGAATTCAATATTCTTTTGGAATATCTGAACTAACGGCTAATATAGTGAAACGAGAGTGGGAATTTATTCTTACTCTCATTTTGCGCTTATATGGACGGATAAATTTTGTCGTTTTTTTCGGTGCGGAGCCGAAAAATCAGTGAAAGGAGCAAGCAAATGGGAAAAGGCCCAAGCAAATCAATGGTCACCCGAAGCACCGTTCTTCTGGGTATTTTTGCGGTGGCTTTGCTGGTATGGATGGCGGGCACCCTGGCCAGATATCAGATCGTCAATTATACCTTTTATCAGACCCGGGCGATCCAGCAACAGACCATGGATACGACCCTGACCCCCGAACGGGGCACCATCTATAGCCGTAACTATACCGCCCTTGCTATTTCTGCTCCGGTAGAAACGGTCTATATCAACCCCAAGGGCGTGGACGATGAGGATGCTCCCACCGTAGCCCGGGGGCTGGCAGAAATTTTAGGGGTGGACGAAACCACCGTTTTGGAAAAAACCAAAAAGAACAACTATTACGAGCTGATCAAGCGTCGGATCGATTCCGAGACCGCCGACAAGGTGCGGGCATTTATCGATGAAAACGACCTTTCCGGCATCCATCTGGTGAACGATACCAAGCGCTATTATCCCAATAATAACCTGGCTTGCCATATCTTGGGCTTTACCGGCACCGATAACGTGGGGCTGGACGGTATCGAAAAGATCTATAACGAATATCTCCAGGGCACCAGCGGTAAAATGATCACCGCCAAAAACGCCATCGGCGAAGAGCTGCCCTATGAATACGAAACCTACGTGGAGGCCCAAAACGGCCGGAACGTGGTGCTGACCATCGACGAAACGGTGCAATATTACCTGGAAAAGCACCTGCAGAGCGCCCGGCTGGAGCAGCAGTGTCTGGAGGGCGCTGCCGGGATCGTGATGAACGTAAAGAACGGCGAGATCTACGGTATGGCCTCTCTGCCCAACTACGACCCCAACCAATACAATACCATCACCGATCAGATGATGCTGGAAAATTTGGCTACTCTGACCGGCGAGGAGCTGGAGACCACCACCACCGATTACCGCAATAAGATCTGGCGGAATAAGTGTACGGTGGATACCTATATGCCCGGCTCCACCTTTAAGATCATCACCCTCTCCATGGCTTTGGAGGAAGGGCTGATCAACACCAATAATACCTATAATTGCCCCGGATATATCCGGGTGGCCGACCGCTCCATCCGTTGCTGGAAGAGCGGGGGACACGGAATGCAGACCCTTTCCAAGGCGATCCAGAATTCCTGCAACCCGGCCTTTATCACCATCGGCGCCAAGGTGGGTGCCTCCACCTTCTACGATTACTTCAAAAACTTCGGTCTGACCGAAAAGACCGGCGTGGATCTGACCGGTGAAGCCAGCGGCATTTGGTTCTCCAAGTTCCAGGAGGTGGAACTGGCCACCGCCTCCTTCGGACAGAACTCCAAGGTGACCCCCCTGCAGATGCTGCCCGCCGTGGCGGGGGCCGCCAACGGCGGGGATCTGATCACTCCTCACGTGGTGCGTGAGATCACCGAGACCCAGGAGGACGGCAACGAAAAGGTGATCAAGAGCTTTTCCGCCGAGGCCAAGCGACAGGTCATCTCCAAGGAGACCAGCAACCAGGTCTGCGACCTTTTGGAAGAGGTCGTTTCGGTGGGCTCCGGTAAAAATGCCTACGTAAAGGGCTATCGGGTAGCCGGTAAGACCGGTACCTCCGAGAAGATCGACGTTTACAACGCCACCGGTGAAAAGACCTATATTTCGTCCTTTATCGGTTTTGCGCCGGCAGACGACCCCGAGTATGCCATTCTGGTAATGCTGGATACCCCCAGCAAAAGCGAGATCTACGGCGGTATTATTGCCGCTCCCGTGGCCGGCGACGTGCTGGCGGATATTCTGCCTTATCTGGGTGTTCAGCCTCGCTATACTGCCGAAGAACTGGAAACCTTGGACGTTTCCGTTCCTTCCGTGATGGATCAGACCTTGACCAATGCTCAGGCGCTCCTGAAGGAAAAGGGGATCACCAGTAAGGTGGTGGGCGACGGCGATACTGTCACCGGCCAATCCCCGGCCGCCGGCGGAACGATGCCCCTCAGCGGAACCATGATCCTTTATACCGACGGCAAGACGCCTAATGAAAATATTATGGTTCCCGACCTGGTGAACTATAGCGTGGCGGGTGCCACCAACCGCATCAAGCAATCGGGCTTGAACGTCCGGGTGGTGGGCAATGCCAATACCGAAGCAACGTCCTTGGTGATCTCCCAATCTCCGGCCGCCGGTACCATGGTGGCGGAGGGTGCGGTCATCACCATTCGAACCAATAGCTCCGAGGGTGTTTCCAGTATGTAACCCCTCTGGGCAAGAAGGAGGAGAAAAATGCGGTTATCTGAACTTTTAACGGGCATTGAAACGGCGGTTCATCCCGAGCTGGAGATCGCCGGTATTACTTGCGATTCCCGACAAGTACAGCCCGGCTGGCTGTTCGTGGCGATCCCCGGCGGGACCGCCGACGGTCACCGCTTTACGGCAATGGCGGCAGAAAAAGGCGCTGCGGCGGTTTTGGTGGAGCATCCCACCGATTGCGGAAAGCCGGAAATCCTTTGCTCCAATACCCGTGCCGCCTTTCAGGTGCTTTGCGCCAACTTTTTCGGCCATCCCGAAAAGTCTATGACCTTTTTGGCGGTGACCGGCACCAACGGTAAGACCTCCTCCTCCCAATTTGTTAAAAGCATTTTAGACGGTATGGGCATCAAGGCCGGATTGATCGGCACCGTTCATAATCAGATCGGCGCCGAGACCTTCCCGACGGCCTTTACCACCCCGGAGCCTTATCAGCTGTATGAACTGCTGGCAAGGATGAAAAATGCCGGGGTACAGACCGTGGTGATGGAGGTTTCCTCCCAGGCTATGGATCAGCATCGGGTGGATAGCCTGCCCTTTGCGGTGGCGGGTTTTACCAATCTGACCCAGGATCACCTGGATTACCACAAGACCATGGAAAATTATCGGGATGCCAAGGCACGGCTCTTTGAATTGAGCCAAAAGAACGTATTGAACCTGGACGACGAGACCGGCCGTATGTTTGCCGATCGGTTCGGGGGCATCACCTATTCCGCCACCGATCCCAAGGCGGATCTGTGGGCAGAAAATATCGAGATTTCGGTGGAAGGTGCCGCTTATCAGATGCATTTTGAGGGCGAGACCGCCCCGATCCGGGTATCGACCCCCGGGATGTTCACAGTGCATAACACCCTTTGTGCCGCCGGAATGCTGTTGCAGGCAGGCTATTCCTTCAAGGAAGTAGCAGAAGGGCTGAACAAGATCCCCCAGGTGCCCGGCAGAGCCGAGGTCATCACTCGGGGCCTGCCCTTCACCGTAATGCTGGATTACGCTCATACCCCCGACGCTTTGGAGAATATCCTCACCACCCTGAAGGCTTTTGCCAAAGGGCGGATCGTGACCCTGTTCGGTTGCGGCGGAGATCGGGATAAGACCAAGCGCCCCTTGATGGCTAAGGCCGCCGCCCGATACAGCGACTACCTGATCGTTACCTCCGATAACCCCCGTACCGAGGATCCCGCCGGGATCCTGCGGGATATCCTGGTGGGGTTAGAGGGGATCGATATTCCTCATACGGTCATTGAAAACCGTAAGGAAGCCATTGGCTACGCTCTGGCCCATGCCCAAAAGGATGATCTGATCCTGTTGGCGGGAAAAGGCCACGAAAACTATCAGATTTTGAACACCGGCACCATCCGGTTTGACGAAAAAGAAATCGTAAAGGAATTTTTGGAGCAAGCATGAAATTAACGGTCCATCAAATTGCCCAAAGCTTGGGGCAGGAATACAGCGGCAGAGATTATCTGCTCACCGGCTTTTCCTGGGATTCCCGGGAGATGCAGAACGGGATGCTCTTTGCCGCCATTGCGGGGGAACGGAATAACGGTCACAACTATATCCGTCAGTTAGACGAAGCCTATGGTGAGATCGCTTTTCTAACTACTGAACCCCTGGATTTTACCCCCCGGAACCCGGTTTTCCGGGTAGAGGACGTGCGGGTTGCACTGGCCCTTTTGGCCAAGACCCACCTGGAGGGAATGAAGGCCCGGGTGGTGGGTGTTACCGGTAGTGTGGGGAAGACCACCACCAAGAATTTTATCCTATCTGCCCTGGCACCGGGGATGACAGCCTCCGGCACCAAGGGAAATCAGAATAACGAGCTGGGCATTCCTGCCACCGCCCTGAACGTGGCCGAAAACGACCGGGCCGCCGTGGTGGAGATGGGGATGCGGGGCCTGGGTCAGATCACCGATGCGGCACAATACGTACAGCCGGATCTGGCAGTCATCACCAATATCGGTGTGGCACATCTGGAACTTTTGGGTAGCCGTGAAAATATTGCCAAGGCCAAGCTGGAGATGGTGGATGCCCTGAAAAAAGGCGGTGTTGCTCTTTTGAACGGGGATGAACCCCTGCTTTACGGCGCCCGCCCGGAAAAGACCTGCTTCTATTTTGGGCTTTCTGCCCACAACTCCTTCCGGGCAGAGGAGATCGATCAAAACTCCTTTACCCTTTGCTATCCCGGCGGAAAACTGCCCATCACCCTGCAGGTGGAAGGGGAGCATCAGATCATGAATGCCCTGGCCGCCTTCGGCGTGGGGTATCTGCTGGGCGTGAAGGCCGAACTTCTGAAGCAGGGGCTGGAAAGCTTCACCGGCGACGGTCGCCGTCAATTTGTTGAGGTCGTGGGCGGTGTGACCGTCATCGACGATAGTTATAATGCCTCCCCCGATTCCATGCGGGCGGCGTTGAAGGTGCTGGCCGGCAAGCAAGGCCGCAAGGTAGCGGTTTTGGGCGATATGCTGGAGCTGGGCGTCTATGAGGAACAGGGCCATCGGGAGGTGGCAGAGGTCTGCGCCGAGCTGGGGATCGATGTGGTGGTGGCGGTAGGAAGCCGCGCCCGGATCCTTTACGAGGCGCTGCCGGAAAATTGTGAAAAATATCACGTGGGCAATGCTACGGCGGCACGGGATCTTTTGGAGCCCATGCTCAAGCCCGGCGATTGCCTGCTGCTGAAGGCCTCGAACTATATGAACTTCGGTCTCCTGGCCAAGGACCTGAAGGAAAGGTTGGTTTAAAAATGGAAAATTGGATCATTTTTACAGCAGTTTCCGCCGGCTTTTTGCTGGCTTTGTTGCTGGCACCCTGGATCCTGCCCTGGCTCCGGCGGTTAAAGTTTTCCCAAAGTATTTTGGATATCGGTCCCTCCTGGCATAAGGAGACCAAGCAGGGAACTCCCACCATCGGCGGGTTGATCTTTATTATCCCCACCGTGCTGGTGACCCTGGTTTTGGGAATGGGCGAGATGCTGAAGGGGGACCTTCGGTTGTTGATCTCCCTGGTCTTCGTGGTGCTGTGCGGCCTGGTGGGCTTTTTGGATGACTACGTCAAGGTGGTCAAAAAGCGTAACCAGGGTCTCACCGTTCTGCAAAAAACGCTGCCCTTGATGCTGATCATAGCCCTTTATCTGGGGGCTCTGTATACGGCGAACATTATTTCGGATACTATTTTTATCCCCTTTGTGAACCTTCGACTGCATCTTTCCTGGTTCTATTTTCTAATTATGATCCCCTTCGTGTTCTTTTTCGTGAACTCCGTGAACCTGACCGATGGGCTGGACGGCCTGGTCACCAGCGTGACCCTGCCGTACCTGGTATCCTTTATCGTGGTGGGCTACTTTTTAAAGATGAATACCTCCAACACCGGGATCACCCTGTTTGCTTCGGCCCTTTTGGGCGGGCTTTTGGCCTTTTTGATCTATAACTTCCATCCGGCCAAGGTGTTTATGGGGGATACCGGTTCCCTGTTCCTGGGGGCTTCCGTGGTGGCTCTGGCTATGGCCTACGATATGCCCTATTTCATTTTGATCGGCGGTATTATGTACCTGATCGAAGGGGTTTCCGTGGTACTGCAGGTGGGCTTCTATAAGCTGACCCACGGCAAGCGGATCTTTAAAATGACCCCCATCCACCACCATTTTGAGATGTGTGGCTGGAAGGAGGTCAAGATCGTGGCGGTCTTTACCGTCATCAGCGCCATTGGGTGCTTGATCGCCCTTTGGGGGATGTTCTATTTCCGTTATTTTAACGTTTGATTTGGTTTGACCGATTTTGGAGAAAGGAGGCTTTATGGCCAAGAAAACAAGATGGTATCATAAATGCTTTGCCCAAAAGGGGGAAGCGGGCGGTATCGACCTGGTCTTTTTGATCCTGGTGCTGTGCCTTTTGACCTTTGGCTTGATCATGGTTGCCTCCGCCAGCTACGTCAGCGCACTCCATAAAGAGGGCGATAGCTTTTACTATATCAAACGCCAGCTGCTGTTTGCGGTGGGCGGGATCGTAGCGTTGCTGATCGTGACCCGCTTCAATTACAACTGGTTCCGCCGTTGGATCCCTTGGTTATTGATCATAACGGTGGTTTTGTTGGTGCTGGTGCTGATCCCCGGGATCGGCGTCAAGGCCGGTGGAGCCCGCCGTTGGCTGAATTTCGGCATCCAGTTCCAGCCCAGCGAGATCGCCAAGCTGGCGCTGATCATGACCCTATCCTCCTATATGGCGGCCAATTACGATAATATGAAGGACGTCAAGGTGGGGCTGTTACCGCCCGCAGGCCTGGTTTTTGTGATCTGCGGCCTGGTGGCGGTGGAGACCCATATTTCCTGTGCGGTATTGCTGTTTTGTATCGGTATTGCGATGATGTTTGTGGGGGGCGTAAATCTGCGCTGGTTCCTGAGCATCGGCGGTGCCGGTGTGTTGGCAATGGGCGGCTTTATTGCCCTGATCCCCTATGCCCGCACCCGGATCTATACCTGGCTTCATCCCTTTGAGGACGTGACCGGCAGCAGCTTCCAGACGGTGCAATCCCTTTATGCCATCGGCAGCGGTGGACTTTTGGGACGCGGCCTGGGCAATTCCTATCAAAAGCATCTTTATATTCCTGAACCGCAAAACGATTATATCTTTTCCATCATCTGCGAGGAACTGGGCTTCGTGGGCGCTATGATGGTGATCATTCTGTTCGTTCTGCTGATCTGGCGGGGCTTTGTGATCGCCTATCACGCCCGGGATAAATTCGGCTCCCTCCTGGTGGTGGGGATCATGTGCCAGGTGGCCATCCAGGTCATTCTGAATATCGGCGTTGTGACCAATGCGGTTCCGCCCACCGGTATTGCCTTGCCCTTCTTCAGCTACGGCGGTACAGCCTTGCTGTTGCTGTTGGCGGAGATGGGACTGGTGCTGGGGGTCTCCCGCTATTCCAGATTGGAGAATAAAGAATGAGAGTGATTTTAGCCGGCGGCGGAACAGCCGGCCATTGCAATCCCGCATTGGCCATCGCCGCTATGATCAAAAGTAAAAATCCCAATGCCGAATGCTTATTCATCGGCAATCAAGGTAAGATCGAAGAGACCCTGGTGCAAAAGGCGGGCTATCCCTTTAAGGCCGTTCAGACCCAGGGCTTTCGCCGTAAACTGACTCTGGATAATTTTAAGACCGTGTACCTTTATTTAAAGGCCCACGCCGAATGTAAAAAGATCATCCGGGAATTCAAACCGGATCTGGTGATCGGAACCGGCGGCTACGTGTCCGGCCCGGTGGTGGCGGCGGCACAAAGCCTTAAGATCCCTACCTGTATTCACGAGCAAAACGCCTACCCCGGCATCACCAGTAAAATGCTGGCCAAAAAGGCGGATATCGTCTTTATCAGCTTTCCGGGAACGGAAAAATATTTCCCCGGCGCCAAAAAACTGGTGCTTTCCGGCAACCCCTTAAGGGAAGAGGTGCTGAGCCTTTCCCGGGAGGATGCCCGCAAGCAGTTGAACCTGCCGGAGGATGCTTTTTACTTACTCTCCTTTGCGGGGAGCCTGGGCGCCTTGCAGATCAACCGGGCTATGGTGGATTTTATCGCCCGGAATCATACCCAAAAGGATTTTTATCAAATGCACGCCACCGGTCAGTCCGGCTGGGCGTGGATGCCCGATTCCCTCAAGGAAAAGGGCTTCGACCCGGAGGCGGAAGGCCCCATCTCCGTGCGCCCCTATCTGTATGATATGCCGGTGCATCTGGCGGCGGCAGATGCGGTGATCAGCCGTGCCGGTGCTTTGACCCTGGGCGAATTGACCGCCCTGGGCAAGCCTGCTATTCTGATCCCTTCCCCCAACGTGACCCATAACCACCAGTATTATAACGCTCGCTCCCTTTCCGATCGGGACGGGGCCTTGCTGCTGGAGGAAAAGGATCTTTCTGCCGAAAAGCTCTACGAAATGATCCTGGAACTGAAAAACAATCCTCAAAAACGGGCCCAATTGGGCACCCACGCCCGGGAACTGGCATTGCCGGAGGCGGGCGAGGTCATCTATCGTGAACTATTCAACCTCATTCATTAAGAAGGTGAAGTTATGAACAGCGTCGATCGCTATTATCTGAAAAAACAAAGACGGAAAAAACGGGCAAAGGTGGTTTTCTTTAGCCTGCTTTTCGTGCTGTTTTTATTGACGCTGACCATCCTTTCTATGACGGTATTTTTTAATGCAGAGACCATCATCGTGGAAGGGAACACCCGTTATTCCGCTACCCAGATCCTGGAGCAGGGGGAACTGCAGGTGGGGCAGAATCTGTTCCGCCTGGATAAGTTCGAGGTCATTGATCAGATCAAGGAGCTGCCCTACGTAAAGGACGTGACCATCCGTCGGCAGTTGCCCAGCAAGCTGAAGGTGACCGTTGTGGAAAATCAGCCGGTGGTGTGGATGCATACCACCGCAGGGACCGCCCTGATGAACGAGTATTATCGGGTGCTGGAATACGTGGACTACGTTCCGCCGGTGGAGGAGGCACCCTCCGCAGAGGAACCGCAAGAGGGGGAGACCCCCACGGAAGAGGAGCCCGCTGAGGAAGAGGAACCCACCGAAGAAGAATCCGAAGAAGAGCCCACAGAAGGGGAGGAGCCCCCGGAGGAGGAAGAGCCTGCCGGTCTGCCCGAAAAATTGGTGGGTGTTCCCCGGCTGGTGCTGGCAGAGGTGACCACCCCGGAGGTGGGCAAGACCCTTGCCTTCCCTAAGGAAGCGGATTATACCGGCTTTTTGGAGCGCCTGTACCTGGCCTTTCAGGACAACCCCGATATGGATTGGAAGGCGGTCAACGAGATCCGCTTTAAGGCACGCTACGATATCGATCTGATCTACCATGATACGGTGACCGTGGAATTCGGCACCCTGGATCAGGCGGATACCAAGGTGGAACTGGCGGCCTATTTGCTCAAGGATAACGGTGTCAGCCAAACCGCCACCGTGGACGTGACCGACGTGGAACGGGTCTATTATCGACCTCAAAAATAGGCAGGAAATATTTTCTGCCTATTTTTTATAAAAACACTTGCAATTAGTGTTATTTAATATTAAAATATAATATGTAGAAAAATATTATCGGGAGGTAAATAGCGTTGGCAAGTTTTGAATATACCGAAAGCGCAGATAGCGTTGTAAATATAAAAGTGATCGGCTGCGGCGGCGGTGGCTGTAATGCAGTAAACCGTATGATCAAGGCCGGAGTTCAAGGGGTTGAATTCGTGGTGGTCAATCCCGACCGCCCGGTTTTGGAATCCTCCCCCGCCACCACCAAGGTTCAGATCGGCGAAAAGCTCACCAAGGGCAAGGGCGCCGGCAGTGATCCGAATATTGGTGAAAACAGCGCCCTGGAGAGCCGCGAAGAGATCGAGGCGATGCTCCGCGGTGCCGATATGGTCTTTATTGCCGCCGGTATGGGCGGCGGTACCGGTACCGGTAGCGCTCCTGTGGTGGCTGAGATCGCAAAGGATATGGGCATTCTGACCGTTGCCATCGTAACCAAGCCCTTTGGGTTTGAAGGCCAGCGGAAGATGAAGACCGCCGAGGCCGGCATCGAAAAGCTCCGTGCCCACGTGGATAGCCTGATCGTGATTCCCAACGATAAGCTGAAGGATGCCACCAACGAACGCATCACGCTGCTGAACGCCTTCCAGATCGCAGACGACGTTCTGCGCCAGGGTGTTCAGAGCATCTCTGATCTGATTTTGATCACCGGCCTGGTCAACGTGGACTTTGCCGACGTGCATAAGATCATGAAGGATGCCGGCAATGCTCATATGGGTGTTGGCCGTGCCTCCGGTAAGGACAAGGCTGTTGCCGCTGCCACTATGGCCATCTCCAGCCCCTTGCTGGAAACCTCCATCGACGGTGCTACCGGCGTGATCTTCAACATCACCGCTTCCCCCGATATCGGTATGGATGAAGTTTATGAAGCCAGCCAGATGATCGAGCAGGCCGCCCATCCCGATGCCAACATCATCTGGGGTGCCGCTTTGAACAGCGACCTGGAGGACGAGATCATCGTAACCGTGATCGCCACCGGCTTCCCCTCTGCCGAGCGGAACCGCACCGGCCTGGTCGCCGATGAGCCGATGCTCAACTTCCCCGGTACCGAAGAAAGCACCAAAGAGGAAGATTCCCTGGATCTGGGCTTTATGGATCTGTTTGCAAACTTAGGCGAATAATCGTTCAAAAAAGAGCCGCTCGTTCCCGGGCGGCTCTCTTGATAAAAAAGGAGAATCGTTATGATCTGTCCCCGTTGCGGAACCGAGCATTCGGATCCAAACCATATCTGCCCCCGCTGTTTTTACGGGCGCCCCAAAGCAAAAAAACAGATGCCCAAATGGCTGGTGTGGACCCTGACCGGGGTTGCCGCCGTGGCGATCATTGCCGGATCCATCCATCTGTATTTTCAAAAATTCTATAACAATAACTGGATGCACGGCGCCTGGGAGGGCTCTGATCTTTCCCTTTCCTTTAACTGCGAGGACGATACCTTCCTTCTGATCAACGGAGAACTGGTGGTATCCGGCGATTTTACCGCCACCCAGGATGCTTTCACTTTGACTGCCGAAGACGGTAACGTCTATATCTATCGCTACGATAAGGTAAACCGTAATAAGATGAAGCTGACCTTTAATCAGGGCACCGAGATCCGCAAGGTCACCTTGAAAAAGCAGGAGGAAGACGTGGAGGAAGAGGAAACCGAGGAAGAGACCGAGGAAGAATATTTGGATTAAATAAAAGACTGCAAATTCGTCAGAATTTGCAGTCTTTTTTATGTTTCAATTGTCGGCGCAATGGGGATCTCCCGGATCTCCCAACGGCTGTTGGGGGTCTTCAGGTTGGCCTTTAACCGATGGATGAACTCCGGATCCCGGGTCAAGCAAAGGCAGGTGGGGCCTGCTCCGCTGATACAAAAGGATAAGGCTCCCTGCTCCCGGGCGGTCTGTTCCACCGTCTCAATGTCGGTGATCAGGCTCCGGCGGTAGGGCTCGTGGAGCCGATCCTGCAGGGCGGCACGGATCAATTCCTCATCGCCGCTTTCCAAGGCGTAGGGCAACACCCCTGCGTGGGCCACGTTGAACACTGCATCATCCCGGGGGATCTGGGGCGGCAGTACACTGCGGGCCTTTCGGGTGCTTAAGGAAAAATCGGGGATCAGGGCAATGAACCGCAGCTCCGGGTGAACGGGACGCTGGATCCAAAGGGGTTTATCGCCATCCATCATGGAGATCACGAATCCGCCCAGCAGGGCAGGGGCCACGTTATCCGGGTGACCCTCCAGCTCGGTGGCGATCTCCAGCATCTGCCGGGTGGTCAGCCGGTTTCCGTGCAGGGCGTTGGCCCCACGGATCCCGCCCACGATCACGGCGGCGCTGGAGCCTAAGCCCCGGCAAAAGGGGATCCCGGAGCGTACCGTCAGCTTCAGCCCCGTCCAGGGCTCCTGTAAGGCCTCCAAGGCTCGTTTGAAGGCCACGATGACCAGGTTATCCTCGTTGCTGAATTCCGGCGGACAGCCGATGATCTCCAGGTGATCCGCCGGCTCAAAGGTGTATTCGTTGTAAAGGGCAAGGGCACAGCCAAAGCTGTCAAAGCCCGGCCCGATGTTAGCGGTGGAGGCGGGAACGCAGATGGTTACCATTGGCGCTCTCCGGCTTTTTTAAGGGAATGTGCTACCACGTCTTCCTTCTCGATGACGGTGGTGTGCAGGACCTTGGCCTCCTTCAGGTTGGCCAGGTTTTTGGGGATGGGCAGATGGCTCAGGGCAGAAAGCTGCTCCAGGCAATCAAACTCGTTTTCCACCGGCTCAGCGCCCATGGCCTTCAAAACGGCGTTGGGGAACTTGAAGGGGGATGCGGTGGAAAGCACCACCACCGGCTCCTTGTTGCCTGCGGCGGTATAATCCTCGCTGACCTTCCAGGCTACGGCGGTGTGGGGATCCATCAGATAGCCGTAGTCCTTCCAGACCTTTGCAATGGCGGCGGCCCCCTCTTCGTCGGTGCAGAAGCCGGCGCCGAATTCGGCGTTGATCTTATCCATGAGCTCGGCAGAAAGGGTGTAGTGCCCCTCTTCCTTCAGCTGTTTCATCAGGGAAGCTACCAGGTCGGTATCTCCGCTGACCATATACAGGAGCCGCTCCAGATTGCTGGAGATCAGAATATCCATAGAGGGAGAATCAGTTTTAAAGAAGGGACGGCGACGGTCGTAAACGCCCTTTTCAAAAAAGTCGGTCAGCACCTTGTTGGTGTTGGAGGCGCAGATCAGCTTGCCTACGGGCAGACCCAATTTTTTGGCAAAATAGCCGGCCAGAATGTCGCCGAAGTTGCCGGTGGGCACCACGTAGGTCACCTGGTCACCGCAGGTGATCCGCCCCTCCCGTACCAGGTCTGCATAGGCTTTAAAGTAGTAAACCACCTGGGGCGCCAACCGGCCGATGTTGATGGAGTTGGCGGAGGAAAGCACCACGTTTCCGGCAGGATCCAGTTGGCCCTCTGCGGCGGCCGCAAAGGGGTTCTTGTCCCCGGTCTGGGCATCGTCAAAGTTGCCGTTGATGGCCACCACGGCCACGTTGTTGCCGGTCTGGGTCACCATCTGTGCCTTCTGAACGGCGCTGACCCCGTTGTTGGGGTAATATACCAGGATCTTGATCCCCTCCACGTCGTGGAAGCCCTCCAGGGCGGCCTTGCCGGTATCGCCGCTGGTGGCGGTCAGGATGCAGATCTCCTCCTTCATCCCGGTCTTCCCCCGGGAGGCGGTCATCAGCTGGGGCAGCATAGAAAGGGCCACGTCCTTAAAGGCGCTGGTGGGACCCCGGAACAGCTCCAATACGTAGCGATCGCCCACCTGAGCCAGGGGGGTCAGATCGTCGCTTTCAAACTTGCCGGTGTAGGCCTTTTCGCAAAGAATCTTCATTTCGTCCTTGGAAAAATCCGGCAGCAGGGCAGAAAGAATCTCTGCGGCCATAGGGATGGTATCCAACTCCAACAAAGCCTTCCAATCAAAGGGAATGGCGGCTACGTCGGGGATCATATAAAGTCCGCCGTCCGGGGCGATGCCTTGCAGAATGGCCTCCGGGCCGTTGGCGGTCAGATTGCGGTTGCGGGTACTTTCGTATAACATAAAAAATGCTCCTTTTTTGTCTTTCTTTAATTTTATAAGAAGACTTTGGGTTCGTCAATTGTTATTTTTAATAAAATATGCCTCTTTTTCTGTTGAAAAAGAGGCATATCTGTAAAATCAGGTCTCGATCCCGGCAAATTGGGATTGATACAACTTATAATAGCAGCCTTTTTGTGCCAAAAGGGTATCGTGGTCGCCCTCCTCCACCACCTTACCGCCGTCGATGACGATGATCTTATCGGCATCCCGAATGGTGGAAAGCCGATGGGCAATGATCAGGCTGGTGCGGTTTTTCATCAGGGCTACCATGGCCGATTGAATGTGCATTTCCGTGCGGGTATCCACCGAGGAGGTGGCCTCATCCAGGATCAGAATAGCCGGATCCGCCAATACCGCCCGAGCGATGTTCAAAAGCTGGCGCTGCCCCTGGGAAAGGTTACTGCCCCCTTCGGAAAGCTTGGTCTCATAGCCGTGCTTCAGCCGGTTGATGAACCGATCGGCGCCGGTGAAGGCTGCCGCCGCTTCGATCTCCTCTTGGGTGGCGTCTGGGCGGCCGTAGCTGATGTTGTGGGCAATGGTGTCCGAAAACAGAACCGTATCCTGCAGAACGATGGCAATGCTCCTGCGCAGCTGATCCCGGGGGATCTCGTTCAAGGGAAGGCCATCTACAGTAATGGTACCGCTGTCGATGTCGTAAAAACGGGTCAGCAGATTGACCACCGTGGTCTTACCGCTGCCGGTGGCACCCACGATGGCGATCTTTTGGCCGGGCTCTACCTCCAGGTCAAAGCCCTTCAGCACCGGTTTTTCCGGCACGTAGGCAAAGTGTACGTCCCGGAAGGAAAGGGCGCCCTTTACCGCCCGGGGCTCCAGCTCTGCGGAGCCTTCCTGCCCTTCGGGCTCGGCATCCATCACGTCAAAGACCCGCTCGGCACCGGCAATGGCGGTCTGGATGGCGGCATACTGGTTGGCGATCTCGTTGATAGGACGGGAGAATTGCTTGGAATAGAGCAAAAATGCCTGAATGGTACCCACCGAGATATGTAAGACGTGTTCCGGCTCCAGGCTGGCAAAGAGCCCGCCCACCAGGGCGATCAGCAAAAAGCCCACGTTGGAGATAAAGTTCATGACCGGGCCCATGGAGCTACCGGAAATATTGGCCAAAATAGCTGTTTTTTTCAGGCTGTTACTGGTTTCGGAAAACTGTTCAACGGCCCGTTGCTGGCGGTTATAGGCCACCACCGTTCGATAACCGGTGATCATCTCCTCCGCCTGGCCGTTGATGGTGCCCAGGATCCGTTGCTGGCGCACGAAGAACTTACGCATATACTTGGTGATGAAGGTGGAGGCGATCAGTGTTAAAAAGATAGTGACGGTGCTGACCAGAGCCAGGGCCGGGGAATAACAGATCATAATGATAAAGGTGCCGGTCACCGTCAGCAGAGCAGAGCAAAGGGAGGCAATGGAGGTGGAGATGGTGTTGGAGATATTCTCCACGTCATTGGTCATACGGCTCATGATGTCGCCGTGGTTATGGGTATCGGTGTAGCGGATGGGCAAAAAGACCAGCTTTTCAAACAGATCCTTCCGCAGGGAGCGTACCGTCCCCTGGGAAAGCCGTGCGGAGGAGCGGGCCTGCAGATAGGTCAGCCCCGCATTGACCAGATAGGTCAGGATCATCAGCAACAGCATCAGCATCAGCTGCTTGCCCAAATTCCCCTCCAGGGCATCGATGGCACGCTGCTGCAGGGAGGGCCCTAACAGGTTGGTGCCGGTGATCAAAAGGGTCATCGCCAGCAAGAGGATAAAGGAACGCTTGTTTTTACCGATGTAATAGAGCAGGCGCTTCAGGGTTCCCCAAAGATCCTTTGGTTTTTCCACCTGCATCACCCGTCGGGGTCCACCGCCGGGGCGCATGGGATTCATGGGAGGTTGATTTTTAGGCTCAGCCATTTAAGACCCCTCCTTCCTTGACCTGGGAGCGGTAGATCTCCTGATAGACCGGGCTGGTCTTTAATAATTCCTCGTGGGTGCCGATGGCGGCCACGGTGCCCTGATCCAAGACCGCAATGCGGTCGCAATCCTGCACGCTGGCCACCCGTTGGGCGATGGTGATCAGGGTGGTGCCGGCAAATTCCCGGCGGATCGCCCGACGAAGCCGACCTTCGGTGGCCAGATCCAGGGCAGAGGTACTGTCGTCAAAGATCAACACGTCCGGCTTTCGTACCAACGCCCGGGCGATGGAAAGCCGTTGCTTTTGCCCGCCGGAAAGGGAGGCGCCCTTTTCCGCCACCACGCTTTGGTAGCCCTCCGGCATTTTGCTGATGAATTCATCGGCCTGGGCGATCTTTGCCGCCCGCTCCACCTCTTCGTCGGTGGCGTCGGGGCAGCCGAATCGGATGTTATCGGCCACGGTGCCGCTGAAAAGCTCGCTTTTTTGCAGCACCACGGTGATATGCTCCCGGATGGATTCCAGGTTATATTCCTCAATGGGGTGACCGGCCAGGCTGATCTGCCCTTCGGTCACGTCGTAAAAACGGGTCATCAAATGAATAAAGGAGGATTTACCCGAGCCGGTGGCACCTAAGATCGCTAAGTTTTCGCCGGGGCGGATCTCCAGGTCGATGTCCTTCAGCACCGGGTGATCGGCAAAGCCGGGGTAGTGGAAGGCCACGTTTTCAAAGGTGATGGAGGGCTGTTCCTCCAAGATCCGTTGACCGCCCTTGATGGCCGGGGTGCTGTCCAAGACCTCCTGTAGCCGCTTGCCGCTGGCACGTCCGCGGGCGATGGATTGGAACATCATACTTACCATCATCATGGAATGGAGGATCTGGGTGTTATAAGTAATGGCGGCCATCACGGTGCCGATCTGCATGGCACCGGCCTGCACCTGCAGACCGCCCAGGTAGATCAGCGCCACCACCGAAAGGTTCATGATCAAAGAGAGCAGGGGAGAGAGACGTGCCAGGATAAAGGCCACCTTCAGGTTCATTTCGGTCAGATCCTTGTTGGCGCCGTTGAACCGCTCGATTTCCCGATTTTCCTGCACGTAGGCCTTGACCATCCGGGCGCCGGAAACGTTCTCCTGCATCACGTTGTTGACCCGGTCCAGCCGTTGCTGAACCTTTTCGTATAAGGGGTTGGTAGCCCGCAGGACCAACAGCACCAGTAACAGCTGCAGGGGCATGGCGCAAAGCAGGATCAACCCAAACCGCAGATCCAGGGTCAAAAGCATCACGATCCCGCCGATAAACATCATCCCGGAGCGCACGAACATCCGCAGGCATTGCTCCACAAAATGTTGCATCTGGGTAATATCGTTGGTCAGCCGGGTGATCAGGGAGCCGGTGGTGAACTGATCGGTCTGTTGGAAGGAAAGGCTCATAGCACTGCGGAATACGTCCTTCCGCAGGTCACAGCCAAAGTTTTGGGAGGTGATGCTGGCGAACACCCCGCAGGAAAAGCCGGCCAGCCCGCCCAATGCTACGATCAGCAGCATCCGCAGCCCAACGCTGACCAACAGGGCGGTATCGTTGCCCAATACACCCTTGTTGACCAGCTCGCTCATCAGCATGGGCTGCCAAAGGTCGGCCAAAACCTCCCCGATCATGGCCAGGGGAGTCAGTAAAGCCCAAAACCAATAGGGCTTTAAATAACGGATCATCTTTCGCATTTTGTTACCTTCTTTATTTAATATCTAAAATATTATAAAATTATCGCAAAAAAATGTCAACGAGTGAATGGAATGTTCATATTTTATTCATCGAAAATAGAAAATTTGCACAAATTATAAGCGGCAAATTTTACATCCCCGAAGTGGATTTCGGTTGCAAACTTTTAGCGGGTATGATAAAATTAAATAGTTATAATGCATTATTATGTCTTAAGGAGAAATACAAATGGAACAGTTAATTAACGTTGAAAAAGAACAGGCCCTTTGCAAGCGTATTACCGACGAAATGAAAAAGGTGATCGTGGGTAAGGATGAGCAGCTGCGGATGCTGCTGATCTGCCTTTTGTCCAAGGGTCATATTTTGATCGAAGACGTTCCCGGTGTGGGTAAGACCACCGCCGCTTCCGCCATGGCCCGTGCCACCGGTCTGGATTGCAAGCGTGTGCAGTTTACCCCCGACGTTATGGCCACCGATATCTCCGGCTTCACCGCCCCCGACGGCAAGACCGGCGAATTCGTCTATAAGCCCGGCGTCTGTATGACCAATATCCTGATCGCCGACGAGATCAACAGAACCTCCCCCAAGACTCAATCCGCCCTGCTGGAGGTGATGGAAGAACGCCAGGTGACTGTGGACGGCGTGACCTATAAGCTGCCCGATCCCTTTATGGTCGTGGCTACCCAGAACCCTGTTGGTTATATCGGTACTTATCCTCTGCCCGAGGCTCAGCTGGACCGTTTTCTGATGAAGATGAGCATGGGCTATCCCTCCGCCGCCGAGGAAATGCGGATCATCAGCGACCGCCACGGCGAAAACCCCCTGAACAGCGTGGTGCCTGTTTCTACCCCCGAGGAGATCGTGGCGATGCAAAAGACCGTGGAGCAGATCCACGTGGATGATGCGGTGCTGGATTATATCGTTCAGCTGGTATGCGCTACCCGTGCCCACGCTCTGATCAGCCTGGCCGCTTCTCCCCGTGCCTCCTTGGCCTTGATGCGGGCTGCCTGCGCCTCCGCTATGCTGGACGGCAGAACCTACGTGATCCCCCGTGACGTGAACGAAATGTACGATGCGATCCTCAGCCACCGTATTATGCTGGCGCCCGAAGCAAAGATCGAGCGGATGAGCGCTTCCGATCTGCTGGCTACCCTGAAGGATACGGTCAAGGCCCCCATCGTCAAGTAAGGAGCCGTTATGATCCGTTCAAGATTAATTTATCTGGCGCTGTTGATCGTGGCTTTCATCTTCTCCCAGGCGCTGTATGACTCCATCTCGCTGTTTACCTTGGCCATCGTGCTGTTGATCCCCATCATCTCCTTCGGGTGCCTGATGCTCAGCATGGCTTTGGTCAAGATCAGCCTGGAGCCTCTGCCCGCCCGGGAGGAGCGCCTGAATACCTTTGCCATCCGGCTTAAGATCCGTAGCAGAACACCGGTGATGCTGCCTATGATGAAGTTCTTTATGCGGGTGAGCAATGCCCGGGGCGACGAGGCTGTGGACGGCTACACCGTGATGCAGTACCAGGCCTTCGGTACCACCGAGCTGACGATCCCTCTGCGTTTTAACGTGCGGGGTGTCTATAAGGTGGGGATGGAAAGCGTGATCTTTTACGACTTTCTGCGCCTTTTCAGTATCCGCCGTAAGCTGAACGGCAAGACCCTTGTGGTGGTGGAACCCCGCAAACTGCCCGTGGACCTGGAGGTGCAGACCTCCCGCCAGGAGCAGGAAAACACCGTGACCGTGGGCGGAACCGAGACCAAGAGCAACGGCGATATGGCCGGGATCCGTGAATTCAACGAATACGATACCCTGCGCCAGGTACACTGGAAGCTTTCTGCCCGCCTTTCCAAAATGATCGTGAAGACCTATTGGGAAAACTCCTGCGATAACGTGATGATCCTGGCGGATCTTTTCCCTTATGAGGAGGAGACCCTGGTCAACCGCCACCTGACCGACTGTGTGGTGGAGATCACCAATAAGATCTCCGGAATGCTGGCTGAAAACGGGGTGCGCTGTACCCTGGGCTACGCCAACTACGATTCCATGCTCCATCTGCAGAATATCTCCACCCCCGAGGAACAGGTTCACGCGGTGGAGGAATTCTCCATGACCCCCATGATGGAAAGCGGCGCTCTGCAGGAATCCCTGAGCGCCATGGACTTTTCCTCCCTCAACGGGGGCACCCTTTATATCGTGACCTCCATGCCCGCCGATCAACTGCGGGATTGTATGGAGCCCTACGTGCGGGGCTTGAACTGCGACGTGGAATATCTGGTGGTTCGCCCCCAACCCGAAACGGAGCAAACCCCGAATACAAAGATCTTTACCTTGGCAGAATTGGAAGAATATAAATGATGAAATTAAAGCAACAAAAAGTTAAACCGATCCCGGTCAGCGCGTCGGTGAAGATGAGCAGCCAATGGGGGAACTGGGGCATAATTTTAGAAATTTTGCTGTTGTTCACCGGTCTTGTGGGCTATATCTTCTGTAACTCCACAGCCATGGGGATGAATATTTCTCCCATCGTGCTGGTGCTGATCGCCGCCCTTTCCTTTGGGGCAATGATCCTGCTCACCTGGTATAAGCGGGTGTTTTTCAGCGTGCTGGGCGGCCTGGCCGGCCTGGCGCTGGTGGCCTTCCCGGTTACCGTAAAAATGCTGAAGGGGCTTTGGGGCTCCATCCTGGTCTGCTATAACTATATCATCTATCTGTTGGGCTCCCAGGAAAACTATTCCAGCTACTTGGATTATATGACCATGGATCTGAGCGGTCTTTTGGAGAATAAGGTTCTGCTGGAACGCCGCTTTATGACCACCATCATCCTGCTTTCCATCGTGGCCTCCATCTTTTTTGCACTGGCCCTTTTTAAGCGGATCCCCATTATGGTGGCCTTTGTGGTGCCGGGCATCTGCCTTGTGCCTCTGTTCTATTACGGTATCGTGCCTCATTATATTGCCTTCAGCGTCTTTATGTCCTCCCTGATCGGCTGTTACGGTCAGAGCGTGGTTCAGCAAATGAGCCGCCGCCGGGATCATAAGGTCAAAAAGAGCAAAAAGGGCAACTATGCCAAACCAAAAACCAATACCAAGGCCCGTAAGACCGGCCTCACCACCGAAAAACGGTTCGAGTTCGCCTCCCGCAGCGGTAGCTTCGGTGCGATCATCGCCGCTTTGATGCTGGTGATCACCGTGGGTACCGCCGCCTTGATCTACAGCACCCCTATTTTGGAACTGGATCAGGTGCGGGCAAAGATCGATAACCTTTCCACCCAGGTGATGAACGTTATCTTCCGCAAGACCTACGAAAAGCAAGAGAACGTGGCGGGCTATATGGAAGAGGGCGAGCTTTTGGGGCTGGGCGCTCCTACCTTCCGTCATCTGAAGGTAGGTACTGTCTCCTCCAAGACCTTTAACCCCGTGTACCTGCGGTATCAGATCGGCGTGAACCTGACCGAACAGGGCTGGTCCGTGGCCGATGAAGCCTTTAACGACGTTTACGAAGAAGAGGTGGGCTATTCCTTCTGTGAATATACCCAGTATTATAACTACCTGCGGCTGGTTTCTCCCAACGGGGATCCCTTGACCGCCGGGCTGGATAATACAGACAGCGAGGAGCTGGGCTATCTGACCGGGCAGGTCACCTTCCGTCCGGAGTATAAGGTCAGCACCCTGCTGGGACTGCCCTACGGCGCCGTTGCCCAGGCGCCCCTGAGTGATTATACCGAGCTGGAGCGGATCAACGATACCCTGCTGTATCATAACGATAAGCCCAAGGAACGGGCCTATATGTTCCGCACTACCCTGCCGGTGTACAGCAGTAACGTCTATCTTTCCGCCTTTAATACCTATTATAGCGGTTACATGAGCCTGCGGGCCAACCACGGCGAAAACGATCCCTATATGAGCCAGGAGGAAAACTACAGTTCCTTTGTATACCGTACCTACCTGAATCAGCCGGAAAAGCTGAGCCTGGTGGTGCGGAAACTGGCCCAGGAGATCACCGCCAATTATCCCACCCGCCTGGAAAAAGCCCAGGCTATCGAGCGGTACCTGGTGACCAACTATAAATATGCCAACGTGCGCCAGCGACTGACCCGTAAGGATGGCTCCGCCGCCGATAGCTACGATTATATCAACTACTTTCTGTTCCAAAATGAAAAGAAGGAAGGCCACTGCACCCTGTTTGCCTCCTCTATGGTGGCAATGCTCCGTGAAATCGGGATCCCCGCACGGCTGGCGACCGGCTACTACGTCAAGACCCAGATGCTGGATCTGGAAAGCTTTGCCGGTAACGTCTATGACGATAACTATCACGCCTGGGTCGAGGTTTATTTTGAAGGCGCCGGCTGGCTGCCCTTTGATCCTACCCCCGACTACGGCGATGCCAAAAACTACTTCCTGCTGGAACAGCGGGATAAGGGCGAAGACCCCGAAAAGGACGTCAACATTAAGGTGGTATACGTGGATCCGCCCGAGGGCTGGGTAAAGTATACCAACGAGCTGCCTGATCCCACCGGGCTGGAGACCAACGACGATACCCTGCGGAACCAGTACCTGAGTAACCTCTTGGGCAAAAAGCTTCGTGGCTTGCTGGAGGTGATCGGCTGGATCGTACTGATTATCGTTTTGCTGGTCGCTGCTTTGATTATAGCAGAGGCTCTGCGGAAGCGGGCCTTGAAACGGGTGCGGACCGGCGATCCCCGCAGCGGTATCAAGCGGGGCTATTACCTGACCCTGCGGCTGTTGCAGGTCAAGGGCTTTAAGTTCTTTGAAGGGGAACTTTTGGAGGATTACGCCAAGCGTGCCGATAATCTGCGGGTGGTGGAAGGCGCCTCCTTGCAGGCCATCGTGCCCCTCTTCCAAAAGGTATTGTATTCCGACGTACCCGCCACCGAGGAAGAACGTGCGGCGGTTTATGCCTACGTGCAAGCTTTGGATAAGAGCATCTTCCGCAACGCCAATCCCTTCGTGGCCTTCTGCCATAAGTGGATCTTGGGTCGAAAGCCTCGCCGTAAGGGGCTGGTCTGGAACTTCCTATGAGAAGCTTTTCCGTAACCAAAAACGACAGCGATCAGCGGCTGGATAAATTCGTTCTGAAGGTGGCAGGAAACCTGAGCCCTTCGCTGATGTATAAGTATCTTCGTAAAAAGGCTATCAAGGTCAACGGCAAGCGGGCCGAGGGCAATACCCGGCTGGCAGAAGGGGACCTGGTGGAGTTGTATATCAACGACGAGTTCTTCACCGAAAAAAACGACGATTTTCGCTCTATTAACTACCGCCCCCAACTGCAGGTGGTATACGAGGACGAAAACCTGATGCTGGTGGATAAAAAGCCCGGTGTCCCGGTCCACGCCGATGACCACGGCTCCCGGGATACCCTGATCAACCACGTGTTGCTGTATCTTTATGAAAAAGGGGAGTATGATCCTAAAAAGGAGCTCTCCTTCACCCCCGCATTATGTAACCGTCTGGATAAAAATACCGGCGGGATCGTCATCGTGGCCAAAAATGCCGCCGCCGGCCGTGCTTTGTACGAGATCGTCAAGTACCGGCAGGTGGAAAAGCGGTACCTGACCCTGGCCTTGGGCAACTTTCAAAAAAAGCAGGCCACCCTGAAGGCTTACCTGAAAAAGGATGCCAAGGAGAATAAGGTGGCGGTCATCGATCACCCCCGGGAGGGCTTTAAGGAGATCATCACCCGCTATCGGGTGCTTAAGGAAAAACCGGGTCTTTCCCTGGTGGAGGTGGAGCTGGTCACCGCCAGAACACATCAGATCCGTGCCCCCCTGGCCCCCGAAGGGCCCCCGGTGGCAGGGGATCTGAAATACGGTACCGGCGCCGCCAATAAGGGCTTGCCCTTTAAGCACCAGGCGCTGTACGCCTATTCCTTGGAATTCAAACTGCCCCCCGACCACCTCCTTTCCTACCTGAACGGGAAGGTCTTCAAGGTGCCTGAGGTGTATTTTGAGCAGTATCTGTAACGGAGGCCTTAAACCCTTTTTGTAAAAAGGGTTTAAGAATCCCAAAAACTTTCAATCTAAAAAGGCTTGGAACCAAACGGTTCCAAGCCTTTTTTAAATAAACACAGATTGAAAGTTTTCGAAAGGGTCTAAGGGAAAACCTTTTACAAAAGGTTTTCCCTTTATTTCGTTCCCGTTGATCCGAACCCGCCGGCCGCGCGGTCGGTAGCGGGCAGGGTGTCGGCCTCTTCAAAGATTGCCTGGGGGCAGGGGAGCAGCACCAGCTGGGCGATCCGCTCGCCGGCTTCTACGGTCTGGGTAGCGGTGCTTTGATTATAAAGGGCAACCATCACCTCGCCCCGATAATCGGCGTCGATGACCCCTACCTTGTTGGCGGGTGCCAAGCCCCGCTTGGTGGCCAGGCCACTGCGGGCGAAGATGAAGCCGCCGTAGCCCTGGGGAATGGCCATGGCCAGCCCGGTGCGGATCAGCTTGGTCTCGCCGGGGGCAATGGTTGCGCCCTCCAGAGCGTAAAGATCAGCGCCTGCCGCATCGGCGGAACCATAGGTGGGCAGGATCGCCCGCTCGTCCAATTTTTGTACCTTTAAGTTCATGTGTCCTCCCCGGATCCTTCTTCGGAAGGATCCTTTTCATTTTCTTCGGGTTCTTGCTCCGGGGTCTGCCCGGGCTCCTCCGGGTCGCTGTTTTCCTTCAGGGGCGGTTTGCCGGTGATCACCGGCAGTTCTTCTTCCTCTTCAATAGTGGGCGGTTCCTCAGCGGGCGGTTCCTCGGCGGGCGGCTCCTCCACCGGGGGTTCCTCCGGCAAGGGTTCTTCCGGCGGGGTCTCCTCCGGTTGCTCCGGCCGGGGTGCGTTCAGATCTACGTATTGCTCCACGTAGGCGATGATCCCCTCCGCCACCGCTTTGGCGATGGGCTGGGTGTTTTGGGTGATCCAAAGGGCCTTATCCGCCTTATCGTGGAATTCGATCTCCAGGAGCAGGTTTGCTACCTTGGGATCGCCCACCTCCACAAAGGGGGTGCCATAGGCAAAATTGCCTTTATCGTCCATCAGGCAAAGGTAATCTTCTTTCAGCTTTCTGCCCTTGCCGGTCAGGGTGATGATGCGGTTATAGATCTCGGTGGCCAGCTCCTTGGAACCGGGGTTTGCACCGTTGTAATAGGCCTCGGTGCCGGTGGCATTGGCACCTCCGCCCGCATTGGTGTGGAGCGCCACGTAAACGTCTGCCATCAGCTCGGTGCCCTCCTTGGCCCGTTCTTTAATGGGCTTGGTAACGTCGGCATTGATCACTTGATAACCCTTTTCCAGCAAAATGGTCTCCACCAGATTAGCCACCTTGATCATCTCGTAGCCTTCGGTATTGGGCAGATCCTTGTATCGGTTATGGATCTGATTGGAGGGGGAAAGGTAGATCAAGGGTCTTCGGGCACTACCCATCCATTCGTAACCCGCCAGGAACTGGCGATAAAGAATGGTGGCGGTCTCCGCCCGGGAGATAGAGGACTTGGGGTTTAAGGCCCCCTTATCATCCCCCTTGATCAGAGTACCAAGCCCCAGGGCCATGGCCTTTTTGGCATAGCCGGAAACCCGGTCAAAGTCTGTCAGGGTCAGGCCGGAGGCCGCTAACAGTGCTGTGGGATCTGCGGTCTCCAGTTCATCGGCGGAATAAAGGGTGCGCACGATCATCAGGATGGCATCCTCCCGCTTGATGGTGGCGTTAGGTTGGAAGGTTCCGTCCCCCATACCGGTAATGATACCGGCCACCCGACAATTTTCTACTGCATCGTAAAACCAATCCTTTTGTTGAACGTCGGTAAAGGGTGCGGCGGGGGTATCCTTGGGCGCCATCACCCGGGGATCACTTTCGTGCACCCGATAAAGCAGAGTAGCCAGCTGCGCCCGGGTCAGGGAGCCGTTTGGTAAGGCGTTTTTATTTTCGTCCCCCTCAAAAAAGCCGGCCTTCATACAAGCGGCCAAAGCGCTGTAATACCATTGCTTGGGGTAAACGTCCTTCATATCATAAATAGGATCCGCAGTATTCAACACCGTCACCCGGAAATAGGCGGTCAGATTCATCTCCTTCACGGTAACGGTCTTGTTGCCGGGGGTGGTGGTATCCAGACCGGTGCAATTATCCGCCGAAAGGGGGATCACCAGGGGATCCTGGGCTGTATAAGTAACCGAGCCGCCGGTGTAATCGGGCTCCTCGCCTACCAGGTAAAACTGTTTGGTGGGGGCGGTCACCGTCAGGGTAGCGTCCGCCGTGGCCGATACACCGATGACCAGGGTCATCATCAAACAAAAACAAACGAGCAGGGATAAAACTTTTTTCATTCAGTACCTTCCTTTTTTACATTTTAACGTATAGGGTCTTAGGGCAGATCTTAAAGAGGCATTGGGAACGGTCGCTGATCTCGCCGTCCACGTTGACCCGCAGATCCTTGTTGTCCAGGGGGCGAACCAGCACCTCCCGTACCTTTTTGTGAACGGAGGTGTGCTCAAAATTCAGGATCTTGCCGGTCAAAAGTCCCGGCAGGTAGCTGACCATCCGGAGCCGGCTGCAGGCTCTGATCACGATCAGGTCAAAAAGCCCGTCGTTCACCGATGCCTGGGGACTGATGGGGATCCCGCCGCCGATAAAGGTGCCGTTGGCCACCGAAAAGACCAGGCAATCCCCCTCGAACAGAAGCTCGCCGTCAGCCTCGATCCGCATGGGGCGGCATTGGTGGGTGAAAATTGCTTTGATCACACCCCAAAGATAGGGCGCCAGCCCCCGTACGTACTTTTTGGCGGATTCCGCATGATCCAGCACCGTTACGTCGAAGCCGGCGCCACATTCGTTGGCAAACAGATCCTCGTTCACCGTTCCGATATCGATCCATCGGGGTTGAGCTTTCAAAATATGCTCCAATGCGGACAAAGGCTTGCGGGGCACCTGTAGGGCACGCAAAAAGTCGTTACCGGTGCCGGCGGGGATCTCGGCAATGGGCAGATCGCTGTTCATCAATCCCCGTACTGCCTCCAAAAAGGTGCCGTCGCCGCCGATTACCAATAAAAGATCGTCTGCCTCCGGCCGGTTGCGGTGCTCCTCTGCCGCTCTTTGGGCAAGGGCGGTGGCATCCCCGGGCGCAACGGTCTCCCACTTGCGGTAGGGGATATTTTTTTCGTTCAGGGATGCTTCAACCGATAAAACGATCTTTTTCGACCTTCCGCTGCCGGCGGCCGGATTAACGATCAGTGTGATCATTGGAACATATCCTCCGATTTTCGATAAATTTCACCTTAATATTATAACAAAACCCGCCGATAATTGCAACCATAAATCCTGTTCGCCGGCGTTCGTTTTTTTACCGCTATAATGTCTGCGGGAGGTGGAAGTAACCATGAATTTGCTGGAATTGCTGGCCGAGGATTTTGCCCGCGCCGCAGCCATGACCATGCCCCAATTGGAGGAGGCCCTGGAGCAGCAACAGGACAAAACCGTTAGCGAACTGGCGGCTTTGAGCCTGGCCAAGCGGGCGGCGGAGGGCGGGATGAACGCCATTAAACTGATGAAGGAGCTTTCCCGGGGGGATCCCGAGGAGGACTCCGGCCGCCGTTTTGAAATACGCATCGTGGGGGCAGAAGATGGGTCCTGACGGTATTTTTACCATTACTTCCCTGCAGCATCGGTTCATCACCGCCACCGAGGACGAGATCCTCTTCGGCGGTGCAGCCGGGGGCGGCAAAAGCTACGGGCAGCTGGTGGATGCCTTTTATTATGCCTTAAAATACCCCGGTTCCCGCCAACTGCTGTTGCGTCGCACGCTACCGGAACTGGAAAACTCCCTGGTGCGCTCTGCGGAGGAACTTTATCCCCGGGGGGTGTACCGCTACCTCTCCTCCCGCCATACGGGGTACTTTGAAAACGGCTCGGTGCTGGACTTTGGCTATTGCGACAGCGAGCGGGACGTTTACCGCTACCAATCGGCGGAATACGACGTGATCCGCTTTGACGAGCTGACCCATTTTACCGAGTCTATGTACCTGTATCTGCAATCCCGCCTGCGGGGTGCAAAGCCCTTTCCCCGGCAGATGAAAAGCACCACCAACCCCGGTGGGGTAGGGCACCAATGGGTCAAAAGCCGCTTTGTGGATCCCGCCCCGGCGGATACCGCAATCCGTGACGACCTGGGCACCCGCCGTTTTATTCCCGCCCGGGTACAGGATAACCGTTTTTTGATGCAGGGGGATCCCCAATATATCTCCCGATTAAAACGGCTGCCGGAGCGGGAACGCCGGGCTTTGCTGGAGGGTGATTGGGATCTGACGGAGGGGCGGTTCTTTACCCAATGGGATCGTAGTATCCACGTGGTAGAGCCCTTTGAGATCCCCGATCATTGGCGGCAGTATTTCGCCTTGGACTACGGCCTGGATATGCTGGCGGGGCTCTTTGCGGCCGAGGACGAGCAGGGCGATTTTTACGTCTGGCGGGAGCTTTACGAACCGGGGCTGATCGTCTCGGAGGCTGCCACCCGGATTAAAGAGGCCTTTGGGGGCGATTGCCCCCACTATGCACCGCCGGATCTGTGGAGCCGGCAAAAGGATAGCGGCCGTGCCATTGCGGATCTGTTCCGGGAAAACGGGATCCTGCTGACCAGGGTCAGCCCCAACCGAAGTGGCGGCTGGGCAACCCTGAACGAGTGGCTCCGCCCCCGCCCCGGGCGGGGCCCCCGTCTGCGGATCTTTTCCACCTGCCTGAACCTGATCCGCTGTTTACCGGCCTTGCAATGGGACCCCGCCCATCCCGGAGATTGCAAGACCGACCCCCACGAGCTGACCCACGCACCGGATGCTCTCAGGTACCTGGTGATGGGGGTGCCGGGCAATGCCCCGGTACCGAAAAAATTCGCCCCCGATCTGTTGGGGGGCTACAGAAAGGAAGCGATCATATGATCATCATTTGGATCTTGACCGGCGTTGCCATCGGCGCCGCTCTTTACCGCCTGGGTCTGGCCGACGGTCTTTCCGTTTCCCGCCGGGGCAGACTGATGGGCGCCCGCCCGGAAGAGGAGGATTCCCTGTTAAAGCGGATCGAAGCCTATTCCGGCAGAAAGGAGCAATATGACCGGTGAACAGATCTGGCGGGAGTATCGGGAGGGAGCCTCCCAACTGACCCGCAACGGCTTTTACGACCGTGTGGAAGAATGCACGGCCTTTTACGAAGGGGATCAATGGCGGTATCTGCCCACCGAGGGGGAGCGCCTGCCCCAGTTCAATATCCTGGAGCCCATCGTCAAATATAAAACGGCGGTAGTGGCACAAAATAACCTTTCGGTCCACTATAGCTTTGATCTTTCCGATCATCCCGCCCTGCAGGGGCTGGGCAACGAGGCCGCCCGGCTTTTGAATCAGAATGCCCGTTTGCTGTGGGAACAGAATCAGATGGATCAAAAATGCTGGGAGATCGTGGAGGATGGCTGTGTCAACGGCGCCGGCTACCTTTATTTTTATATGAAGGAGGGGCGGGTGCATAGCGAGGTGCTCTCCGGCAAGGATCTGATCTTTGCCGATGAAGCGGAGCAGGAACTGGAAAATCAGCCCTACCTGCTGATCGTCCAGCGCCGCCGGGTCAAGGACGTCCGGGCCGAGGCTTTGGCTAACGGCCTACCGGAGGACGAGGTCAGCAATATCCGCCCGGATACCGAGGCGGGGCCTCAGGAAAGTAACCTGGAGGAACTGCAAAAATGCACCTCCATCCTGAAGTTTTATAAGCGAAACGGGAACGTTTGTTACCTGCAGGCCACCCAGGGCTGTATCTATCGGCCGGAGGTGGTGTTGGAGGGTCTGCACCGATATCCCGTTGCTCCCTTCATCTGGAGCCGTCGCAAGGAAAATTGCCGGGGCAGGGGTGTGGTGGAAAGCCTGATCCCCAACCAGATCGCCATTAACAAGAACCTGGCACGGATGGACGTGGCCATCAAGCGGTTTGCTTATCCCAAGCTGGTGTATAATGCACCCCGCATCCAGAACGTGGAGGATATCGAAAAGATCGGCGCCTCCATTGCGGTGGATGATCCCAACGTGCATATCGGCGAGCTGATCTCTTACGTTCAGCCCGCAAGCATCAACGGGATGGCCTATAACTTTATGACCAACCTGATCAACACCACCCGGGAGCTTTGCGGTGCCGGCGATGCGGTCACCGGTCAGATCAACCCGGAAAATGCCAGCGGCGCCGCCATCGTGGCTGCCCGGGATACCGCAACCCTGAACCTGAACTTCGCCGTATCACAACTGACACGCTTTATCGAGGATACCGCCCTGATCTGGTTCGATCTGTTGCGGGCCTATCATCCGGCGGGACTAAGCCTGAAGGAGGGCACCATCCCCGCCAAATTATTACAGGTGCTGAGCCCCCGGGTGCGGGTGGATCTTTCCCCCGCCAATCCCTATTCCAAATTTGCGCAGGAGCAATCTTTGCATAATTTGCTGGATGCGGGATACCTGGGCTTCAGCGAATTCGTGGAGGCGTTGGATGCGGATTCCAACGTGCCCAAAGAAAAACTGCGGCAGATCTTAGCCGCCCGTCAAACCGTTGAGATCGCAGGGGAAGAGCGCAAAAATCCCGAAAACTTCGCACCGACAGCGTAAAAATGGAAAGGAGATTTGTTCATGAACGAAATCACAGAAACCCCGGTGGAGACCGCTGAAACTCCGGAAAATCAGCCGGACTCCACCCAAACCAACCCCGAACCCGGCGCGATGCCGCCGGAAGAACGAAGCATCCAGGCCGCCCGCCGCAGAGCCCTTGAGGCCCGGGCCAACGAACTGCGTGAAAACGCCCGGGAGCAACAGCTCCGCAGGGAGGTTCTGGAGCATCCTCTGGTAAAGGAGGCCATGTCTTTATTGGAGGAGACCCGCTTTCAGCGGGATCTGGATCAGGTGCGGGCCGCTTATCCCGAATTGACCGCCAAAAGCCCCAAAGAAGTGGGGGAGCTCTATTGCCGATTGATGGCGGGCGGTATGGTGGATCCGGTGGTGGCTTATGAAGCCCAGCTGGCGGCGAACCGCAGGGCTGATCCCGTTCCCGCAGATATGGCAAGCGCAAAATCGGCAGGAGGAGCCGCGCTGTATTATTCCTCCCGGGAGCTGGATCGCCTGACGGAGGCGGATCTGAAGGATCCCAACGTATTCCGTAAGGCCCTGGCCTCCCTGTCTAAATTAAGGAGTTAAAAATATGTCTTTTGCAAATTTCAAACCCACCATCTGGAGCCACTTTATTCAGACCGAGCTGGAAAAGAAGTGTAAACTGGTGGAGGATTGTAACCGCCAGTTCGAAGGCGAAGCCCGGCTGGGCAGCCGGGTGAAGATCTTGGGCGCCGTTGCCCCCGAGATCTTCGATTATAACAGCAAGGAGGGGATGGATACCCCCCAGACCCTGGCCGGCACCAGCGTCTTTATGGACGTGGATCAGGCCAAGGCCTTCAACTTTATGGTGGACGACCTGGATCGCCTGCAGGCGGTTCCCGAGCTGATGCCCGTGGTGATGGAGGAGGCCAGCCGTAAGATGGCTGCCGCCCGTGACCATTACGTGGCATCCATCGCGGCGGACAGCGCTAACTGCAGCGAATCTACCCAGGTAACCACCCCCGCCGAGGCCAAGGCTTTGGTGGATGCCGCTCTGCTCACCCTGCGTGAGAACGACGTGGACGTTTCCGACCAGGTGTCCATCACCGTCTCTCCCTTCTTTTATCAGCTGTTCCGTGATGCCCTGACTGAGATCAAGACCAATAACGACGAGCTGATCGCCAAGGGCGTTGTAGGGATGTACGATTGCGCCAGAGTGATCCTGAGCAACAATCTGTACAACGACGGTACCGACGATTATATGATGGTGCGTACCAACAAAGCCATTGCCTTTGCCAGCGCCATCGACGAGACCGAGGCCTACCGCCCGGAAAAATATTTTTCCGATGCCATCAAGGGTCTGAACGTTTACGGCGCTAAGCTGGTTCGTCCTAAGGAACTGGCCGTGATCCGCGCCCATAAGTAATGGAAAGGAGAAGATCTGAATGACTGAAGTAAACTCTATGGTATTGGGCTTGAACACCCTTGAAAAAATGCCCGCTTACGTTGATTGTGAAAACGGCGGAAAAATCCCCGTACAGCATGGCTCCGGTGAGATCCTGCTGATCGTGGATGCAGTCCCCAGCGGTACCCTGACCGTCTCTGCAGGGAACACTGTTTTTGGCGGTAAGGAAGCTTCCTTCGAAATTCCCGAAGGCACTCACAGTGTGATCCGCCTGGAGGTAGGTCCTCATCTGAAGGCCGGGAAAGAGGGGAATTATATCGAGATCTATTCTCCTTATAATTCCTCCATTGCTGTCATTGAGCTGAAATAAGTCAATGAATATTCAAACGATCATTGACCGTGCTTCGGCGTTACTGGATAACGTGGAGGTGGAATACGAGTTGGAGGATCGCCGTGCCCGACTGTTGGATGGCCTGGATAGCGGCCTTTGTGAGATTGCCCGGATCTTTCCGCTACAGGCTCGGTGTCGGATTAGGGTGGAGGAAGGCTCTGCCCTCCTGCCGGAGCAGGTGCTGGTGCCTCGGGCACTGATGCGCCAGGGCAAGCGGATGCCCTTGGTGGTAGAGGAGGGCAGGGTACTGGCCGAGGATGGCGAGTATACCCTGATCTATTACCGCAAGCCCCCGGCGGTGCACCGCACCGACCCGGAGCGGGAACTGCCTTACCCGGCAGATCTGCTGACGGCAATGCCCTTTTATTGCGCCGCCCTGTACGTGATGGGGGAGGATCCCAATCTTTACACCCGGCTGATGGAGCAGTATAATACCAAGCTTTCGGCGGCGGTGGGCTATCGCCCCGCCGCCAGCGTGGAAGGCGGGGGTGTGCTATGAGCTACCCCATCCATAAATTAACGGGTGGCGGCGGCACGGTGGTGACCCGGACAGAACGGGAGTTTATGGGGCTGGATACCGGCGGGTGCGGGGTGAACCGCCCCTGGAGCCGGGCGGCCGATACCCTGAATCTGATCTGGGACGGGGAGGCGCTTCGGCGCCGCCCCGGTTGTGCCCCGTTTTTGGAGGTGGGTCAACCGATTTACGGCCTCTTTTGCTACGGCAATCAACTGATCGTACACGCCGGGGAGCTACTGATCTCTTATTTTCGGTACGCCCCCACCTCCGGCACCGTTCTCTACGACAAAATGAATTGTGCCTACTCCAATGGGGTTCTCCGCCACCAGCGGGTAGAAGAACGGCATTGTGGGGACGGCACCGCCAACGGATGGGAACGGCGCATCTTCGAAGAGGAGTTTCTATTCCTCTGCGATGGACAGAATTATCTGTTCTACGACGGAGAGACCGTTCGCTCCTGTACCGACGTCAACTGGGGAAATGCCCCCGGGCAAAGTGATTATTACTATGCCACCGTCCCCCACACCACCGTGGCCAAGCTTCCGGCGGAAGGGAGCGGGGACGTGGATCCCCGGGGTGATAATCTTTTGAGCCAGTTCCGCACCGAAAGCTTTTACCTGGACAATACCGCCGTCAACAGCCTGATGCTGAACTGCCCTCTGAACGCCATCAATCAAAGGATCCCTTTGGAACTGCGTGTGCGGGATCATAGCGGTGCTTGGCGCCAGGTGGCCTGTGTGCCGTCTTATCGCTTTCAAAGTGAACCGAGCGGCACCCGGCTGACCGCCGACCTGAACCTGAGCGCGGGTATAGCGCTGAATTTGGATGAAGAGGATCGGGTGGTCGGCCTGGGGAGCGGCTCTGCTTACCTTGCCGCTGACGGAATGGATAACCTGACCGTGACCTACGGGGTGCAAAAGGATTACCCTGAAGCCTTGGTGGGCGCTACCGCCATAGGATTTTACGGCCCCGATGGAGGCAACAGCGTGCTGTTTATGGGCGGTAGCGAGAAAACACCCGGCATCGACCATTTCAGCGCACCGGGGGATCTTTTATGCTTTTACGAGACCGCCTGGGAACAGCTGGGCAATCGGGATACCCCCATCACCGGCTATTGCCCCTTAAAGGACGGACGGCTGGCGGTATTGAAAAACGACCCCCGGGATTCCAACGTCTTTTTCCGTTCCCACCGATTGGTGGAGGTGGGCTCCAACCTGGCCGGGGAGCCCTATCAAGTGGATGCGTACCCCTCGGTGGCGGGAGCCTCCGTGGACGGTTGTATCAACAGCCATACGGTGGGCTGGGCAGGGAACGAGCCCTGCTTTATGGCTCAAAGCGGTATTTATACCGTCAAATCCGTCTCCGACGAGCTGATCAACCTGAACGAAACGGTGCTGCGCAGCCGCACGGTGGAGCCCTATTTTAACAACGCTACGTTTTCGGATATTTGCGCCGTTAATTGGAAGGGGCTGTATCTTCTGTTTTTAAAGGAAACGGTGCTGGTGACCGACGGCCGATCCGATGGGGAAGGGGGCTACCGCTTTATGCGGTGGGAACTGCCCCTTCCCTTCCAGGCGGTGGTGGCCACCGAGGATGCCTTATATTTGGGATGCTACAACGGTTCCATATATCGTATAAGCGAAGGAGCAGGGGAGGAGTTTGAGGCCTATTGGCAAACGCCTGCCCTGGAGGAAAACAGCGGTCTTGCCATGATCTTTCATCGGTTGGAGCTGTTGCTGACCGCCCCGGATAACACCGAGGGCACCTTTACTCTTTTGCGGAACGGATCGGAATATGCCTCTCGCACCTTCCGGCTTTGGAAGGGGGTCAAGGGACAATGGTGCCCTATCGCCACCCGTTTTGGACGGTGCAATCACCTGGCGGTGCGGTTGCAGTTCCCGGACGTACCGCATTATAAGCTGTGGGGATTGCGGCTGATCTATCGCAAAGGAAGACGCCGATGAATAAAATAGAAAGGAAGAACAATGCTCAGTAATATCGACCGATTCCTGCTCTCTCAAGCAGAGCAGGAGGAATTAAAAAAAGCCACCCTGGCCTATGAGACCGCGGTGGCAGCCGGAGATACCGCCGCCCAAAGGGCGGCCCATTCCCAAGCCGAGCAGATCCGTGCCCGTGCGGGCTATTCCGGTGGGGAGGATGGCTCCCGTTATACGCTTTTGATAAGCGCCGGCGCCCCGGAGGGCTACGATGCTTATCGGCAGTTGGCGCAACAATTCGCCCGGGGCGAGCTGAACGCCATCCAAAAGGGAGCGGAGCAGCAACTGGATGCCCTGGAACAGCAAAAAGCCCTTCTGGAACAGCAAGGGGAGCTGAATCAGCAGGCCGCCCGCTCCTCCGCCTGGAACCAACAGCGTTTGGCACAAAGCGGGCTTTTGACCCGGGGTCTGGAAAATACCGGCCTGGCAGACGTGATCACCGCCACCGCCTTGAATCAGGCGGCGGCCAATGCGTACCGGGCCCTGCTGGATCAGCAGAACGACCTGGCAGAAAACAATGCTGACCGGGCGGCGGTGCAAAAGGATGCCATGGAGCAGGTGGCAGAATTGCATCGGGAATTGGGGCAACAGATGGGCGATGGCTTTTTGGAACTGCAGGATGCCGAGGATACCTTGGATCTGCAAAAATTCAAAACCGCCGCAGCCGCCGATGCCGCCGCCAAGGATTATTACTATAAACTGGCTCTCCAGCAGTTAAAACGTCAATGGGAGCTGGAAGACCGGGCACGGGGCTTATAACGGTGCAACCCATTACCCGGGATTATTGCAATATGCGGAGCGGGGGCATCGAGCGGGTACAAAAGCTCACCGAGCGCCGGATCGAAGATCAGGGGCAAAAGCTGGACGATCTGACCAAGGCCTGCGTGAAACTTACCGGTGCGGTGGAGCGGATGACCGCCCTGCTGGAGCGGCAGGAACAGCGATTGGATCGGATGGAGGAGCACCCACCCTTCGGCTTTTTCGAGACCGCCGGCGGTAAGACCCTGCTCCGCTTCGTGGGGATCGGGCTGTTGCTCCTGCTCTGCTCCGGCCTGGGGATCAATGCACTGAAGCTCCTGGAGATCATATAAAGGAGAATGTCGATTATGAAAATTTCAAAAGAAACCTGGATCCGCACCGCCTTTTTGGCGGTCAGCCTGATCAATCAAATTATGACCCTGCTGGGGTGGAATCCCTTGCCCTTCAGCGATGAAGAACTTTATCAGGGGCTTTCTGCCCTGGCCACGGTGATCAGCACCCTTTGGGCCTGGTGGAAGAATAACAGCTTTACCCAAAGTGCTCTGAAGGCGGATCAGTATTTAAAGAACCTGAAAGCGGGGGCAGCGGAGTGACCAATCTACCTGTCAGCGGCCCCTTTACGGTGACCGCCACCTACGGTCAGCAGGGCGCCCTTTGGAAGGCCGGTCATAAGGGCATCGACCTGGTGGCAGAGAATCGGGATATTTATTCTACCTGCGACGGTGTGGTGCGGGTGGTGGCCTACGATGCCACCGGCTGGGGACAGTACGTATCCATTGGCGATAGCCAGGGTCGCCGTCACCTCTTCTGCCATCTGGTGCAGGGGAGTGTGCGGGTCAAGGCCGGAGATCGGGTCACCCGCACCACCGTCATCGGTACCATGGGCGCCAGCGGCAACGTGACCGGTACCCACCTGCATTATCAATTACAGCAGGGGGAAGAGGTGCTGGATCCCACCACATGGTTGGGGATCCCCAATCGGGTGGGGCGCTATGATTCAAAGGATTTTACATTGAAGGAGGATGAATCTATGTTCGAGGATCAGAATCAGATCCCCGCTTGGGCGGTGGAAGCCGTGGAGTCCGCAGCAGAGCAAGGGCTGATGGTGGGGGACCCGGACGGAAACTTCCGCCCTAACGACCCTGTTACCCGGGCCGAGCTTGCGGTGATCTTGGACCGACTGCAAAATTAAAGAACGGGTGCTTTGGCACCCGTTCTCTCATAACTTATTTAATAATAAAGCGGTCTTCATAATAGCCACCTGAGTCTTTCCGTCGGTGATCTCGCCCGCCAGTACCTTTTGTAAGGCTTCGGCAAAGGGCATTCGTACCACCTCCAGGAACTCGTCCTCATCCAGCTCCTCTTTGTGGGGGATGAGTTCTTGACCCAGGTAAAGATAGGTGATCTCCTGCAAATAGGCGGGGGAAAGCTCCATATAGCCCAAGGAGGTCACCTTGTTGGGGGTAAAGCCCACTTCCTCCTCCAGTTCCCGTACCACGGTCTTGGCGGGATCTTCTCCGGCCTCCAATTTGCCGGCGGGGATCTCCAATAATTCCTTTTCCACCCCGTGGCGGTATTGCCGCACCAGATAGATATGATCCTCCCGGTCCAGGGCCACCATACCGGCGCCGCCCCGATGGGCGATCCGATCCCGGGGTGCGGCCACTCCGTTTGGCAACTCCACCAGATTATGATAGACCTGAAAGATCGGCCCTTCGTATACACATTCCTCTTGGATCTTTTTTTCGACAAATGACATGGAAAAACTCACCTCTTACCCTTTATTTTAGGGGCAATGTCGAAAAATGTCAAACGGTTTTCCTTGAAATAAGACGAATTTTGCTTTTTAATAGAGAACGAAATCGATTTCTGTAATATTTTAGTATCAGGAGAAGAACCAATGTATAACCGCTTATATTATAACCGGGTTCGGTGTCGGCTGACCCAGCAGGAGCTGGCAGAGGCCGCCTCGGTCTCCCGTTCCACCGTCTGTCGGCTGGAAAAGGATGGCCGTTACCCCGGCTTTCAGACTGCCCTGCGCCTATGCCGGGCCTTACAATGTGATTTTCAGGAGGTGTTCCCCCTTGACGTATTACTGTGAAAACTGCCGAAGAACCTTTCGTGAGCCTGTCCGCTACCGTGAGACCTACGGACTACCCGGCGGATGGGGACAAACCCTTTACTGCTGCCCCCATTGCGGGGTGGATAACGAATTTCGGGAGGTGCTGCCCCATGAAGCTGTGTGACGCAAGATTGATCAAACGGGAACTGGAGGAATGCCGCCGATTGGAACGGAGCCTGCCCCCCTGCCGGACAGCCTGTTCCCGGGCGCTGGAAAAGGAACTGCTGCGGCGCTGTGATGCGCTGGCAGAGGTTTTGTGGGAACTGGCCAAATTCGTGGAGCAGATCCCGGATCCCGAGCTGCGGTTGATCTTTGAACTGCGCTATTTTCGGGGGCTGGAATGGGCGGAGATCGCCGAAGCTTTACCCACCAAGCTTACCGCCGACGGGGTGCGGATGAAGCACCGCCGTTATTTATTCCATAATCGAAGTGGGATCCACCAATTGATCATCTGCCCATAATTCATAGTGCAGGTGATCGGCCTCACCGCACTCCAACAGCATACTGTTCCCCACGGTGCCGATGGGCTCGCCCTTCTTGACCATCTGCCCGGCGGTCACCGTCATCTCACCTAAGCTGCAATAGCGCGAGACCTTGCCGTCGGTGTGGCGGATCACCACCGTATTGCCCATCAGGTCGTGGGTCTCTGCCGATTCCACCACCCCGTCGCAAACGTTCAGCACCTGGGTGCCGGAGGGGGCAGCGATATCAATACCGTTATGCACCCGCCAATCCTTCAGGGTGTAGGAATAAACCGGATGATCCGGGGAATAGTGGGCGATCACCTCGCCGGTCAGGGGAGGGGCGTATTCTGCCTCGGCACCCTGCTCCTCAGAGGGTGCGGCCGGTTGTTCCTCCTGCACCTCCGGGCGGGTATCCGGTACCTTTTCCTCTACTTTTTCTACATCGGAGGCGGGACCGGGGGTCAGAGGTGTTTCTGCCTGATCCTGTTGATTGATCTTATAAGAAAGAAAACTGACCGTGCCCACCGTCAGCACACAAAGCCCCAATACAATATAGTAGCCTTTGGTTTTCAGTAAATGCAAAATTTTCTCTTTCATGCCCATATATCCTTTCATAGTAGAACTTCTGCTTCTAATATGGGCATTTTTGAAAAAATTTATACATAATAATCTTGTACCACCGTCACACCTTTATAATAATAGGAAAGAATCTCTTGAAAGGTGAAGCCATTTTGCGCCAAAACCGAAGCTCCGAATTGGCTCATTCCCACCTGATGTCCGTAGCCGCTGACCGAAAAGACCGCCTGCTCTTTTTCAATTTTTAGATTAAAACGGGTACTGCGCAGGCCAAAAGCCTCCCGCAGCTGCCGCCCGGTGAAGGTCTTTTCGCCGATGACCAGCGTCCCCACTGAGCCTCCGGCGGTCAGGGTGACGGCACCTTCCTCCGTACCGGTGATCTCCAGCTTTGATTTAAATTCTTCAAGGGGCACCTTGACCGTGGTGGAAAAATCCTTGGCCTCCCGATCCCAATGGGAATCCACGGATTTAAGGTAGGGGACTTCGGCACCCCATACGTCGGCGGCATCCTCGGTGACCCCTCCGGAAAAGGCATGAAAGACCGTGTTGGCGGGCTCTTCCTCATAAAGTGCCGCATAGCCCAAAGAATCTTCTACCACTTGCCGTAATTTATTCTCAAAGGATGTTCGCCATTCCTTGCCCCAGCGGGCCTCGCACTCTTCTGCGGTGGCGTAGGCCTTGCAATGATCCGGATTATCGCAAATATCCCCGGGGTGACCGAAATCGGTGGTAGGGTGATTTGCTATGGTGTTTTTGCGATGCAAAAGATAAGAATAGGATGCCACCACCTGGGCTTTTAATGCTTCCTCCGGGTAGGAGGCAGGCATTTCCCCCGCCAAAACACCAAAAAGATAATCCTTTAAGGCCAAGACCTCTGTTTTTTCGGTTTGGGTGCGGTAAAGGGTCACGGTGTAGCCTCGGGGCTCCGGCGTTTGGGGTGCCTTGTCCATAATTTGGCATAGGATCAGCACCGTAACGTAGGGCAAAAACAGACATAATAAGTAAAGGAACAAATATTTTCTTTTCATTTTTTCACACATCCTCTCTTTTTACCAATCTATGCCGGGAGGTGTGAAAAAATGAAAAGAAAAAGGCGACCGCAAAATGCGGTCGCCTTGAGACGCTTGATGAAATTAAGCCTTGTTAACGGAACCGAACAGCTCCATCTTTTCCTTAACGGTGGCCTTGATGGCTTCAAAGCCGGGGGCCAACAGCTTTCTGGGGTCAAAGCCCTTGCCTTCCAGATCCTTGCCGGCTTCCACGTACTTACGGGTAGCATCGGCAAAAGCCAGCTGGCATTCGGTGTTAACGTTGATCTTGGCAACACCCAAAGAGATGGCCTTTTTGATCATATCGGCAGGAATGCCGGTACCGCCGTGCAGTACCAGGGGCATACCGGTGGTTGCCTTCTGGATCTTATCCAGGGCTTCAAAATCCAGGCCGGCCCAGTTGGCGGGATATTTGCCGTGGATGTTGCCGATACCGGCAGCCAGGAAGTCCACACCCAGGTCAGCGATCTTCTTGCATTCGTCGGGATCGGCAACCTCACCGCGGCCGATCACGCCGTCCTCTTCACCGCCGATGGAACCGACCTCGGCCTCTACGCTCATGCCCTTGGCATTGGCCAGAGCGATGATCTCTTTGGTCTTTTCAATGTTTTCTTCGATGCCGTAATGGGAGCCGTCGAACATAACGGAAGAGAATCCGTCTGCGATAACCTTTTTAGCACCTTCGTAGGAGCCGTGGTCCAGATGGATGGCAACGGGAACGGTGATGTTCAGTTCCTCGATCATGCCCTTTACCATGCCCACAACGGTCTTATAACCGCACATATACTTACCGGCGCCTTCGGAAACACCCAGGATCACAGGGGATTTGTTTTCTTCGGCGGTCAGCAGGATGGCCTTGGTCCATTCCAGATTGTTGATGTTGAACTGGCCAACGGCGTAATGGCCCTCATAGGCCTTTTTGATCATTTCCTTTGCAGAAACAAGCATTCTTTGAGTTCCTCCTCAATATTAAATTACTATCCATATTATAGAGCAAGGAAATAAAAAAATCAACAATTTCTTTGACAATTCGGGAAATATCAGTTATATTATAAGGTGTGAAGTTGTGATTTACGAAAGGATTAGGATTCATTATGAATAAAATCATCATCTCTGCAGACAGTACCTGCGATATTTCTACCGCCCTGAAGGAGCGGTGCGATTTTAAGATCCAGCCCCTCTACGTGACCCTGGGCGATGAATCTTTTAAGGACGACGGGGTGGAAATGTACCCCGAGAAGATCTATGCTTACGTGGCGGAGCATAAGCAACTGCCCAAGACCTCTGCCGCCACCCTGACCGACTATACCGAATTCTTTGAGACTTACACCAAGGAAGGCTACGACGTGATCCATTTCAATATCTCGTCCTCCATGTCCAGTACCCATCAAAGCGCTATTCTGGCCGCCGATGAACAGCAGGGCGAGGGCAAGGTCTACGTGATCGACAGCGCCAACCTTTCCACCGGTACCGCTCTTTTGATGCTGGATGCCTACGACCTGAAGGAAGAGGGCAAATCCGCCGAAGAGATCGTGGCCGAGATCCAAAAACGCATTCCTTTGGTGCGGGCCAGCTTCGTGGTGGATCAGCTGGATTACCTGCGGATGGGCGGCCGTTGTTCCTCCGTTGCCGCTTTGGGCGCCAACATTTTAAAGCTCCACCCCCGCATCTTTGTGGCTGACGGTAAAATGGGTGTTGCCGAAAAATACCGCGGTGTCATCGATAAGGTGATGGTTCAGTATGCCAAGCAAATGCTCTCCGCCAATGCGGATAAGATGAATAAAAAACGTTGCTTTGTAACCCACACTAAGTGTGACCCTGCCACCGTGCAGGCGGTATACGACGTGGTGAAGGAATCCGGTATGTTTGAAGAGATCTTCGAAACCGACGCCGGCAGCGTTGTCACCAGCCATTGCGGCCCCGGCACTTTGGGTGTTTTGTTCGAGGTCGTAGAATGAGCAAAGTTGCCGTTGGCTTGAGCGGCGGCGTCGACAGCGCGGTCTGTGTGGCCCTTTTAAAGGAACGGGGCGATCAGCCTGTGGGTGTCTTTTTAAAAATGCATCAGATCGGCAACGAGGCGGCCGCCGCTGAAAAAGCGGCCGCCGAATTGGGTATTCCCTTTTACTGCAAGGATATGACCGGGCCGTTCCGGGAAAAGGTGATGAAGCCCTTTGCCGAGCTTTATCTTCGGGGCGAGACCCCCAACCCCTGCATCCTCTGTAACCCTGCGGTCAAGTTCCGGGGTCTTTTGGAGGCGGCGGACGAACTGGGGTGTGAAAAGATCGCCACCGGTCACTATGCTTCCGTGGTTTTCCGCGAGGGCCGTTATTTGGTGCGCCGGATCCCGGGGCAGACCAAGGATCAAAGCTATATGCTTTACGGTCTGGGGCAGGAGGTTTTATCCCGCCTGATCTTACCTTTGGGGGAGACCGATGATAAAAGCGCCGTGCGTGAAAAGGCAACGGCGCTGGGGCTTTCTGCCGCCACAAAAAAGGATTCTTTGGATATCTGCTTTTTGGAAGAGGGCAGCTCCCACGACGATTTTATCGCTGATTTCACCGGCAAGCGCCCCCAACCGGGGGAGATCCTGGATCTCACCGGTAAGCGGCTGGGATTCCATAAGGGGATCTGCGGTTATACGGTGGGTCAGCGCCGGGGTTTGGGCGTGGCCTCCGATCAGCGGCTTTACGTGGCGGCCCTGGAGCCGGAAACCAACGTGGTAAGGCTGGGCCCCGAGGAATCGGTGCTGAAGCAGACCGTTTGGCTGGAGCGGGCGGTATTTCACCTGCCCTTGCCCCAAGAGGGGCTGACCGCCAAGATCCGCTACCGGGATCGGGATACTGCCGTTCGGGTGGAGCAATTGGAAGGGGATCGGGCGGTCTTGCGGTTCGAGAGCCCCAAAAAAGCTCCGGCCCCCGGTCAGAGTGCGGTAATTTATTGGGAAAATTACGTGTTGGGCGGCGGAATTATTATGCCGGACAGCGAAAAGCAATAAAAAAAGTATAAAAAATATAAATAACCACTTGAAATTTTGTCTAATTTATAGTAATATATAATCGTGTATAATATCCTATGATAGGCGAGGAGGACGCATATGGCTGAGAATGAAAAACTCGAAGGCTTGCAGCTGGATGCTACAGAAGGCGTACAGACTGAGGAATTAGGCCTTTCGATGGACGAATTAGAGGCTCTTGCCGGCGAATTCACCCTGGATGATCTGGCTGAATTTGACGAAGGCTTCGAATTTGACGTTGCCGATCTGGCGGCGATCAAACCCGAGTATACTTTAAAAGAAAAATTAAAACTGATCTTTATGAACCATACGGCCTTCTCCATTGTCAAATGGTGCTTTGCCGGGCTGGGCTTGGTCGGTCTGGTTCTCTATATTATGGCGATGGTGGATCCTTCCATCAGCGAAAGCCTGACCACCTCTTTGACCAGCGGTGTGGTTGGCGTTCTGACCGCCATTTCCAACCTGTTGCCCTTCTCTTTGGTTGAGATTCTGGGTATTTTGACGGTTGTCGGGATCCTGGGCTATGCCGGCTTCCAGATCTATAAAACCATCAAGGTCGCCAAGACCAACAAGGACGGCTTTAAGATCGCCGGTCTTTGGGTGCAGTTCGGGTATGTGCTGGTTGCCGTGTTCGGTACCGCCTTCCTGTTCTACAGTATGTGCTACGGTGTGACCACCAACCGGATGCCCTTCCACGGTCAGTCCAAAGAGGTTTTAAAGAACTTCAAGCCTGATTATTATACGCAGCCTACCCTGGACGGCGCTATGATCTACACCATCGACCAGATCAACGAAGTAGCCGTTGAAGGTATGTCCAATATCTACTTTACCCAGACCGGTGCCGCCCGCTATGCCAGCCGCGGCGATTCTCTGGGCGAGATCGGCGAAGCAGTGAACGCTTGCTTCAAGGCCGCCAGCGAAGAGTATCCCTTCCTGAAGGGTAGCGAGGTTAAGGTTAAGAAGCTGCTGTTCTCTCCCTTGTACAGTGCAATGGGGATCGGCAGTATCTACTCTCCCTTCACCGGTGAGGTTCTGATCAATACCGACTATCCCCAGGTAACTGCTCCTATGCAGATCGCCCGCTCCATTGCCAAGCATCGCGGCTTTGCCAGCGAAGGCCAGTCCAGCATCATCGCTTATCTGGTTCTCTCCGATTATGCCGACGAAATCGAAGGCGAGTATAACGTAGACTTCCTCAAATACTCCGCTGAATTCGATGCTTACTTAGAACTGGGCACCATCGCCTACCAGCTTTCCAAGGAAGTTCACCTCTATTGCGCCGCTGCCTTGAAGGAAAGCGCCAAGAAGAACGTGATCTCCTACGTTAAGGATCTGGATACTCTCTACGATAACATCTCCAAACTGGAGTTCACCGCCGCCAGCGATAAGACTCCTACCGACGACTATAAGATCCTGGCCAAGCTCCTCTACGTTGACTTCATGAAGAAGAAGGACGACCTGACCATGAAGTTCAAGGATGCCAAGGATCCCGTTAAGGCTGTTGGTGAAAAGTATCTCTACTCCCGCTATCTGGTTTCTAACTTCGCCAAGAAGGAACTGCCCGAATGGGAAGAAGAGGTAAAGGAAGTTTGGGAAGAATATAACCCCGAACCCCAGGTCAACGACGGTACCGGCGAATAAGTAAATCAAGCACCGCATCAAACGATGCGGTGCTTTTTTTATTTTTATAATAGAAGTGCGGATCAAATTTTTAAAAAATATACCACATTGTGGTAAAAAGAAGTCGTATAATGTGCTGTATATTTTTTTACACTCAATTGACTTTTTTGGTTAAACCTTTTAAAATATAGACATAGTATTTTATTAGGAGGAAAAATCTATGAAACGCACACTTTCAATCCTTTGCGTTCTGGCAATGCTGCTTTCGTTACCCATTGCACCGGGTATCGTTGCAAGTGCAGATGTTGCCACCGCGCAACCTTCATCGCTTGTGAATTTGTGGACTCCTGAAAACCGTAACTGGGGTGTTACTTATTCCAACGATTCCACTTTATCCTGGTGGGCCGCTGGGAGAGGTAATCCCGGCCATACCGCTACTGAGTGGATCACCGTTAAAGCAGGTGATATTATCTGCATTGGTGGGGCTTATTATAATATGAGCCACATCAGCTGGAAGGCTCCCGGCGCCAGTGCCGCACTGGTTGGTGCCACAAATGCAAACGGCCTTAAAGCAGATGCTGTTCCTTCCTTCGCTTATGAAAAGCTGAGCGATAAATGGTACATTGTTAAATGGAAGGCTCCCTCCGATGGCCAGATTCAGGTTCTGAACAAGCAAGACAATGGTAACAACGAATTCTTCCTTGTTACCAAGAACCAAGAATTCACCGCCAAAGAATATTACGATTACTTTGATAACAACTCCTATCTGCTCAATTCCTTGGGCATTCGGTTAGACGGTAACGGTGCAGAGGTTGCAGATGCAGCCTATAATACCACTAACTATATCGAAGTAACCCCCGGTGAGACCCTGACTCTGGGCCCCATCACCGCTGATCAGGCTTATTTTGGCCATGCTTACAATGCCTCCAAGGCTTCCGTAAAGGCCATTGCCAAGGCTGATCTGACCTTCGTTGAAAACTTTGCTTATACCACCGGCTTCTACCGCCACATGGGTTCCGGCCAGGCCGGGCCCAACAAGGGCTTCAGCTATATGGTGGATGAAACTGCCGCTTTCTATACCTATACCGTACCTGAAGGCGTGAACTATATCCGTGTTCCCTTTAAGGTAGAGGTGACCCCAAAATTTATGGTGGTTCGCGGCAAGATGGACATGGCCACCTACAAAAAAATGGAAGGGATCGCCGCTGACAGCAACCTGGCTGGCAAGACTGCTCTGTTTGTGGGCGATTCCGTTACCCATGCAACTCAGGACTCCGCTTCCAATAAAGAAGGCATCAACTATCGGGGTTGGTCCGGCCGTATTGCCGATATGGAGGATATGCTGGTCTATAACTACGGTCGCACCTCTTCCTCTCTCTCCAATTGCCGTGTTGGTGACGGTAAAACCGGCACCATTATCAACCAATTGAATAACGCTTTGTCTGCCGGCGTAAAATTTGATCACGTTGTGATCGGTGGCGGTGTCAATGATATCTGGGACGGGATTGACGTTGGTACCGTTACTGCAGAAAATATAAAATCCGGCTTTGATCAGAGCACCTTTGCCGGTGGTATCGAGGCCACTTTTGCAAGAGCTAAGGAGCTGTACGGCAACGCCGCAATCTCCTATCTGATCAGTTATAAGATCGCTCCGCACGGCAGTTATCCTCAGGATCAGACTTTGATTGCCCAATATAACGCAGTCGCCAAGGCTGCTTGTGAAAAATGGGGCATCAATTGTATTGACCTTTATAACAACGAAAAGCTGAACGCTGAATTCGAAGTGTTTACCGACGTGTTAGACGGTTTCGGCGATAACCTGCATCCTAACTATCTGGGGTATGATCTGCTTGCACCTGAAATTGCTGCAGGCATGAAGAAGGCTACCGCAGGCGCAGGCGCTACCTACCAGCCCGTACCCTTGGCAGAGGCCAATCTGTGGACCACTGAAAACCGCAACTGGGGCGTCCGGCTGACCGCCGGCACTCAGTATTGGGGCAGTGGAAGAAGCGCCCCCGGTCATAACGGGTCCGAATGGATCGACGTTAAGAAGGGTGACCAAATCTATTTTGGCGCCTCCTATACTCCCGGTGCCGTACATTGCGTATACTGGCCTGCCGGTGCTACTTCCTGGGACTGGAATGACACCAACATTTTGTGGTTGGATAAATTCACCAATGCAGATTTCAGTATGGGTGTTTGGACTGCTCCCGGCGACGGTAAGCTGATCGTTGCTGATAAGCAAAGCTCCGGTGTTGACGATTTCTTCGTGATCACCAAGAATCGCCCCTTCTCCATGGCTGAGTATTTGGAACTGTTCAATAATCACGTATGGATCCTGGAAGCCCAGGGTAAGTACGTGACCGCCGCCGGTGTTGAAACCGCCGATGCCAACTATTTTACTACCGATTATATTAAGGTTACCGAGGGTGAGGTACTGACCTTAGGCCCCGTTGTAACCGGTACCCAGGTTCATTTTGGTACGGCCTATAACGCCGCTAAGAAGGCGATTAAGGCTATTTCCTATAACGACCTGACCTGGAAAGACTCTTTCGATTATGAAACCGGTTATTATGCCGGTTCCCCCAAGAAGAACGCCACAAGCGCTGAAATCAAGAACAACCTGGTAACGGATTATCAGTATTACCTGGCTACCGGTGCTGACGTTTATACCTACACCGTACCCGCAGGGGTTGAATACATCCGCGCCACCTTTATGACCAACGCCAGAACCAAGGCCTTCGTGCTGCGGGGCGACGTTGGAATCGATGGCTATTATGCCACCAACGGTATCAAGGCCGATAATCCCCTGATCGGTAAATCTGCTCTGTTCATTGGTGACTCCATTACCGAAGCCGCCAACGATTGGAACAAGGAAGGCGTTGACAACCGCGGTTGGGCTGCCCGTATCGCCGATAAGTACGATATGATGGTGGATAACTACGGGATCTCCGGTTACTGGTTCGCCACCGTTCGCGGTAAGGATCAGATCCTGAACCAGTTGAACACCGCCCGCCACAATGATTACGACTACGTGATGATCCACGGCGGAACCAACGACCTTTCTTATAGCCAGTCTTCTGCCAAGCTGCCCAAGGGCACCATCGATCCCGACGAATTTGATTTTGAAGACTTTGATCAAGCCACCTTCTCCGGTGCTTTGGAAGCCACCATTGCCAAGGCCGTTGAACTCTTTGGTGACACCGCCTCCATCGCTTATATCTGGAACTATCAGATCAAAAATTCCAACTGGTTCACCGATATCGATAACGGTGCCCAGGAACTTTATTATCCTACCGCTGAGGCTGTTTGTGAAAAATGGGGCATCCCCCTGATTGATCTGTATCATAACGAAGACCTGGCCGAGGAATTCTATGACGAAACCACTCCTGCTAAGACCGGAGAGGTTACCAGAGACCAGACTATTCTGTACGACGGTACCTACGATAACGTTCACTGTAACGCCCTGGGTCTGGATCTGTTGGCTCCCATTATCGGCGCAGCCATGGAAGAAATGCCCACCACTCCCTATAGAGTTACCGAGCCCTCCGATAAGAAAGAACCTGTGATCGCTCTGGTGGGTGACGACCTAACCTTGGGTCTGGGCAGCAGCGACGTTTATCGCAAGAGCTACCCCGCCGTTCTGACTAAGTTGTTGGGCGAAGAATACACCGTTCTGAACTATGCAGCCGGTAATGCCACCATTCAACAGGATCAAAGCAGTTCCTATATCGATTCTCTCACCTATGCCGAAAGCCTGAAGGTGAACCCCGATAAGCTGGTTATTATGCTGGGCTCCAACGACTTTAAGACCATGAACGCTGCAGCTCCCAACCTGGCCAACAAGATCGAAGATCAGTTCACCTATCTGGTGAAGAAATACCAGGCTACCTTCCCTGAAGCAGAAATCTATCTGGCAAATCCCCCTGCAGCCACCAACGAGAATGCTGCCGCTATTCTGCAGGTTGCTGCTCCTCTTTACAGCCAGCTGGCTACCAAGCTGGGCGTGAACTTTATTGACGTTTATACCGCAACCAAGGCCGATGTTGCCGGCTACGTCTCCGACGATGCTTGCGCCGCAGGCGTTTGGTATAACGATGCCGGCTACCAGAAGATTGCCGAAGCCGTTTTGGCCGGTATGGGTCTTACTGCTGTTACTGCGCCTGTGGTGGATACCACAGCCGAATACACCGGCACCTACCCCAGCGTTCCCACCCTTACCCAGTATGCCGCTGCTGATAAGTATCGCGCATACGATGCTTATCGCATTGTAACCGTGGACGACTGGAAGGCCTTTGGCGAATTGGTTGGCTCCGGGGTGAACTTTGCTGGAAAGACCGTATATCTGGAAAATGATCTGGATATGGCTGATATGAGCATCTTCCCCGTAGGTAGAACCGGAAGCTCCTCTAATGGAACCAGCGTATATTCCGAAGATGGTTTCTATCATACCGGTGCTACCGATCCCGATAACGCTTACCGCTTCTGCGGTACCTTCGACGGCAAGGGCCACACCGTCAATATCGACTTCCGGCACTATTACCTGGGCGTTGGCCTCTTTGCCTCCACCTACGGTGCGACCATCAAGAACCTGAACGTGACCGGCAATATGATCGGTTACGATATGACCGCTGCAATTGTTGCTTATTGCGATGGCGCTACCAATCTGGAAAATATCTGGTCCGGCGTGAATGTAACCAACCTCAGCCTGCAGATGGGCAAGGGTGTTGGCGGTATTGCCGCAAACTTCCGTAACGGCGGTTCCATGATCAACGTGGGCTGTTCCGGTACCATCACCGGTCAACGGTATGTTGGTGGTCTGGCTGCTTACGCTCACAACAGTACCACTGCCGTTAAGAACTGCTACTTCAACGGTAAGATCTATTCCGACGTGAAGGATCCTCAAACTAACATTCTTGTTCGTAACGCCAAGGAAGAGGTTCACGAGAACAATATGATCATCGCCGATAAGAAGAACGTTATTCCCAATGCCAACTATGCCGCCACCGTGAAGGCTGAGACCTTCAGCAACGGTGTGGCTGCCGCCAAGTTGAATGGGGAAGAGGGCACTGTCTGGACTGTGAAAGATGGCAAGACCGTGATCGCCGCTACCGAAGACAAGGCCACCATCAAGGTTACCTTGGACGGTAAGACCTTCTATACCGATAGCGAAGGTAAGGTCTTTGGCGAGATCAAAACCGAGACCGGTTACTTCTACGTGAACAATGAACTGGTAACGGATGCCGAGATGAACGAGTTCTCCTTTGATAAGGAAACCGCCACCATGAATTCTGTTGCCAAGCTGGCCGGCGATGCTACCGGTAACGCTGCCTTTGAAATGGCAGATATCACCGCAGTAATGCGCCATTTGGTAGACTATCCCGATCGCATCGTGGAAGCTAATGCAGATTATTCCGGCAACGGCGTGATCAACATCGTTGACGTTGTCAGAATGCTGAAGGCTCAGGCTTAAATGTCTGTAAAGTAAATAAAAAACAAGGATCCTTCGGGATCCTTGTTTTTGCAGCGTGTCAAAAAACTCTATTTGTTATTTTTGACACGCTGGGAGACTGCCATAAAAAGAGTGCCGATTTCGTCAACTAGACCCGAAGTTGTACAGAGGTACTACGAGAGGGAGAGTTGGCGGAAAGCAGAAAAAATTCAATTAAAATGCGGCTTTGGCCGCATTTTTTCCTTTAAAATATCCCCTTTAGGCAAGGGGTGCTTATGGGGAACATACATTTTTCTTTTTTTCTGCGGTCGGTGCCTTTTTTGACAGTCTGAAAAAAACAAGGATCCTTCGGGATTCTTGTTTTTGTTTGTTTTGATCAGATAAAATAAATTACCGAGGCAGTTAAGTTGCCTCGGTAATTTATTCATTAGTCCAGTTTCAGGCTGTTGAGTAGATCTCTGAGAGCGATCAGTTCTTCGTCGGTAAAGGAAACGCCCTTGTTCATTTTGGTGCCGTCCGGCGACCATTCTCTCAGATCATACTTCGGAGCGCGATCCATCCAGCTGATTTTGTTCAACTGCTTGCTCCAGCCGTTTGCGTTTTCGGGCAGGCTGCCAAAACGCTCGGTAATTTCATACTTGAATTCTGCCATGAAAGATCCCTCCGTTAACAATTTTTTTCATATTTTAATTATATAGGGGGAGTTTATCAATTGTCAAGAATTATTCACAATTTTTTTGAATTCAAGTGTTGACAATCGTATAAAATAGTGGTAAAGTATCATTGTTAGCAGTCGAGAGGTTAGAGTGCTAAATTTTAAAAGGACGGTGAAAGGATGAAGGATCGGCTGAATTTGATCTTGAAAGCATTGGTGGAAGCCTACGTGGAAACCGGGGAACCGGTGGCCTCCAAGCTGATCCTGGAGCGGATCGACCTGCAGATCTCCTCTGCCACGATCCGTAACGACTTAGCCGCCCTGGAAAAAGACGGCTTTTTGGAACAGCCGCATACCAGCGCCGGGCGGATCCCCACCGAAAAGGGCTACCGCTATTACGTGGATTACCTGCTGCAGGAAACGGTGCTGCCTGCGGAACGGGCCATCGTCATCGAAGAGGCGGTGGAAGACCCCAGCGGCAACGTGGATGATTTTCTGAAGCACGCCCTTTCCCGCTTTTCGGAGATCACCGGCTATACCGCCGCAGCGGTGATGAGCCACTCCGATGATGACCGGATCATCAAGGTGGAGCTGATCAAAACCGCTGATAATTGCCTGAACCTGGTGGCCATCACCCGGAACGGTACCGTCAAAAACAGCTTTTGCCGGTTCTATTTTCTGGCCGATGATAACGACATTGCGGATCTTTCCGAAACCCTGAATCAATTTTTGGGTGACGTGAGCTTCGCCCGTCTGCAGGATGATGACTTTGAACAGCTGGAGCAACGGCTGGCGGGCCTTCATCAGAACTGGAACTTTGTGGCAGGCATCGTGAAGAATATGGTCAATTCCATCCGGAATCCCAAGGTTTTTGTTTCAGGCCAAAGTAATTTGCTCTCTCATCCGGAATTCTACGAGGTGCATAAGGTTCAGAACGTATTGAACTTTTTGAGCCGGGAGGATGAGATGCGCACACTTCTGAACCCCCGGGACGGCAAGGAACTTTCCATTGCCATCGGTAGCGAGATCGCCGGTATCAACTTCAGCGATATGGGGTTGATCGTCCGTAAGTACGGCAGCCGCTCCGGCTTCGGCGCCATCAGCCTGTTGGGACCCAAACGGATGAACTACGGTGAGAATTGCTCCCAGGTGGAATACTTTGCAAAATGTATTGAACGTTATTTAAAGGATAGGGAAGGTTAATTATGGAAGAGAATAAAACGTTAGACCCCGAAACTCCGGAGACCGCTCCGGCAGAAGAACCCAAGGCTGAACCCAAGCCCAAGAAAAAGAAAGAGAAGAAGCCCAACGAATGGGAAGAAAAATTCAATGCGGAACACGATCAGTATCTGCGGCTTTATGCAGAATATGATAATTTCCGCAAGCGTACCGCCCGTGAAAAGGATCGGATCTATGGCGATGGTGTGGCCAAGGCCGTGGCCTCCATTCTTCCGGCTATCGATAACCTGGAGCGTGCCATCGCCGCCGCACAGGACGGAGAAGGTCTGAAAAGCGGTGTGGAGATGACACTCCGTCAGATGATGGATTGTTTAAAGAGCATCGGCGTAACCGCCATCGGCGAAAAGGGCGAGATCTTCGACCCCACCCGCCACGAGGCGATCATGCATATAGAAGATGAGGAATACAAGGAAGGCGAAATCGTCGAGGTATTCCAAAGAGGATACGTTTATAAGGACGAAACTGTTATTCGTCCTGCGTGTGTTAAAACAGCCAACTAACCCAAAAGGAGGATTTATATTATGGGAAAAATTATTGGTATCGACTTAGGTACAACAAATAGCTGTGTTGCTGTTATGGAAGGTGGCGAACCCACCGTGATTGCCAACAGCGAAGGTGCCCGCACCACTCCGTCTGTTGTTGCATTCAGCAAAACCGGTGAAAGAATGGTCGGCCAGGTGGCTAAGCGCCAGGCCATCACCAACCCGGATCGCACCATCGCCTCTATCAAGAGAGATATGGGTAGCGCCCGCCGGGTGGCCATCGACGATAAGAATTACTCCCCCGAGGAGATCTCTGCTTTCGTGCTGATGAAGCTGAAGGCCGATGCAGAAGCCTTTTTGGGCGAGCCCGTGACCGAAGCGGTCATCACCGTTCCCGCTTA